>JBFWQW010000025.1:0-31373 GCA_050249235.1 Acidimicrobiia bacterium | reverse complement strand
ATCGTGCCATCGACGAGATTGATCGCGCGCACCCGGGGACGCTCGGCAGCCGGAATGCCGGAGGAGCATTCACCGCCCGAGAAGAGGACACTGTCTCCGCTCTGGGAGAACCGACTCCGGATATCGGTGGGAGGCACCAGACGTGCGAAGCAAACGCCGGCGTCAAGCAAGGCGCTCACCGATGGCTCAACCTCGCCGTCCGATTGACGTCCGACGTCCCGACCGGGACCGGGCGAGGCATCGCGGCCAGTCGCCGCCCAAACGACACCGACAGCGGCCGCGACACCTACGAGACTCGCGACCAATCGGCCGCCGATCCGCCGTTCAATCACACATCCCCCTGGCTCCGTGAAGGTATGGGAGGCGCTCCTCAAGGGGGGCACCCATTGACGGACGGCCTGATGCTGGACCAGTGAAGGCAGGATTGCTCGTGCTTGTCAAGGATGGATTCAGGAACAAACCAAACCGTGCATCTGCACGCTGAGCCCCCGCAGTGCGCCTTGGGGGCCATCCATGCCATGCGGGTGACCGTCGGGACCTCGCCGACCGCTGACGTCCGACACCCGCGGTCCAGGACGAGCTGTCCTGAGCCGGCCGGGTCACGGGCACGACGCCCGGCGGGAGCCGCAGGCCGGCCTGCGGCTCCCGGGAAGAAGCAGCCCCAACGGGATTCGAACCCGTGTCTCCACCTTGAGAGGGTGGTGTCCTAGGCCACTAGACGATGGGGCCGTGCACTTCGGTTGGTGAGTCCCCAGCCGGGGCTGGGAGCTCGGGGGCGAGGACTCGAACCCCGAATAACTGGACCAGAACCAGTTGTGTTGCCGATTACACCACCCCCGAACGGGCGGACGGAGATCGTAGCCGCGGCTCGCCGGACCGACGTCACCCCCAGACCACCCATCCTTGTCGCGGTGGCCGCTTCAGGGGTGCGCGGCGCGACAAAGAACGGGAGAGGGCGCCTCAGCAGTAGGGCGTGGAGAGGGTGAGGAGGAAGTCGCCCGCCGGGTCGGTCCAGGCCTCCCGGACGACGAGGCCGGCGTCCCACAGCTCGGCCGTCACCTGGTCGGGCGTGAACTTGGCGCTGATCTCGGTGCGGAGCTCCTCGCCGGCCCCGAAGCCGACCTCGAGGCCGAGGGCCGGGAGCCGCACCGTCATGGCCCGGGTCGCCCGGAGGCGCATCTCGATCCACGAGCGCTCGTCGTCCCAGCGGGCCACGTGGTCGAAGGCGGCCACGTCGAAGTCGGCCCCGAGCTCCCGGTTGAGGCGGTGCAGCACGTTGCGGTTGAACTCGGCGGTCACGCCCCGGGCGTCGTCGTAGGCGGCCACCAGCCTGGCCGGGTCCTTCACCAGGTCGGTGCCGAGCAGGAAGGCGTCGCCCCGCACGAGGGTGGCGTCGACGTCGAACAGGAAGCGGGCCCGCTGGTCGGGGTCGAGGTTGCCGATGGTGCTGCCGAGGAAGGCGAGGAGCCGGCGCCCCCCGGTGGGCAGGTGCACGAGGTGGCGGGTGAAGTCGCCCACCACCGCGTCCACCGGCACGCCGTAGTGCCCGGCGATCGAGGCCGCCGCCGTCGCCAGGGTCGACTCGCTCACGTCGAGGGGGACGAACCGGCGGAGGTGGTCGGCGTCGCAGAGCGCGTCGAGCAGGATCCTGGTCTTCTCCGACGTGCCGGAGCCGAGCTCGATCAGCGTGTCGGCGCCGGAGGCCGCCGCGATCTCCTTGGCGTGGGCCTCGAGGATGACCCGCTCGACGCGGGTCGGGTAGTACTCGTCCAACCGGGTGATCTCGTCGAACAGCGCGCAGCCCCGGTCGTCGTAGAACCAGATGGGCGGCAGCCACTTGGCCGGTGCCGTCAGCCCCGTCCGGGTGTCCGCCTCGAGCGCGGCCCGGGCCGCGGCCGGGTCGAGCCGGCGCTCGATCGTGACCGTGGCCTCGAGGTCGGGTCGCCCCATCAGGCCGCATCCCTCGCCAGGCGGACGCCGGACACGGCCCAGCGGGACGACGGCGGGAAGAAGTTCCGGTAGGTGACCCGGGCGTGACCGGCGGGTGTGTAGCAGGAGCTCCCCCGCAGCACGTGCTGGTTCACCATGAACTTGCCGTTGTACTCCCCCACCGCGCCGGCGGCCGGGCGGAAGCCGGGATACGGCAGGTAGGCGCTCGCCGTCCACTGCCAGACCTGGCCGTCGACCGACCGGAGCCGGCCCGCCGCCGCCGCCGACTCCCACTCGGCCTCCAGCGGCAGGCGGGCGCCGGCCCAGTGGGCGTAGGCGTCGGCCTCGTAGTAGCTGACGTGGCGGACCGGCGCGGCGGGATCGATCGGCACCCGCCCGGCCAGCGTGCGCTCGGTGGTGGCGTCGGCCGACCAGTACAGCGGTCCGCTCCAGCCCTGCGCCCCGGCCAGGGCCCACCCGTCGGAGAGCCACAGCTCCGGCCGCTGGTAGCCGCCGTCGGCGACGAAGGCCTGCCAGTCGCCGTTGGTCACGAGCCCGGCGGCCACCTCGAAGGGGTGGAGCAGGACGGCGTGGCGGGGTCCCTCGTTGTCGAAGGCGAAGCCGTCGCCGGCATGGCCCACCTCGACCACCCCGCCCTCGGAGCCGATCCACCCGGCCGGCGCCGGGTCGGGGTCGGGGGTCGGCCGGGGGGCGTCGGCGGCGTAGACCGGGTCGAGGGGGTTGCAGGCCAGGACGTGGTGGGCGTCCATGAGCAGCAGCTCCTGGTGCTGCTGCTCGTGGTGGAGGCCGAGCTCGACGAGGCCGGCGGTCCGCCCGTCGAGCTCCCCGGCGTCGAGGAGGGCGCCCATGGCAGCGTCGACGTGGGTCCGGAAGGCGGCGACCTCGGCGACGCCCGGGCGGCTGAGCAGGCCCCGCTCGGCCCGCGGGTGCCGGTCGCCGACCTGCTCGTAGTACGAGTTGAACAGCACCCGGTAGCTCGGGTCGAAGGGCTCGTGGCCCGGCCGGCCCTCGAGCACGAAGGTCTCGAAGAACCAGGTTGTGTGGGCCCGGTGCCACTTGGTGGGGCTGGCGTCGGGCATCGACTGCACGGTCTGGTCCTCGGCCGTCAGCGGTGCGGCCAGCCGCTCCGTCTCGGCCCGCACGCGCCGGAAGGCCAGGGCCAGGTCGGGGGACGGCACCCCCCCTGGTTACCTCACCGCCGCTCGGTCTGTCACCTGCACGGGGGCGAGCGCGCCGTCGACCCGGTGGTCGAGGTCGACGAGGCGGTGGTAGCCGATGATCCGCCCGACGCCGACGGCGGCGGCCTCCCGTACCAGGCTCGGGAGCCCGCCGAGGCCCGATGCCGACCGGGCGGGCGAGGCGTGGCCGTCGAGGCCGACGTCGGCGGCGATGTGCTCGACACGCAGCGCGTGGTAGGGGCTGGTGACGAGCACGACCTCGCGGATCCCCTCCCCCCGGAGGAACTGGGCCGCCGCCGCCAGGCTCTCCCAGGTGTTCGTGCCCTGGTTCTCGATGCGGAGCGCCGACTCGGGGATGCCGGCGGCGCGGAGGTGGAGGAAGCCCACCATCGCCTCCGTGAATCGGTCGCCCTCCCGCCGGCCGCCGGTGAGGACGACCACGGGAGCCAGGCCCCGCTCGTAGAGGTCGGCGGCGTGGTCGAGCCGCAGCCGCAGTGCCGGCGACGGCTCGCCGTCGTACTGCGCCGCCCCCAGCACCACGATGGCGTCGGCGGGCCGGGCGCTGTCCCGGCGGGCCGCCGACCACACCTGCACGAACGTGACGGCGAAGTACAGGACCCCGAGCCCGACGAGGACGGCCGCGACCTTGACGAGGCGGCGCAGCGTCACAACCTGGCGCGGGCCGCCCGCAGGCGGTCGAGCACCCGCTCCCGCCCGAGGACCTCGAGCGACTCGAACAGCGGCGGCCCCACGGTCCGCCCGGTCACCGCCACCCGCACCGGCGCCTGGGCCTTGGCCAGCTTCAGGCCGGCCGCCTCGCCGGCCGCGGTCACCGCGTCCTTCAGCCCGTCGGCCGACCACGGCACCGTCTCGAAGGCAGCGAGCACCGCGTCGAGCACCGCCGGCGCGGCCGCGCCCGCCATCGCCTTCTGCCAGGACGCCTCGTCGGCCACCGGGTGGTCGAGGAACAGGAAGTCGACCATCGGCACCACCTCGGCCAGCACCGTCACCCGCTCCTGCACCAGCGGGGCGACCTGGCGGAAGACGCCGACGTCGAGCCGCTCGGCCCAGTCGGCGCCCTCGAGGAAGGGCAGGGCCCGCGCGACGAACTCGTCGGCGGGCAGCGCCCGGATGGCGTCGCCGTTGAACGACCGGAGCTTGGCCACGTCGAAGAACCCCGGCGAGCTGCCCACGTCCTCCAGGCGGAAGGCCTCGAGCATCTCGGCCATCGTGAGCCGCTCGCGGCCGTCGCGGGGCGACCAGCCGATGAGGGCGAGGAAGTTCACCAGCACCTCGGGCAGGTAGCCCTGCTCGCGGTAGAGCTCGACGGCGGCCTCCGGATCGCGGCGCTTCGAGAGCTTCTGGCGCTTCTCGTTCACCACCACCGGGAGGTGGGCGAAGACGGGGTGCTCCCCGTAGCCGAGGGTGTCCCAGAGCAGGAGGTACTTGGGCGTGTTCGGCAGGTGCTCCTCGCCCCGCACGACGTGGGTGATGCGCATGTCGCCGTCGTCGACGGCGTTGGCCAGGATGAACATGGCCGTGCCGTTCGAGCGCACGAGCACGAAGTCCTCGATGGTGGCGTTCTCGAACTCGGGGTGGCCCCGCACGACGTCGGGCACGACCGTCACGCCCTCCCGGGGGGTCCGGAACCGCAGGGCCCGGCCCTCGCCGGCGGCCAGGCCGCGGTCGCGGCAGTGGCCGTCGTAGCCCGGCGGCCCGCCCCGGGCCTTCGCCCGGGCGTCGATCTCGTCCCGGGTGCACGCGCACCAGTAGGCGGCACCGGCAGCCTCGAGGCGGCGGGCCGCGTCGGCGTAGAGGTGGCCGCGCTCGGACTGGCGGTGGTACTCGTCCCAGTCGAGGCCGAGCCAGCGGAGGTCGTCGGCGATGAGGTCGACCCACTCCTCCCGGTTCCGCTCGGTGTCGGTGTCCTCGATCCGCAGGATGAAGGTGCCGCCGGACTGGCGGGCCAGCAGCCAGTCGTAGAGCGCGCTCCGGACGCCACCCACGTGCAGGTAGCCGGTCGGCGACGGGGCGAATCGGACGCGGGGCGGGGCCACCGCCGGAGGGTACCGGGGGGCTCCCGCCAGGGCAGACTGCCGCCATGGGAGTCGACCCGCGACACGTCGAGTTCGAGGCCTGCTTCAACTTCCGTGACCTCGGCGGCTACGAGACCGTCGACGGCCGCACGGTGGCGTGGGGCCACGTCTACCGCTCGGACATGTTCCATCGCATGACCGAGGCCGACCGCGGGCGGCTGCA
This sequence comes from Acidimicrobiia bacterium, assembly GCA_050249235.1. Classification (GTDB taxonomy): domain Bacteria; phylum Actinomycetota; class Acidimicrobiia; order Acidimicrobiales; family CADCSY01; genus JAEKLB01. Next base: position 25,986 of record JBFWQW010000025.1, on the reverse strand, counting down.
CGAGCTCGGCCTGCGGACGGTCGTCGACCTCCGCAGCACGGCCGAGCTGGGCCGCTACGGGCGCTTCGACCACCACGAGGTCGACTTCCACCACCACCCCCTCTTCGAGGAGGAGACCACCCGGCTCCCCCCGTTGCCGGGCCTCGACGACCCCGAGCCGGCCGACCCGGCCGGCGCCTACCTGCTCATCGCCGAAGAGGGCGCGGCGGCGATGGCGGCTGCCGTGCGGGTCCTCGCCGAGCGAGACCACCCCGCCGTCTTCCACTGCGCGGCCGGCAAGGACCGCACCGGCATGCTGGCCGCCCTGCTCCTCACCGCCCTGGGCGTGCCCGAGGACGTCGTCGTCGCCGACTACCAGCTCACCGACCTGGCGCTGCCCCGCCAGGTCGACTGGTTCGACCGCTTCGAGCCGGACACGGCCGAGGAGCTGCGCCGGCGCCCGGCCTGGCTGCTGGCATCCCCCGCCCACGTGATGCGGGCCTTCCTCGACGGCCTCCGCCAGCGGCACGGCTCGCCTCTCGGGTACCTCACCGACGCCGGCCTCGACGACGACGTGCTCGGCGGGCTGCGGGCCCGTCTCCTGGCCTGACCGGGTTCCCCGCCGCCTTCCGCCTCGCGGTCAGCCCAGGATCTTGCCGGCCACGATCACCCGCTGGATCTGGTTGGTGCCCTCGTAGATCTGGGTGAGCTTGGCGTCCCGCATCATGCGCTCGACGGGGAACGACTTCGTGTAGCCGTAGCCGCCGAAGAGCTGCACCGCGTCCGTCGTGACCTTCATGGCCACGTCGGACGCGAAGTACTTGGCCATGGCCGCGGTGCGCTGCAGGCGCCCGTCCGGGTCGCCGGCGTCGGCCATGGCGCAGGCGAGGTAGACGAGCCCGCGGGCCGCCTCCACCTGGGTGGCCATGTCGGCCACCATGAACTGGAGGCCCTGGAAGTCGGCGATGGCCGAACCGAAGGCCCGGCGCTCCTTCATGTAGGCGACGGCCGCGTCGAGCGCCCCCTGGGCGATGCCGACGGCCTGGGCGCCGATGGCCGGCCGGCTCCGGTCGAAGGTCCACATGGCGGCGTAGAAGCCCTCGCCCTCGCCGCCGACGCGGTTGGCGGCCGGCACCCGGACACCGTCGAGGCGCACCTCACCCGTCGGGCTCCCCCGCATGCCCATCTTGTCCTCGAGCCTGGGCACCTCGACTCCCCACTCCTTCTCGACGACGAAGCAGGAGATGCCCCGGTGGCCGGCGTCGGGGTCGGTCTTGGCGAACACCGTGTAGATGTCGCTCACCCCGGCGTTGGTGATCCAGTACTTCGTGCCGGAGAGCACGTACTCGTCGCCGTCCCGCACGGCCCGGGTGCGGATGGCGGCCACGTCGGAGCCGGTGTCGGGCTCGCTGAGGCAGTACGACCCGGTGATCTCGCCGGTGGCCACCCGGGGCAGGTAGCGGGCCCGGAGCTCCTCGCTCCCGTAGGGGCTGAGAAGCGGGTCGATGCACAGCTCGGTGATGCCGAAGCAGAGGGCGGTGGATGCGCAGGCCCGGGCCAGCTCCTCCATCATGATCGCCTTGGTGACGGCGTCGGCGCCCGTGCCGCCGTAGGCCTCGGGCACCATCAGGGAGGGAAGGCCCATCGCCCGGCCCGCCGCCATGGCTTCCGAGGGGTAGCGCTCGTCACGGTCGATCTCGGCGGCGTGGGGCGCCACCTGCTCGTCGGCGAAGCGCCGCATGACGGCCCGGAACTCGCGCTGCTCGTCGGTCAGGAGCATCGGCTGCTGCATCCCGGCAGCCTTGCTCGTGCCGGGCCCCGAGGCGAGCGCGACGGCGCGACGGCCCGGATCCGGGCCGGGTCAGCCGCCGAGCAGGGCCCGCCAGTCGGCCGGGAAGCGCCGAGCCACCTCCTGGTGGGTGAGACGCAGCGTGGCCTCGGGCGTGGCGTCGGCGATGGCCCGCTGCCGGTCGTAGTGGTGCGAGGCGGACGGGAAGAGGGTCTGGCGCAGCTCGACCAGCTCGGGCGGGGCGTCGCCGAGGAGGCCCCAAACCCGGAAGGCCACCTCGAGGTCGTGCACCACCGGGGCCCGCCCGAAGGCCGCGGCCCGCTTGGTCGCCACCGCCAGGCCGCCGGCGATGGCGTCCTCGACCGTCTCGGGACCCGCCACCTGCAGCCGGCCGGCGAAGCCCCGGGCCAGCTTCAGGGCGTAGCCCTGGTCGGGGCCGGGGATGCCGAAGCCCGGCCCGGCCGGGAGGTCGGGCCCCCCGTCGCCCGGCCGGTCGGCCCGCCAGGTGGGCGCGGGCGGGATCGGGAGCCCGGTGCGGGGCTGCTCCTCGAGCGTGTTCGGCACGTAGTTCGGGGCGGCCATCGCCGCTCAGTCAACCACGCCCGCGCCGGCGCTCCCCCACCCCGCCCTCCCACTCGAACTCGGTGCGTTCCTCGCCGCTCAGCGGCGAGGAACGCACCGAGTTCGGGATGGGGACGGGCCGAGGAGGGTCAGGCGTGGAGGAGGCCGAAGACGATCGAGTCGTGGAGGGCCTGCCAGGACGCCTCGATGATGTTCTCCGAGACGCCGATGGTGGTCCAGGCCCGCTCGCCGTCGGTGGAGTCGAGCAGCACCCGGGTGATGGCGCCGGTGCCCTTCGAGGTGTCGAGCACCCGCACCTTGTAGTCGGTGAGATGGATCGACCGCAGGGCCGGGAAGTGGGCTTCGAGGGCGGCCCGCAGGGCGGCGTCGAGGGCGTTGACCGGGCCGTTGCCCTCGGCCACCGTCACGTGGCGCCGGCCGCCGACGTGGACCTTGACCGTGGCCTCGGTCTGGAAGCCGCCGTGGCCGTCGTCGTCGCTGATGACCCGGAACGACTCGACCTCGAAGAAGTCGGGCACCAGGCCGCCGGCCCGGCGCATGAGCAGCTCGAGGGAGCCGTCGGCCGCCTCGAAGTGGTAGCCCCGGTGCTCGAGCTCCTTCAGCTGGTCGACCACCGCGCCGAGGGCCCGGCCGTCGAGGTCGAGGCCGATCTCGGCCGCCTTCAGCTGCAGCGTCGAGCGCCCGGCCAGCTCCGACACGACGAAGCGGGTGCCGTTGCCGACCTGCTCCGGGTCGACGTGCTCGTAGGCGTCCTTGCGGCGGGCGATGGCGCTCGTGTGCAGCCCCGCCTTGTGGGCGAACGCCGAGTGCCCGACGTAGGCCTGCTGGGGGTTCATGGTGATGTTCACCAGCTCGGCGATGTGGTGCGACACCGAGGTGAGGAGCGGCAGCCGGTCCTCCGGGATGGTGCGCACCCCCATCTTCAGGGTGAGGTTGGGGATGATCGACGTGAGGTTGCAGTTGCCGGTGCGCTCGCCGTAGCCGTTGATGGTGCCCTGCACCTGGCGGGCGCCGCCCCGGACGCCCGCCAGCGCGTTGGCAACGCCGCAGCCGGCGTCGTCGTGGAGGTGCACGCCGACCTTCACGTCGTCGCCGAAGTGCGACGTCACTTGCAGGACGGCTTCCTCCACCTCGTTGGGCAGCGTCCCGCCGTTCGTGTCGCACAGCACGAGCGTGCCGGCGCCGGCCAGCGTGGCCGCCTCGAGGACCTGGAAGCTGAACTCGGGGTTGCGCTTCCAGCCGTCGAAGAAGTGCTCGGCGTCGAAGAGCACGTCGAGCCCGCTGCCGCGGAGGAACTCGACCGAGTCGCGCACCATGGCCACGCCCTCGCTCAGCTCCACCCGGAGAGCGTCGGTGACGTGGTAGTCCCAGCACTTCCCGACGATGCAGACCGCCGACGTCTTGGCGTCGACCAGGTTGCGCAGGGTGGGGTCGCTGTCGACCTTGCCGAGCGGCCGGCGGGTCGAGCCGAAGGCGACCAGCGTCGACGTGGCCAGATGCAGCTCGCCGTGGACCCGCTGGAAGAACTCGTCGTCCTTCGGGTTGGCGCCGGGCCAGCCGCCCTCGATGAAGTGCACGCCCAGCCGGTCGAGCTGCTCGGCGATGCGCAGCTTGTCGTCGACGGTGAGCGAGATGCCCTCGAGCTGCGATCCGTCCCGAAGCGTGGTGTCGTAGATCTCGACTCGCTCCGGGAGGGGGCGGGCGCCGGGCCGGGTGGTCGCGTCAGACATGTTCGTTCCAGTCCTTGTAGCGGTCGACCTCTCCCCGCACGGCCGCGAAGAAGACGCTCTGGATCTCCTTCGTGACGGGCCCGGGGTCGCCGAGCACGCGGTCGTCGACGGAGCGGATCGGCACCACCTCGGCGGCCGTGCCCGACAGGAAGGCCTCGTCGGCGGTGTAGAGGTCGGACCGGACGATGTTCGACTCGCGGTACTCGATGCCGAGGTCGGCGGCGATGGTGCGGATCGAGTCCTGGGTGATGCCCTGGAGCGCGCCGGCGCTGGTGGGCGGGGTGTGGATCACCCCGTCGCGCACCACGAAGATGTTCTCGCCGGTGCACTCGCTCACGTAGCCCTGGGGCGAGAGCAGGATGGCCTCGTCGTAGCCGGCGTGGATGGCCTCGACCTTCGCCATCGACGAGTTGATGTACATCCCCGTGCCCTTCGCCGCCGGCGGCATGGCGTTGACGCCGTGGCGCTGCCAGGAGGAGATCTTCATGCGCACCCCGTGGGCCAGCCCCTCCTCGCCGAGGTAGGCGCCCCACGGCCACACCGCGATCGACACCTGCACCTTGCACGGCAGCGGGTTGAGCCCCATCTCGCCGTAGCCCAGGAACACGATGGGGCGGATGTAGCAGCTGTCGAGGTGGTTGACCCGGACCGTCTCCTTGGTCGCCTCGATCAGCTCCTCGAGCCCGAAGGGGATCTCGATGCCGAAGATCTTGGCGCTGTTGAAGAGCCGCTTGATGTGGGGGGTGAGCCGGAACACGGCCGGGCCCTGGGCCGTCTCGTAGGCGCGGATCCCCTCGAACACACCCAGGCCGTAGTGAAGGGAGTGGGTGAGCACGTGCACCTTGGCGTCCTGCCACGGCACCAGCTCGCCGTCCATCCAGATCTTCTCGGACTCGGTGATGGGCATGTGGCTCAGACTCTCCCTGCGACCAGGTCGCCGATGGTGATGGGTTCGGGGTTCGACGCGAGGACGTCGTCGAGGGCCTTGCGGATGCGGGCGCCGGCCTCGGCCTCGCCCAGGAACTCGAGCATCATCGCCGCCGACAGGATCTGCGAGCTCGGGTTCACCCGCGCCGTGCCGACGCTGTCGTGGGCCGAGCCGTGGACCGGCTCGAACATCGACGGCGAGGTGCGGGACGGGTTGAGGTTGCCGGTGCCGGCGAAACCGACCCCGCCGGAGACGGCGCCGGCCAGGTCGGTGAGGATGTCGCCGAACAGGTTGTCGGTCACGATCACGTCGTAGCGGGCAGCGTCCTCGACCAGGTAGATGCAGGCCGCGTCCACGTGGTTGTAGGCGGTCTCGACGTCGGGGTGCTCGGCGGCGACAGCCGTGAAGGTCCGCTGCCACAGGTCGCCGGCGAAGGTCAGCACGTTGGTCTTGTGGACCAGCGTGAGGTGGCGCCTCGGCCGGGCCGTGGCCAGCTCGAAGGCGTAGCGGACGCAGCGCTCCACACCCATGCGGGTGTTCACCGAGCCCTGGGTGGCGATCTCCTGGGGGGTGTCCTTGCGCAGGAACCCGCCCTCGCCGGCATAGCTGCCCTCGGTGTTCTCCCGGACGACCACGAAGTCGAGGCCGTTGCCGTTGAAGGGCCGCAGGTTGACGTACTGGTCGAGCGCGAACCGGAGCCGCAGGATGATCCCCCGCTCGATCAGCCCCGACGGCACGGCCGTGCTCCCGATCGGCGGCCCGAGGGGTCCCTTCAGGATGGCGTCGCAGGCCCGGATGCGCCCGAGGTCGTCGTCGTCGAGCACGTGGCCATCGCGGACGTAGCGGTCGGCGCCGAGGTCGAACCGCTCCTCCTCGATGGCCACGCCCGTCGCCCGCACCACGGCCATGGCCGCGTCGACGATCTGCGGCCCGATGCCGTCGCCGCCGATCACGCCGATCCGATGTGCCATGGCCTGGGGTTCCCTTCCGGTGCCGCGCTGCCGGCTCACGAGCCCGACAAGCGAAAGACCGCCCACCGGGGTGGACGGTCTTGGGCGCACGCCGAGCTCTCGGCGTGCGCTACACGATGATGATGCGAGCGGTCGATGAGGCGGGCGCGAGCGCCCGACCAGCGGACATGGCGTGGATGATAGGGGAGATCGCACCGAACCCGGCGGTGGGGACGCCGGGCGGGGCGGGCGAGGGGAGCGGGGCGGCGGCGGGCGGCCGCCTGGGTACCCTCGGCGCCATGGCTGATGCGCAGGAGCTCTCGCCGGAGGCGCACGCCCGGTTGGCGACGGAGCTGGAGGAGCTGACCGGCGAGGGCCGGATCGAGATCGCCCACAAGATCGAGGCGGCCCGCATGCTGGGCGACCTGTCCGAGAACGGCGACTACCACGCCGCCAAGGACCAGCAGGGGAAGATGGAGGCCCGCATCCGCCACCTCGAGGCGATCCTGCGGGACGCCGTGATCGTCGACAAGGCCGGCCCCACCGACGTGGTGGGCATCGGCTCGATCGTCGAGGTCCGCTTCGTCGGCGACGACGACACCGAGCGCTACCTGGTCGGCTCGATCGAGGAGCGCCACGACAGCTACGAGGTGGTCTCGCCCGGCTCCCCGCTCGGGTCGGCCCTGCTGGGTGCCTCCCCCGGCGACACCCGCTCCTACGACGTGAAGGGCACCGCCCTGGCCGTCGAGGTCGTCTCGATCTCCTGAGATCCCTCGGCTCCGCGGTCGTGTTACCGGCCGCGACCGGTAGACACAGCCGGTGCCCGAGCCTCCCCACGCCCCGCCGCTGCCGCCGGGCCGCAAGGTCGTGCTGCCGGGCCGGGGCACCACCTTCGTGCGGGAGCTGGCCGGACCGCCGGGCGCGCCGACGATCCTGCTGCTCCACGGCTGGACGGGCACGGCCGACCTCAACTGGTTCGCCGCCTACGAGCCGCTGGCGGCCCGGTTCCGGGTGGTGACCCTCGACCACCGGGGCCACGGGCGGGGCATCCGCAACGGCCGGCGGTTCCGGCTGGCGGACTGCGCCGACGACGCCGCCGCCCTGCTCGACGTGCTCGGCATCGACCGGGTGGTGGCCTGCGGCTACTCGATGGGCGGGCCGATCGCCTCGCTGCTCTGGCGCCGGCACCGCCACCGGGTCGAGGGCCTCGTGCTGTGCGCCACAGCCGCCCGCTTCGCGCGATCGCGGGCCGGCCGGGCCCGCCTCGACCTGCTCGGATCGCTCGGCGCCGCTGCCCAGCTGGTGCCCACCCCGCTGGCCACGGCGGCGACGGCCCGGATCGTGGGCGGCGTCAACATCCGCCGCGGCCTCGGCCCGTGGGTGAGCGAGGAGCTCCTGCTGGCCGACGGGCGGACCCTGCTCCAGGCCGGTGGCGAGCTCGGCCGGTGGGACGCCCGGCCCTGGATCGGCGAGGTCGACGTGCCGGCCTCGGTCGTCGTGACCACCGAGGACCCGCTGGTGCCGCCGGACGAGCAGCGCTGGCAGGCCGGCGCGGTCGGCGCCACGGTCCACGACGTGGCCGGGCACCACACCGTCTGCCTCGGGATGCCCGAGCGGTTCGTCCCCGCCCTCCTGGCCGCCACCGCCGACGTCGCCGACCGGCTCCCCCGCTGATCCCTTCCGGCGGCCAGCATCCACGCCCGCCGGACGGGCCGGCGGTCGGGCGGGCCGCTAGGAAGACGGGATGGATCTGGAGCTGGCCGGCAAGGCCTTCGTCGTCACCGGTGGCACCGACGGGCTGGGCGCGGCGCTGGCCGACCGGCTGGTGGCCGAAGGTGCCGGCGTGGCCGTGTGCGGGCGGGACGAGGGCCGGCTGGCGGCCACGGAAGCCCGGCTGGCCGCGGCCGGCGGCGAGGTGCTGGCCGTCCGGGCCGACGTCACGTCCGGCGCCGACCTCGAGCGGCTGGTGGCGGCCACGGCCGAGCGCTTCGGTCGCATCGACGGCGCCGTGAACAACGCCGGCCAGGCGTCGGGCGGACCGTTCGAGTCGGTGACCGACGAGACCTGGCAGCACGACCTCGACCTCAAGGTCATGGCCGCGGTGCGCCTGTCCCGCCTCGTGCTCCCCCACCTCCGGGCCGTGGGCGGGGGCTCGATCGTCAACGTCCTCAACGTCGGCGCCAAGTCGGCCGGCGCCCGGTCGCTGCCCACCACCGCCTCCCGGGCGGCCGGGCTGGCCATCACCAAGGCGCTGTCGAAGGAGCTCGGGCCCGAGTCGATCCGGGTCAACGCCGTGCTCGTCGGCACCGTCGAGAGCGGGCAGTGGCGACGGCGGGCCGAGGCGTCTGGTCGCGACCTCGACGAGGTGCACCGCCAGCTGTCGGCCGGCATCCCGCTCGGTCGCATCGGCCGGGCCGACGAGTTCGGCGACCTCGTCGCCTACCTCCTCTCGGCCCGGGCCTCCTACGTGACCGGCTCGGCCGTCAACCTCGACGGCGGCTCCAGCCCCGCCCTCTGACCTCCCCCTCCGAGCTGGGTGCCGTCCGAGCCGCACCCGGTTCGGGTGGGGTCAGCCGGCGAGGGCGGTCTCGACGCGGCGGGCGGCGGCCACGACGGCGGATCCGTAGCGGCGGCCGGGCGACCGGGTGGTCCGGGCCACCGGGCCGGAGACGCTGACGGCGGCGACCAGCCGGCCGCCCTGGTCGACGACGGGGGCGCTCACCGACGCCACCCCCTCGACCCGCTCCCCGACGCTCTCGACCCAGCCCCGGGCCCCGGTCCGGCCGAGCAGGACGCTGCCCCCGGAGCCGCGGTCGAGCGGGAGTCGGGCGCCGACGTCGACGATCGTCCGCAGCCCGTGGGGCGACTCCAGCGCCAGCACGCACACCCGGTGGTCGGCGTCGCGGACGTAGAGCTGCACGCTCTCCCCGGTCTCTTCCACCAGCCCGACGAGCGCCGGGCGGGCCGCCTCGGCCAGGTCGAAGCCGTCGGCGGCGGCCCGGCCCAGGGCGGCGAGGCGCAGGCCGAGGGCGAAGCGACCGTCGGCGTCGCGGCGCAGCAGGCCGTGATCCTCGAGGGCGCAGGCCAGGCGGTGGGCGGTCGGTCGCGACAGACCCGTCCTGGCCACCAGCTCCGCGAGCGAGGCCGGCCCGTCCTCGACGGCGGCCAGCACCCGCACCGCCTTGTCGATCACGCCGACGCCGCTTACAGTGATGTCCACCAAGTGAGACTCTATCTCGTATATTGAGATGAGGTCGGATACCTGATCACACCCTTGATCGTGAGGCCCGATGGCAGCACCGCAGACCCTGAGCGAGAAGATCTGGGACGCCCACGTCGTCCGGTCGGCGGACGGCGAGCCCGACCTCCTCTACGTCGACCTCCACCTCGTCCACGAGGTCACCTCGCCCCAGGCCTTCGACGGCCTCCGGCTGGCCGGCCGCCGCGTCCGCCGGCCGGAGCTCACCGTGGCCACCGAGGACCACAACGTGCCCACGCACTCGCTCGAGCAGCCGGTGGCCGACCCGATCTCGCGCCGCCAGCTCGAGGTGCTGCGGGAGAACGCCGCCGAGTTCGGCATCCGCCTCCACCCCATGGGCGATCCGGGCCAGGGCATCGTCCACGTGATCGGCCCCGAGCAGGGCCTCACCCAGCCGGGCATGACGATCGTGTGCGGCGACAGCCACACCTCCACCCACGGCGCCTTCGGCGCGCTGGCCTTCGGCATCGGCACCTCCGAGGTCGAGCACGTGCTCGCCACCCAGACGCTGCCCCAGGACCGGCCCGGCACGATGGCCGTGACGGTCGACGGCGAGCTGCCGGCCGGGGTGACGGCCAAGGACGTGGTGCTGGCCATCATCGGCCGCATCGGCACCGGCGGCGGGATCGGCTCGGTCATCGAGTACCGGGGCTCGGTGTTCCGGGGCCTCTCGATGGAGGGCCGCATGACCGTCTGCAACATGTCGATCGAGGCCGGCGCCAAGGCCGGACTCATCGCGCCCGACGACACCACGTTCGCCTACCTCGAGGGCCGCACGTACGCCCCGAAGGGCGCCGACTGGGAGCGGGCCCTCGACGGCTGGCGGCGGCTCACCACCGACGCCGCCGCCACCTTCGACAAGGAGGTCGTGCTCGACGGCACCACCCTCTCCCCCCACGTCACCTGGGGCACCAACCCCGGCCAGGTCGTGCCCCTCTCCGGCTCGGTGCCCGATCCCGACTCGTTCGGCGACCCGGCCAGCCGCGACGCCGCGGCCCGCGCCCTCGAGTACATGGGGCTCGCCGCCGGCACCCCGATCCGCGACATCCCCGTCGACACCGTCTTCATCGGCTCGTGCACGAACAGCCGCATCGAAGACCTGCGGGCCGCGGCGGCCGTGGTCGGCGGCCGCCACGTCCACGCCGGGATGCGGGCCCTGGTCGTGCCCGGCTCGTTCCGGGTGAAGGAGCAGGCCGAGGCCGAGGGGCTCGACCGGGTCTTCGAGGCGGCCGGCTTCGAATGGCGCCAGCCGGGCTGCTCGATGTGCCTCGCCATGAACCCCGACAAGCTGGCCCCGGGCGAGCGGGCCGCGTCCACCAGCAACCGCAACTTCGAGGGCCGCCAGGGCCGGGGCGGGCGCACCCACCTCGTGTCGCCGGCGGTGGCGGCGGCCACCGCCGTGGCCGGCACCTTCGCCACCCCCGCCGACCTGGAGGCCTGATCCCGATGGAGCCCGTCCGCATCATCACCGGCACCGCCCTGCCGCTCGACCGCAGCGACGTCGACACCGACCAGATCATCCCGGCCGAGTGGCTGAAGCGGGTCGAGCGCACCGGCTTCGGCGCCGGCCTGTTCGCCAGCTGGCGGGAGAACGACGCCGACTTCGTGCTGAACCGGCCCGAGCACGCCGGCGCCACCATCCTCGTGGCCGGCCCGAACTTCGGCGTCGGCTCGTCCCGGGAGCACGCCGTCTGGGCCCTCGAGGACTTCGGCTTCCGCGCCATCGTCTCGCCCCGCTTCGGCGACATCTTCCGGAACAACTGCACCAAGGTCGGCCTCGTCCCGGTCGTCGTCGAGGCCGAGCTCGGCGAGGCCCTGCTCCGGGCCGTCACCGCCGACCCCGACCTCGAGCTCACCATCGACGTGGAGCGGCGGACCGTCGAGGCCCCGGCCGCCGGGCTGGCCGGCACGTTCCCCCTCGACGACTTCACCCGCTACCGCCTGCTCGAGGGGCTCGACGACGTCGGCCTCACCCTCCGCAACGAGCCCGACATCACCGCCTACGAGGCCGGCCGGGCCACCTTCCTCCCCTCGACGGCGTGACCATCCCGCCCCCCTCCCCCGAACTCGGTGCGGAGATCGCCGCTCAGCGGCGACGTGCGCACCGAGTTCGAATGGGGTGGGCGGATCGGGTGCGGTGTCGGGGGCGCCGGGGCCGGGGGCGTACACCCACGGGCACCACGACTCGGTGCTGCGGTCGCACCGGTGGCGGACGGCGGCGAACTCGGCGCCCCACCTGCTGGCCCGGCTCCGGCCCGGGCTGACGCTGCTCGACGTGGGGTGCGGCCCGGGCACGCTGACGTGCGACCTCGCCGAGCGGGTGGCGCCGGGCCGGGTGACGGGCATCGACCTGTCCCCCGAGGTGGTCGACGAGGCTCGGGCCACCGCCGCCGCCCGCGGGACCATCAACGCCACGTTCGCGACCGGCGACCTCCACCGGCTCGACGGCAACTCCGACGTGGACGGCCCCTTCGACGTCGTGCACGCCCACCAGGTGCTGCAGCACCTCGCCGACCCCGTCGGCGCCCTCCGCGCCCTGGCCGGGCTGGCCCGCCCCGGCGGCGGGGTCGTGGCGGTCCGCGACGCGGACTACCCGGCCATGGCCTGGCACCCGGCGTCGGCCGCCCTCGACGGCTGGCTCGACGCCTACCTGGCCGTCACCCGCCGCAACGGGGCCGAGGCGGCGGCCGGCCGCCGCCTCCCGGCATGGGCCCGTGCCGCCGGCCTCGCCGACACCACCTACACCACCTCCACCTGGACCTTCACCGGCGACGATGCCGCCTGGTGGGCGGACGTGTGGGCCGAGCGCACCATGCGGTCGGCGTTCGCCGAGCAGGCCGTCGCCTACGGCATCGCCTCCGAGCCGACCCTGGCCGAGCTCGCCGCCGGCTGGCAGGCGTGGGCGGCCGACCCCGACGCCGTCTTCGTCGTCGTCCACGGCGAGCTCGTCGCCCGCCTCTGACCCTCTCCTTCCGTTCCGGGTTCACGGTTCCTGCACCGACGTGGATCCTCGAACCCGGAACGGATCAGGAGGCGGTGGTCCGGAGGCGGTTGAGGGCGCTGACCACGGCCACGAGGGAGGCCGAGGTGATGCTCTCGTCCATGCCGACGCCCCATCGCACCTCGCCGTCGGCCCCCCGGGCCTCGACGTAGGCAACGGCGGTGGCGTCGGAGCCGGCCGCCACGGCGTGCTCGGCATAGTCGACCACCTCGAGCTCGACGCCGAGGTCGGCCTGCAGGGCGTGGACGAACGCCGCGATCGGACCGTTGCCCCGCCCGGCAACGGTCCGGTGCTCGCCGTCGACGAGCAGCTGGGCCGTGATGCGCGACCCCTCGCCGCTGGTCGTCGACTCCTCGTGGGCCAGCAGCTGCACCGCCGGCTCGGCCGGCAGGTAGGCCTCGACGAAGGCCTCCCACATGGCCGCCGGCGAGATCTCCGTCCCACTGTCCTCGGTGATCGTCTGCACCGTCTTCGACAGCTCGATCTGGAGCCGCCGGGGCAGGTCGAGGCCGTGCTCGGCCTTCATGATGTACGCGACCCCGCCCTTGCCCGACTGGCTGTTCACCCGGACGACGGCCTCGTAGCTGCGACCCACGTGCTTCGGGTCGATGGGCAGGTAGGGCACCGCCCAGACGTCGTAGTCGGCCGGCAGCGCCTCGAAGCCCTTCTTGATGGCGTCCTGGTGCGACCCCGAGAACGACGTGTAGACGAGGTCGCCCACGTACGGATGGCGGTCGTGCACCGGCAGGCGGTTGCAGTACTCGGCCACCCGGCGGAGCCCGTCGATGTCGCTGATGTCGAGCTCCGGGTCGACCCCCTGGCTGAACAGGTTCATGGCCAGGTTGACGATGTCGACGTTGCCGGTCCGCTCGCCGTTGCCGAACAGGGTTCCCTCGACCCGGTCGGCGCCGGCCATGACGCCGAGCTCGGCCGCGGCCACAGCCGTCCCGCGGTCGTTGTGGGGATGGAGGCTCAGGACCACCTTGTCGCGGTGGGCCAGGTTGCGGTGCATCCACTCGATGGCGTCGCCGTAGATGTTGGGCGTGTACATCTCGACCGTGGCCGGCAGGTTGAGCACGATCCTTCGGTCGGTCGTCGGCTCGATCACGTCCGTGACGGCCGCGCACACCTCGGCGGCGTACTCGAGCTCGGTGCCGGTGAAGCTCTCCGGCGAGTACTCGTAGCGGACGTCGGTGCCCGGCAGCCGGTCCTCGAGCTTCCGGCAGAGGCGGGCGGCGTCGACGGCGATCTGCATGACGCCCTCCTTGTCCTGGCGGAACACCACCCGGCGCTGCAGGACCGAGGTCGAGTTGTAGAAGTGGACGATGGCCCGGGGCGCACCGAGCAGGCACTCGTAGGTGCGCTCGATCAGCTCCGGACGGCACTGCACCAGGACCTGGATCGTGACGTCCTCGGGGATCAGGTCGTCCTCGATCAGCGTGCGGACGAAGTCGTAGTCGGGCTGCGATGCCGATGGGAAGCCGACCTCGATCTCTTTGAAGCCCATGCGGACCAGGGTGTCGAACATCCGCCGCTTGCGCACCGGGTCCATCGGGTCGATGAGCGCCTGGTTGCCGTCACGGAGGTCGACCGAGCACCAGAGCGGGGCCTTCTCGATCTGGCGGTCGGGCCAGGACCGGTCGGCGAGGACGAGCGGCAGCGGCCGGAACGGCGCGTACTTCTCGAACGGCATCGTCTTCGGCTCGAACGGCTTCGGGGCCATCACGTCTCGCTTTCGGGTGCAAAAGAAAACCCCCTGGCCCGGGCGGGACAGGAGGCGGAAGGGCGAGCACCGGTGTCGGTGCCCGCCTCACGTAAGGAGGAGGATGTGCAGGCGGCGCTCGCGCATCGGGTCCATGACGCCGGCCAGGGTACCCCTCCCGGCTCCCGCCGCCAACGAGCCGGTCGGCGGTAGGGTCCGGCGATGGTTCGACGGGCAGTGCGCCTCGGGCTCTGGGCCGGCCTCGCCGGCGCGGTCGGCGTGGGGCTCCTCCGGGCGGCCCGCTGGTTCCGCGACGTCGGCGCCCCACCGCTCACGGCCTCGTGGCCGCCGATCCCGAGCGGCGACGGCCCGGCGGTCGCGCCCGCGGCCGAAGTCGAGGCCGACCCCGAGCCCGACCCCGAAGCCGGCCTGCCCGCCGAGAGGCCCGGCACCGGCGGCGCGGCCGAACCCGTCGACGGCGCCTGCCCCGCCTCCCATCCCGTGAAGGGGAAGGCCTCGAGCGGGCTCTACCACCTGCCCGGCATGGTCGCCTACGAGCGCACCAACGCCGACACCTGCTTCGTCGACGCCGATGCGGCCGAGGCCGCCGGCTTCACCCGAGCCAAGCGCTGAGGAGGCCGCCATGCGGATCGCCGTGGACTACGACCTGTGCGTCTCGACCGCCAACTGCATGCGGGAGGCGCCCGAGGTCTTCGAGGTGCGCGACGACGGCTTCCTCTACCTCCTGCAGGAGGACGACGTCGACCCCGCGCTCCGCGACAAGGTGCTGGCCGCCGCGACCCACTGCCCCACCGGCGCCATCACCGTCGAGGAGTGACCGTGCTCTGTCGAGACGGACGGGGCTGTTCCCCCTAGGACGAACGAGGAACGAGCAGCGCGACCGGGTCTCCAGCGCGTGGACTGGGTCTACAGCGCGTGGACTGAGGCGATCCCGTCGGCGGCGCGGAGGTGGTCGAGCACCTCGGGCGGGGCGGGCTCGTCGAGGGCGAGGACCTGGAGCGCCACCTCGCCGACCAGCGAGCGGCCGAGGTGGAGGTCGGAGATGTTGACGCCGGCGGCGCCGAGGGCGCCGGTGACGAGGCCGATCATCCCGGGCCGGTCGTCGTTGCGCACCACGAGCAGGTGGTCGGCGGGCGGCAGCTCGACGGTGTGGCCGTCGAGCATGACGATCCGGGGCTCCGACCGGGGCCCGGCGAGGGTGCCGCCGACCGAGTGCTCGCCGCCCCGCACCACCACCAGGTTCACGTAGTCCTGCACCGCCGAGGTGGTCGTCTCCCGCACCTCGACGCCCCGCTCGGCGGCCAGCTGGGGGGCGTTCACGAACGAGACCGGGTCGTCGCCCGTCCGGCCGATCAGGCCCTTCAGGACCGACAGGGTGAGGATGCGGGTGTCGTAGCCGGCCAGCTGGCCGTGGAACTCCACGTCGAGCACCGGGGGCACGCCTCCGACGAGGCCGCCGAGCAGCGAGCCGAGGCGGTCGGCCAGGGCGAGGTAGGGCGCCACCACGTCGGACGCCTCGCCGGCGGCCACGTTGACGGCGAAGGGCACGAGCTGGCCGGCCAGGCCGAGGGCCACCTGCTCGGCGATCATCACGCCCGCCTTGTCCTGGGCCTCGGGCGTGCTGGCGGCCAGGTGGGGTGTGACGACCACCTGGTCGAAGGCGAAGAGGGGCGACTCGGTGGTGGGCTCCTTGTCGAACACGTCGAGCGCGGCGCCGGCGATCCGCCCGGCACCGATGGCCTCGGCCAGGGCTGCCTCGTCGATGATCCCGCCCCGGGCGGCGTTGACGATGCGGAGGTTCGGCTTGGCCGTCCGGAGGAGCTCGGCGCCGACGATGCCGGTCGTCTCCGGGGTCTTGTTGGCGTGGATGCTGACGAAGTCGGCCCTGGCCACGACGTCGGCGAGGGGGAGGATCTCGATCCCGAGCTGGCGGCCGCGGTCGGGCGCCACGTAGGGGTCGTAGGCGATCACGGCCATGCCGAAGGCGTGGGCCCGCTGGGCGACGAGCGCGCCGATCCGGCCGAGACCGATCAGGCCGAGCGTCTTGCCGTGCAGCTCGACGCCCTCCCACCGCGACTTCTCCCAGCGGCCGGCCTTGAGCGCAGCCGCCGCCTGGGGGACGTTGCGGGCCATCGAGAGCAGCAGCGCCATGGCGTGCTCGGCGGTCGAGACGCTGTTCGACCCGGGAGCGTTGGCCACCATGACGCCCCGCCGGGTGGCCGCCTCCACGTCGACGTTGTCGACGCCGGCACCGGCCCGGCCGACGATCACGAGGTCGGTGCCCGCCTCGAGCACGTCGGCCGTCACCTGGGTGGCCGACCGGACGATCAGGGCGGCCGCGCCCTTCACCGCGACGAGGAGCTCGTCCGGCGACAGGCCCAGCTGCTCGTCCACCTCGTGGCCGGCGGCCCGCAGCGCGTCCAGGCCCGCCGGGGCGAGCTTCTCCGTGACGAGGATCCGGGCCATGTCCCTACTTTGACAGCAGGGCGTCGATGCGACGGATCCCCTCGCCGAGGTCGTCGTCGCCGAGGGCGAACGAGAGGCGGGCGTAGCCGGGCGCCCCGAAGGCCTCGCCGGGGACGATCGCCACCTTGGCCTCCTCGAGGATCACCTCGCACAGCTCGAGGGTGCTCGACACCTTGCGCCCGGCGACGGTGCGCCCGAGCACCCCCTCGAAGGACGGGAAGGCGTAGAACGCTCCCTGCGGGAGCAGCGTCGTCAGCCCCTCGATGCCCGACAGGAGCTCGTGCATGAGCTTGCGGCGCCGGTCGAACGACGACCGCATCTCGGCCACGGCGGACAGGTCGCCGGCCACCGCGGCCAGCGCGGCCCGCTGGGCCACGTTCGACACGTTCGACGTCGAGTGGGACTGGAGGTTCGTGGCCGCCGAGACGACGTCGGGCGGGCCGATCAGCCACCCCACCCGCCAGCCGGTCATGGCGTAGGTCTTGGCCACGCCGTTCAGGACGACGCACCGGTCGGCCAGCTCGGGCACGAGGACCGGCATGGACGTGAACACGTTGTCGTCGTAGGTGAGGTGCTCGTAGATCTCGTCGGTGATCACCCAGATGCCGTGCTCGACGGCCCAGCGCCCGATGGCCTCCACCTCGGCCGCCGGGTAGACGGCGCCGGTGGGGTTCGAGGGCGAGACGAAGACGAGCGCCTTGGTGCGGGGGGTCCGGGCCTCCTCCAGCTGCTCGAGCGTCACCCGGAAGCCCGAGGTGATGTCGGTGGCCACCTCGACCGGCACCGCGCCGGTCATCCGGATCGGCTCGGGATAGGTGGTCCAGTACGGCGCCGGCAGCAGCACCTCGTCGCCGGGGTCGAGCAGCGTGAGGAAGGCGCTGTAGACGGCGTGCTTGCCGCCATTGGTGACCAGCACCCGGTCGGCGCCCACCTCGAGGCCCGAGTCGCGGACCGTCTTGGCGGCGATGGCCGCCCGCAGGGCCGGCAGTCCCGGGGTGGGCGAGTACTTGTGGGTCTGGGGGTCGCGGCAGGCCTCGACCGCGGCCTCGACGATGTGGGCCGGCGTCGGGAAGTCCGGCTCGCCGGCGCCGAAGCCGATCACGTCCTCGCCGGCCGCCTTGAGGGCCTTGGCCTTGGCGTCGACCGCCAGGGTGGCCGACTCGGCGATGGCGGATACGACCCGGGACACCCTGCGCACGGGCGCGATAGTGGCACGGCACCGGGCCGACCCCCGAAGCGAATCCACCGGGGTCGAACCGGCCCGATCGCGGCCAGGTGCCCACCGATCCCCGCCCACCGACCCCCGCCAGCCGACACGCCGACCGAACCCCACCGCCCCCCCGACGAGCAGAGGACCAGCCGTGACCCCGCCCCGCATCGAGATCCCGACCGACCTCCTGCCCGCCGACGGGCGGTTCGGGTCCGGGCCGTCGAAGGTGCGGCCCGAGGCGGTGCAGGCCCTGGCCGACGTGGCCGGCACCTGGCTCGGCACGAGCCACCGCCAGGCCCCCGTGCGAGCGGTGGTGGGCTCGGTTCGCAGGGGCCTCACCGAGCTGTTCGGCCTGCCAGAGGGATGGGAGATCGTGCTCGGCAACGGCGGGTCGACCGTGTTCTGGGACGCCGCCACCTTCGGGCTCATCGAGACCCGCAGCCAGCACCTCGTCTTCGGCGAGTTCTCGTCCAAGTTCGCCGAGGCGGCCGAGTCGGCCCCCTTCCTGGAAGCGCCCGAGATCGTCCGGGCCGAGCCGGGCAGCCACCCGGGACCGCACCGGACCGAGGGCGTCGACGTGTACGCGTTCACCCACAACGAGACGTCGACCGGTGTCGTCACCCCGCTCCACCGCCCGCCGGGCACCGGTCCGGAGGGCGACGGCGCCGTCGTCGCCGTCGACGCCACCTCGGGCGCCGGCGCGCTGCGCTGGGACCCGGCCCAGGTCGACGTCTACTACTTCGCCCCGCAGAAGGTCTTCGCCAGCGACGGCGGGCTCTGGCTGGCGGCCTGCTCGCCGGCCGGCATCGAGCGGATCGAGCAGTTGGCGGCCGGCGGCCGGTGGATCCCGGCGTCGATCGACCTGAAGCTGGCCCTCGACAACAGCCGGCTCGACCAGACCTACAACACGCCCGCCCTCGCCACGCTGTTCCTCCTCGACCGCCAGATCCGGTGGTTCCTCGACCAGGGGGGACTCGACTGGGCCGTCGGCCGGTCGGCCACCTCGGCCGGCCACCTCTACCGGTGGGCCGAGGCCTCGGAGTACGCCACGCCGTTCGTCACGAACGCCGAGATGCGCTCGCCCGTCGTCGGCACCATCGACCTCGATCCCTCGATCGCGGCCGACGACGTCGTCGCCGCCCTCCGGGCCAACGGGATCGTCGACACCTTCGCCTACCGCAAGCTGGGCCGGAACCAGCTGCGGGTGGCCATGTTCCCGGCGGTCGAGCCCGACGACGTCCTGGCCCTCACCGCCTGCATCGACCACGTCGTCGCCCGCCTCCCGACCTGACCGACCCCGCGTGGTCGCGGGTGCCGATCGGGTGCCGTCCTGACAGACTGCGCCGATGTCCATCTACGACGCGCCGGTGAAGACCCTCGAGGGGCAGGACGCCTCCCTCAAGGACCACGAGGGCGAAGCGCTCCTCATCGTCAACGTGGCCTCGAAATGCGGCCTCACCCCGCAGTACGAAGCCCTCGAGAAGCTCCACGAGACCTACCGGGACCGCGGCTTCTCCGTGATCGGTGTGCCCTGCAACCAGTTCATGGGCCAGGAGCCGGGCACGGCCGAGGAGATCGCCGAGTTCTGCTCGACGACCTACGGGGTGAGCTTCCCGCTCCTGGAGAAGACCGACGTGAACGGGGCCAACCAGCACCCGCTCTTCGCCCGGCTCAAGCAGCAGGCGGACGCCTCGGGCGAGGCCGGGGACGTCAAGTGGAACTTCGAGAAGTTCCTCGTCTCGCCGGCCGGCGAGGTCATCGGCCGGTTCCGGCCCCAGGTGACGCCGGACGATCCCGAGGTGATCGCCGCCATCGAGGGCGCGCTGCCCCGCTGACGGCCCCGTCCCGCGGTGCTGGGTGCCCGGCGGGGGCCCGGCACCGCCGGACGACGGTGCCCGACCGGGCCCGACGCCGCGTCCAGTAACGCGTCCGGCCCGGAAAGGCATAGAGGGGTGTGACCGGTCCGCGCCCAGGTGCGGGGAGCTCGCTGTCCGACGGCGAGCTGCTCCGCGACTCGAGCAGGGACTCGCGCGCCTTCGCGCTCTTCTACAGCCGCCACGTCGACGCCGTGCTGGCCTGGTGCTACCAGCGGACCGGCGACGCCGAGACCGCCGCCGACCTGGCCATGGAGGTCTTCGCCGAGGCCTTCGTCACCCGGCGCCGCTACCGGGCCGACACCTCGACGGCTCGGCCCTGGCTCCTCGGCATCGCCCGCAACCAGCTGGGCCGCCTGGCCCGGGGCCGCCGGCTCTCCACCCGGTACCGGGAGCGCCTGGGCATCGCCACGATGCCCAACCTCGAGACCGCCGACTTCGAACGCATCGAGGCGCTCGTCGACCTCGAGCCCATGCGGCGGGCCGTCCGCGACGCCATGGAGTCGGTTCCCACCCATGAGGCCGATGCCCTCTGGCTGCGCGTCGGCCTCAACCTTCCCTACGACCAGGTCGCCGACCGGCTGGGTTGCAGCGCCGGTGCCGCGAGGGTGCGGGTCGTCCGCGGCCTCCGCCGGCTCTCCGAGGGCCTGGGACTGGAGGCCCTGTGAGCGCCACCCGCTCGGCCTTCGACCGCTACCTCGACGAGCTCGTCGCCGGCATCGACGGCGCCAACCGGCGCCGCAACGCCGTGCGGCGGGCCTCGGTGGCCGCCGTCGCCGTCGGGTTCGTGGCCCTCCTCCTCGTCGGGCTCCTGGTGTTCCCCCGCGAGGCCGGCACCGGGCTGCGCACGGAGGGCGAGCGCCTCCCGCCGGCCGACCAGCCCACCCAGACGACGCGCACCGACGATCCGCCCGGCGGCGACTCGCCGGCCGTCGACCTCGGCACCTTCGACGTCACCGGCTCGAAGGGGACGCGCCTCCGGCTGCACCTCTTCGGCACCCCCGTCGCGGACGGCGGCGAGGTGATCAGCGTCGACATCGGCCTCGAGGGCGAGCCCGGCTTCGGGCTCACCTACGGCCCCTGCCCCCTGCGCCCGCAGGAGCTCCCGGTCACCGGTGTCGGCGTGTTCGTCATCCTCCCCCGCACGGACACGCCGGCGCCGGACCTCCTGAGCAGCACCGGGACGCCCCTCCCCACCGAGCGCTGGGACCACCCGGACCTCGACTTCGTGCTGCTGGCTCGGCTCACCACGGGACCCCTGCCGTCCATCCGGCTCCCCGACGTGCCGACGGGAGGGGAGGCCGGGACGACCTGCACGCCTTGAGTCGATGCGGGTCGGTCGTACGTCGACCCGCATCGCAAAGCACGCCATACGAACGACCGCGGTCATGACCAAACAGAGGTGGAGCAGTGCGACGCCTACCCCGAATCCGCCCGGCGAGGTCGCTACTGATCACAGCGATCTTCCTTCTCTCGTATTTGGCACTTCCCGTCCAGCCGGCGAGCGCCGGAACGTGGTGCAACTCCGCGAGCTGGACGGTCACGAAGATCTCCCCCGACTACGGCACCAACGAGTACTTCTTCCGCCACACCCTCGGCATCTGCTCGGACCAGAACCCGAGCTACTGGACGATCACCCAGGTCACAGCCGACTACGTGAACTACTGGGGCGTCCAATCGCCGTGGGTGTGGAACGGGGTCAACCTCTCGAACACCTGGAACGACTACTGGGCCGGCCTCTGGACCCGCTACACGACGCAGAAGCAGGGCGACTTCCAATGGTGTGTGGGCAACTGCTCCCACGTCTACCCGAGGATCGATATGCACGGCGAGAGCTCGGGCTACATCTACACCGATTACGCGAGGAGCGAGTGACGGTTGATGACCACGACTCGAACGACCAAGCAACGCCGATCGGCACTGCGGACGCTGCCCTATGTCCTCGTGGCCGGGCTCGCCCTCGGCGTCGTCCAGCTCACCGGCCTCACCGGCCGACCGACCTCCGCGGAGCCGGCGCCGGCGGACGCCAGCTCTGCGGACGACACGAAGGGCGCCGTCGAGCGGTGCATGCGTGAGCGAGGTCACGAGATCTCCCTCGACGCCACCGATCCGATGGTGCTCTCCGACCTGGCCCGGGCGCAGACCTACGGCTACGGCATCAGCATCCCGATGGGGGTCGCCACCCCCGGGCCGACCGTCTCCGTCAGTGACGAGGCCGGCCAGGACCTGAGCGCCTGCGCCTCGGCCGGCCGGGCCGAGTCCCCGAACGGGAAGCTGCAGCAGGCCTACGGCCGCCTGGCGGCCGGCCTGGAGGCCGAGCGCCGGACCGTGAAGGGCTCGCTCGACAGCGTGATCGCGACGCTGCCCGGTGCCGATGCCGCGCTGGCCTCGTGGCAGGACTGCATGGCCGAGGCGGGCCAGGGCGGCTACCGCTCGCCCGGCGAGGCCAGGGCCGAGATCCAGCGCTTGTACGACGTACAACCGGAGTCGAAGGCCTCGATCAGGATCCCCGCCGCGGGGGAGCCCCTCGAGGGATCGGCGGCCCTCACCGAGCTGCGGGCCCGCGAGCGCCAGCTCGCTACTGCAGACGTCTCGTGTCGGGAGCGGGAGCTCATCCCGGCCCTGGTGTCCGTCATCGACGGGTACCTGGCCTCCTCCTGACCGGTTCTCCGGGCGACCCGTCGGAACTCCACACCGGCGGGTCGCCCGGAACCCCCCACGCCCGGCGCCGCCACAGCCGGCGCCGCCACGGCCGTCGCTCGCGGCCGTGGCGTGCTCAGCGGCGGGGGACGGCGCTCCCCCACGAGTGGATCCGGGCCCAGAACCGCTCCCTCGTGCCGGCGAAGTTGTGCATGTGGGCCATGCGGGGGCACACGAAGAGCGTGATGTCGGTGGCCCGCATGAACTGCTTGGGCTCGAGCCAAGGGTCGGGCACCACGTCCCTCTCGCCCATGGCCAGCAGGACCGGCACATCGATGGCGGCGGCCTCCGTGGCGACCGTGCCGGGCGCCACCATGAAGATGGCGCACGAGGGGACGATCGCCGAACGCCAGACCGGCAGGGGTGCGCCCGGCTCGGGCGCCATGTCGGCGCGGACGACCTCCTCGGGCTCGTCGTCCCAGTGGAAGGCCCAACCCATGCCCGACCCGGCGCCGTCGACGGGCGGGGCGAGGGCGGCGAGGGCCGCCGCGTTCACGACGATCGGCTGGGCGAGCGTGCTGCCCCGGGGCATCCAGGGCATGGGGTTGTCGGGCTCCCCAGGCGGCGTCGGGACGAAGGTCCGCACCGCACTGAAGCCCAGGATCCCCACGCCGTCGAAGAGGTGGTGCTGGCCCTGCGCCACGATCGTCAGGCAGCCGCCCATCGACTGCCCGAGGCCCAGCGTCACGGGCCGCTCGACCGGTGGGAACCCGTCGGCGACGGTGCCGGCGGCCAGGTGGGCGAGGACCGCCTCGACGGTCGCCTTGTTGGCCCGGGCCAGGATCTCGTAGGTGAGCGGGGTCTCGCCCTCCGGGGTCGAGTCGCCCACCCCGAGGTGGTCGCAGGCGACGAAGATCCACCCCCGGTCGACGTGGTGACCGGCCTGGCCTCCGCCCGAGGCGCCCGGCAGGTCGAACGAGTAGTAGCCCCGTGCGTAGCCGGCCCCGGGGAACCCGAAGCACACCACCGGCGGGTCGGCCAGCCGGTCCGGGTCGGGCAGGTGCACGGTCGCCACCGTGTGGGCCGGCCCGCCCACGGCGGCAGCCTCGGTGACGTCGACCGTCAGCACGGTCGGGGCGGGGCGTGTCGTGGTCGTGGTCGTGGTCGTGGTCATGGCCGTGGCTTCCCTCACTTCTCGATGTAGGCGTTGGCGATGTCCAGCGTCGGTGCGTTCCGACCGGGATAGAAGACGGCGTCCCCCACCCGTTCGGCCAGGACCCGGCCCTGGGTGCCGAACAGCCCGTACACCATGGCAGCCGTCTCGAAGATCTGCCGCTGGATCTTCTTCCAGATCTCCACGCCGGCGGGCGAGGTCTCCTCGACGCCCTGCATCTGGCGGACGAGCGACACCAGCGTCTGGTCGTTCCAGTTGCAGACGTTGCCGACGCTGCCCTCGACGAGGAGTCGGGTCACCTTGCTCAGCCCGGACACGTCGAGGGCGAAGAACACCATCGGCGCGCCGGTGGCGTTCGGGAAGAAGTCGCCCGCGCTGGTGAGCGGCTTGAGCGTGACCTTGATCCCCGCCTCCGCCCACTGCTGCTGGAGGATCTCGAGGGCCGTCTGCCCGATCGTGCCCGGGAAGTAGAACGACTCGAACGAGAGGTTGGGCACGCCCGCCGCCGCCAGGAGCGACTTCGCCTCGGCGACGTCGCGGGCGAAGAAGCCGTCGAGGGACTCGTCGTAGAACGGGCTCTCCGGTCCGAAGAACCCCCACATGGGCGCGCCCAGCCCCTCGTAGACCACGTCGTTCAGGGCGTCGCGGTCCATGGCCAGGTTGAGGGCCTGGCGCACCCGGAGGTCGTCGAAGGGCGGGCGGTTCTTGCACATCACGCCCCACAGCATCGTGTCGTCGCTCGGGATGATCTCGCTCGACAGCCCCGATGCGCCGCCGAGCTCCTTCACCTGCGCGGGCGGCAGCGAGCCGCCGTAGTCGATGACCCCGGTGCGCAGGGCGTTCACCAGCGACTGGGCCGTCACGTGGACGTACTCGACGCCGGCCAGCCGGACGTCGTCGGCGTCGACGAAGGTGGGGTTGCGCTTCAGCACCATCGACTGGCCGGGCGTGTACGAGACGAACGTGAAGGGCCCGGCCCCGACCGGCGTCGTGTCGAGGTCGATGCCGGCCTGCACCGCCTTCGGCGACACGGGCGACGTCTCGACGTACCGGAGCAGGCGGAACCAGGCACCCGCGACCGGTGTCTTCAGGCGGACGGTGAGCGTCGTCTCGGAGTCGACCGTGATGGACGCGACCTGGAAGAACTCGACCTCGAGCCCGCCCGACTTGGCCGAGGTGAGGTTTCGCTCCAGCGAGAACTTCACCGCGGCCGCGTCGAGGGGAGCGCCGTCGGAGAACACCAGGTCCGGCCGGAGCTCGATCCGGATGGTCGACGGGTCGAGGATCGTGGCCTCCTCCGCCAGGCCGGGCCGGACCTCGCCCTGCTCCGACATGGTGAGCAGGGTCCCGTAGATCAGCTCCTGGTACTGCGTCCCGAGGATGGTGATCTTGGCCGGGTCGAGCACGAGCGACCCGGCCGTGAGGTCGAGGCCCAGCTTGAGGACGCCGTCCGGGTCGACGTCGGCGGCCGCGTCCCCGCCGTCGCCGCCGTCGTCGTCGCTCCCGCAGCCCGTGGCCACCAGCGCGACCGCCGCCAGCACGGCCACCAGCCACCGTCGTCGTCCCCGCATGCTGCGCTCCCCCCGTCGTGGCGTGGGCCGGGCGGCCCCCGTCGCTGCTCGTCTCCGAGCCGGTCGGTCCGGTTGGTCCGGTTGATCCGGCCCGTCGAAGATTCCTTCGCATGAATACACCCGCCGGGACGCCGTGTCGAGCACCCGGCCCGGACCGGTACCGTGCCGGCATGGTGCAGGCGGCGACTGGCCCCACGGCGAGGCCGGCGGCCACGCCGAAGCTCGCCATGGTCGTGGCCGCCCGGCTCCGGGAGCAGATCGTCCGGGGGGAGCTGCCGCCCGGCTCCTCCCTCCCGATCGAGCGCGACCTCATCGAGTCGTCGAACGCCTCCCGCTTCACCGTCCGCGAGGCCCTCCGGCTGCTGGAGGCGGAGGGCCTGATCGAGATCAGGCGGGGGGTCGGTGGCGGCCCCCGGGTCCGCCAGCCCTCGATCTCGGCCACCGCCCAGACGATGGGCGTGCTGCTCCAGCTGCTCGACGTGCCGGTCATGGACGCGTGGGCCGCCCGCAGCTCACTCGTGCAGGCCGCCGTGACGGACCTTGCCGCGAGCCGGGGTGACGAGGATGTCGTGGCGCTCGAGGCGAGCTGGTCGGCGCTGGCCGGCTTCGCCGACGAGGTCGAGTTCTACGAGCGGTGGATCGACTTCACCGAGCTGCTGGTCGGCCTGGCCGGCAACCGGACGCGGTCGGTGCTGGTCCGCACCTTGCACTCCATCACCGCCGCCCAGCTCGACGCGGCCACCCGGGCGGCGGCGCCTGACCAGGCCGACCGGGTCCGTGCCTACGTCGTGGACTCCTGCCGGCGGATCCTCGACCACGTGGCGGCCCGCGACGTCGCCGGCGCCCGGGATGCCCTGGCCGAGCAGACCGCGCTCCAGACGAACGGGATGGCGAACTTCTTCGGGCCCTTGACCGTCGTGGACGTGCTGCCCTCCTCCGGCCCGCCCGGGCCGCCGGCGGCGAGCGTGCCGGCCCCGGCTAGGGCTTCCCGCCCGCGGTTCGAGGTGACAGATGGGCCTTGTGGGTGAGGGTCATGCTGCTCGCTTGGTGCGGTGGTTGTCGAGGACCTCGCGTGGTGTGCGGCCACGCATGAAGTCGCCGTGGTTCCGA
>JBFWQW010000024.1:0-31647 GCA_050249235.1 Acidimicrobiia bacterium | reverse complement strand
TGTGATCGAAGGCGAAGACGAAGGTCACGTAACCGGAGAATTCGACCTCGCGCCGCTCCGCTCCGCTTCCTCGCGGCTTGCCTGGGGGGCGACGATCCGCGGGATGCGGGCGGCGGTCTGCTGGCCGCCAGCCGGCCGACGATCTCCTGCACCAGCCCGTCGATCGGCACCCGCACCTGCTCGAGCGAGTCGCGGTCACGGATGGTGACCGCGCCGTCGTCGAGCGAGTCGAAGTCGACGGTGACGCACCACGGGGTGCCGATCTCGTCCTGGCGCCGGTAGCGCCGCCCGATCGACTGGGTCTCGTCGTAGTCGCACATCACGAACGGCTGGAGGAGGCCGAGCACCTCGCGGGCCAGCGGGGTGAGCGTGTCCTTCCGGGAGAGGGGCAGGACGGCCACCTTGTACGGCGCCAGGCGGGGGTGGAGCCGCAGGACCGTGCGGCTCTCTCCCTCGACCTCGTCCTCGCTGTAGCCGGCCAGGAGGAAGGCCATCATCGTGCGGGTGGCACCGGCGGCCGGCTCGATGACGTAGGGGACGTAGCGCTCGCCGCTCGCCTGGTCGAAGTACTCGAGCTTCTCGCCGGACGCCTGGGCGTGCTGCTTGAGGTCGTAGTCGGTGCGGTTGGCGATGCCCTCGAGCTCGCCCCAGCCCCACGGGTAGCGGTACTCGACGTCGGAGGTCCCGGCCGAGTAGTGGCTCAGCTCCTCGGCGTCGTGGGGGCGCAGGCGAAGGTCGCCCTCGGGGATCCCGAGGTCGAGGTACCAGCGGTGGCGCTGCTCGCACCAGTACTCGAACCAGGTGCCGGCGTCGGCCGGCGGCACGAAGTACTCCATCTCCATCTGGACGAACTCCCGGGTCCGGAAGATGAAGTTCCCCGGCGTGATCTCGTTCCGGAACGACTTGCCCACCTGGGCGATCCCGAACGGGGGCTTCTTGCGGGCCGTCTCGAGCACGTTCTTGAAGTTGACGAACATGCCCTGGGCGGTCTCCGGGCGCAGGTAGACGGTGGCCGCCGACTCCTCCACCGGGCCGGCGAAGGTCTTGAACATGAGGTTGAACTGGCGGGCCTCGGTGAACGTGTCCCGCTTGCCGCAGCTCGGGCACAGGGTCGTGTCCTCGAGCTGGTCGAGCCGGTAGCGCTCCTTGCAGTTGCGGCAGTCGACCAGGGGGTCGGTGAAGTTCTGCAGGTGCCCCGACGCCTCCCAGATGGCCGGTGGCGAGAGGATCGACGCGTCGAGCCCGACGACGTCGTCGCGCAGCTGGACCATCGACCGCCACCACGCCTCCTGGACGTTGCGCAGGAGCAGCACGCCGAGCGGCCCGTAGTCGTAGGCCGACCGGAAGCCGCCGTAGATCTCCGCCGACGGGAACACGAAGCCCCGCCGCTTGCAGAGGTTCACGACCTGCTCGAATCGATCAGCCATAGGACCGACGATTGTGGCAGGCGGGCGGTTTCCCGCTGGTCTTCGTCGACGAAGGCGGGCTGTCCCGCCTGCGTCGACGGAGAACGGGGCGCGGTCGGCTGGTACAACGGGCCGCCGGGAACGACCAGTGACGCCCGTGGGGGGGGTTCCATGAGCGACGCCGAGCGGAACAAGCGGCTGCTGCGCGAGCAGCGGGAGGCGTCGCAGCGGCGGGCCCTGCCGAGCGCCCTGCCGGGCGCCGCCCCCTTCGAGCTCCAGAACCCGTTGAGCGGCTACACACCGGCGACGGTGATGGTGAGCAACGACCCGCCGTCCTACGCCCCGGACGCCGACTTCATGGCCGCCGCCGGCGGCTTCCCCTCCCAGGCGATGGGCCCGACCTTCCTCTCCTACGGCCCCATGGTCGCCGAGGGCGACGTGGTGTTCGAGGAGTGGGAGTCCCACATCTTCGGCAAGGACGGGACCCTCTACAACAACCAGTACTGCTGGCGGCTCCGGTTCGAAGAGGACACGGTCGTCGACATGCGGGAGTACAACGACACCCACCACGCCGCGCTCATCTTCGGGCGCCACGGCGGGTGGGACGAGCTCCAGCCCCCGACGAGCCCCCGCCGCCGGAACCGGCAGTCGACCCTGCCGACGGACGAGATCGAGACGATCTTCGAGGTCGTCGACCAGTTCGAGCTCGACCCCCGGCTCCTGGCCGACGTCGTCCCGTCGGCCGCCCCGCCCCCCGTGCCGGTCGAGCCGGGCACCGAGGGGAACAAGGCGCTCGTGCGCGGCCTCCGCCATGCCCGGGCCGCCGGTGACCCTGCCGTGGTCGGCACCTTCTTCGCCGAGGGCTTCCGGCAGTTCAGCGCCGGCGAGCACCCCTTCGGGTGGGACCACCTCCCCTACGGGGAGATCTACGCCCCGCTCGTCGCCCACCTCGACTCGCCCCTGACGGTGCGCTACGGGCCGCTGGTCGCCGACGGCGACGTCGTGGTGGAGGAGATGGACGTCTTCGCCCGGCTCGACGACGGCACCGTCTACAACAACTGGCACTGCCTCTTCCACGACATCCGTGACGGCCGGATCGTCCAGACACGGGAGTATCTCGACACCCGCCACGTGTGGACGGTGCTCGGCCGCTGGGCGCCGTGGGCCGCCACCCCGGTCCCGCCCCGCTCGACGCCGAGGCGCTCGAACCTGCAGTCGATCGCCATGAGCACCCAGACGCCGACGATGCTCCTCGACCTCGAGCACTGGCGCCCGTTCGACGCCTCCTGACGTCCGACCGGGGTCGCGCCGGTCGCCGCTCCCCACCGCCGGGGACCGGGTGCCCGCCGGTAGCGTCCGTCCCGTGGCCGGCGGCGACCAGGTGGTGTGCGCCTGCCGACTGGTCACCGAGGAGGCGGTGCGGGCCGCCATCCGGGAGAGCGGCGGCAGCTTCATGGAGCTGATCCGCCGCTCGGACGCCGGGACCCGGTGCCGGGGCTGCCTGCCCGACCTGTGGCGGATGCTCGAGGCCGAGCGCGACCACCTCGGTCCGCCCGGCTGAGCAGCGCTCCTCGTCAGCAGTTCGGATCGGGCTCCGGATCGGTCACGCAGTCGCGGCCCCAGTCCTCGGCCGCGTCGGCCGTGGCCAGGAAGGCGGGAACGAGGAGGACGGCGACGACCCCGAGCGTCATGGCCACGCTGCCCAGCTCGAGCCGTCCACCCCGGCGGGCCTTCCAGCCCAGCCCCACCGCGGCGAGCCCGAGCACGACGCCCGGCACCACCAGCCAGTAGAGGACGAACGCGAGGACCGCGCCGGCCACCCCGCAGGCCACCGCCACCGCACCCGTCCGGTCCCTCGCCGTCGACGTCTCGACCTCGACCACCATCGTCCACCTCCGCAGCATTCGGGCCCTTTGCAGGACTGACGCCCGGCGGCACCCCGCCGGGTGACGACCGCGCCCGGAACGTCCGCCGGGTCCGGTCTCAGCTCGCCGTGTCCTCGACCGGGACGCCGTCACGCCGTAGGCGGGGCGACCCCGCGGGTCACGATCCGGGGGTGTGGACCGGTCGGGCCCCTCGGGCCGCTCGGTCCACCCCGGCGCCCACCACGGTGACCGCGATCACGATGGCGCAGACCGCCGCGATCGCGGCGACGACGGCCGCCGGCCCGATGCCGCCCGTCGCCAGCGGCAGGGCCAGGATCGCCGCCACCGCGACCCCGGTGACCGCGGGCCGGATGGCGAGGGACGGCACCAGCGGGGCGTGGACCGCGCCAAGCAGCACGAGGAACGCCGCCACGGGAAGGGCGACGGCGTAGCCGACGCTCACCGACGAGGCGTCGACGTGGTGGGCGGTCTGCTCGACGGCCACCTCGAGGCCGGCGCCGAGCGCGGCCAGCGCGGCGAAGATGCCGTGGTGGCCGTAGCCCCAGAGGTACGACCGGTCACGGTGGCGCTCGAGCCCCTCCCCCGCCGGCTCGAGGAAGTAGAGCCACCAGAGGGCGAAGAGCAGCACCAGCCCGGCCAGCGCAATGGTGAGGAACGAGGCGCTCACACCCTCCTCGATCGCGCCCTCGACGCTGCCCGACGCGGCGAGCACGCTCTCGCCGAGCACGATGATCGTGAACAGCCCGTAGCGCTCCGCGATGTGCTCCGGGTGCCAGTTCGTGGGCCGGACCCGCTCCGCAACGGGCGGCACGGCCAGCTCGAGCAGGGCGAGGCCGACGAAGATCGGAGCGAGCGAGCCGTCGGGCAGCACGCCGGCCTCGGCCAGGATCAGGCGGGCCAGCCAGCCAAGCTGGACGATCGAGATGCCGGCCGCGTAGCGGAGGGCGGTGGCCCGGCTGGCCGGGTCCTCGACCGCGGCCCGCACCCACTGGGCCACGAGACCGACCCGCATGACGAGGTAGCCGGCGGTCACCGCGCCGAAGTCGCCGTCGTTGAACGCGGCCGGCACTCCGGCCGCCAGCACGAGCACGCCGCCCATCTGCACCATGGTCAGCAGCCGGTAGGGCACGTCGTCGGTGTCGAACGACGAGGCGAACCAGGTGAAGTTCATCCACGCCCACCAGATGGCGAAGAAGACCTGGAGGAACGGCGAGAGGACATGGGCGGCCTCGCCGTCGGCGATCCCGTGGGCGAGCTGCACCGTGAGGCTGGCGATCGCCACGACGAACGTCAGGTCGAACAGCAACTCGAGCTGACTCGCGGCCCGGTGAGGCTCGTCGATCGGCCGGGCCCGCATCCGGACCCTCACCGGCGCCACCCGGGCCGGGCGGTCGTCGGCGTCGCGTCGCACCCCCGCTTCCTACCGGATCGGCACCGCCACCTCGTCGACCGTCACCGTCCGCCACCCGGCGAGCGCGGTGCGGATCTCGCCGCGGCGCGGTGACCACCGTGGCGGGTTCGGGTCCGGACCGCCACCCCGACGAACTCGGTGCGGATCTCGCCGCTCAGCGGCGACCAGCGCACCGAGTTCGGCTCGGGACCGCCACGCCAACCTGTCGTGAGCCGGCCCGACAGACTCCGGGCGTGAGCGAGACGTGGCAGATCGAGGGCGAGCGCCCGGGGTGGGGCGGCTACCTGCCGCTGACCACCAGGACCTATCGGCTCCCCGACGGGACGCGGGCCGACTGGGACATCTACGGCGGTGAGCGGTCGGTGGCGATCCTGGCCCTGACCGCGGACGGGCAGGTCGTGCTGGCCCGCCAGTTCCGACCGGGTCCGGCGCTCGTCCTCGACGAGCTGCCCGGCGGCAACGTCGAACCCGGCGAGGACGTCCTCGCCGCCGCCGGCCGGGAGCTCCTGGAGGAGACCGGCTACGCCGGCGACCTCGAGCTGGCCGGGACCGACTGGATGGCGTCGGCCTGCCGGACCCGCCGGTACGCGGCAGTCGCCCGGAACGCGGTGACGGTCGCCGAGCCCTCGCCCGAAGCCGGCGAGTTCTGCGAGGTGGTCCTCAAGCCGCTCGACGACTTCCGCTCGCACCTCCGGGCCGGCCAGCTCACCGACGTCGACCTCGGCTACCTCGCCCTCGACCACCTCGGCCTCCTCGCCGACTGACGAGGCAGCCCAATTGCCCGGCGAACTCAGAGGCGGTCCGCGGCGGCCGGCCCGACGATCTCGCCGTCAGGTCTGGGACCAGGCGCCGTCCACGAGGACGAGCCACACCCGGATGCGGCCCAGGTCGACGCGCGCCGCCAGCTGCTCCCGGATCCGGTCGGCCCGATCATGCTCGTCGGGCTCACGGCTGGCGAACCGCTTCATCCGAACCTCGACGACACAGCTCAGCTCGGCGACGTCGAACGGGCCCTCGGCCGGCACCGGAGTTCGATGTCCCCCGCTCCCGACGCACCGGTCCTGGGCTCCTCCGGGCACTCGACGGCGGCCCCACGATGTCAGGCAGGAGGTCGATCGCCTGCCGGAGCGCGGCCTCGGACACGGTCTTGTCGTAGGTCAGGTCTACGAAGGGCATCGCCAAGCCTCCGAGTCGAGAGGACTCGCAGCGTCGCGCACGGCCGAGCCGGCCGGCATCGGCAGGACGGCCGCGGTCAGATCGCACCGTGGTCCCGGAGGGTCGGCCCGATGGCGTCGATCAGCTCGTCGACGGTCGCCGGGCGGGCAGCCAGGACCGACATGGTGCCGCTCCCGACCAGCTCGACCGCGGCCCGCCACGACGGGAGGTTGAAACGGAGCCATTCCGGCCGAGGCTCGAGCCCCGGGCGGGACCACACACGGTTGGCGAGCGGCAGCACGTTGCCCACCGCTGCGAGCAGGTTGTGGTCGAGCAGCGTCCGGGTGGGTGTCCGCTGGTCGGCGTAGGGATGGGCGTCGAGCACCTCGGCGAGGCCCTCGAACACCGGATCGGGCGATGCGAAGCAGACATGGCTCAGGCGCATGGCGATCGCCGTCGCCGAGCACATCAGGCACGGCTCGACGGTGGTGAACAGAGTCAGGCCGGCTGCGGTGCGCAGACCCAACGCCGCGAACCCGTCCATCTCGGCGTGGGCGAGGAGCGTCCCGGCCACGCGTCCCGATCGGGCCGGCTCCAGGACCCGATTGCGGCCTCGGGCGACGGTCTCGCCCTCGGCGTCGACGAGCACGCAGCCGATCCCCAGCGACCCGGCGATCCACGACGCCCATGCCTCCTCGAACGCCCACCGCCACGGCGGAGCCACCTCGTCCAACGTCTTCCCCGCTCCAGGCACCGGGGGAAGCTACGGCCGCAAGCGAGACCCGGTCGACCCGGTTCCGGCTACGGGCGCAGCATGCTCACCAGGCGGGCCAGCTCCGGCTCGCCACGGGCCAGGTTCGCCGGTGTCCAGTGGGCGCGTCCGGACTCGAGCAGGTTGGCCAGGCGCCAGAAGGGGTGCAGCGCCTCGCCGGTGATCGACTCGTAGGCGGCGACGAAGGCATCCGCCGCGTCCGGGCCGGCCCAGTCGACGAGGTTCGAGCGGCAGGTCGCCACGTCGCAGCCAGCCGGTCCCCGGCAGGCGTTCGCCCAGTCGACGACACCCGACACCCGGCCTCGCGACCAGAGCACGTTGCCGGGATGAAGGTCCCGGTGGACGAGCACCTTCGGGTCGTCGGGCAGGGCCTCCCGCCAGATCTCGATCGCCGCCTCCCAGAGCTCCGGCTGCACCGTCGCCGGCGGCGGCGTCGTCATCTCGGCCTCGTACCAGGGGAAGTACTCGTGGCCCAGCTCGGCGCCGTCCACGGCGTGGATCGCGGCCGCCGCCTCGGCCAGCCGGCGAGGGTCCGGGTCGGCGAGCGGCCGACCGGCCAGGCGGGTCATCAGGATCACCGGCACGCCGTCGCCCACCTCCTGGCCGGTGTCGTCGGCGGCGAGCACCTCGGGCACCAGCAGGCCGTGCCGACGGGCGTAGCGGAGGGCGTCGCGCTCCCTCCGGGGCGCTTCGGGCTCGTCCTCGACGAAGCCGCGCCACACGTAGCGGCGGAGCACCACGACCCGCCCGTCCGCCAGCCGGAGCTGGTGGATCGCCGCCGACGACGCCCCCTGCAACCGCCGGGCCGACACCACCAGAACGCCGACGTGCGACTCGACCCATGACCGGACCTGCGGCGGCACGGTCGTGCGGCGGAGCTCGACCGGCAACGTCGACCGCTCCCGGTGGTTCGGATGGCGCTCACGACCCATGCCGCCCGATCATGGCCTGCCCGGTCAGCCCGACGGGGCGAGCTCGGCGCGGATCCCGCCACCGAGCGGCGACCGGTGCACGGAGCTCGCTCGGCGACCGGCAGACCTGCTCACCTCGGCCCCGGGTTGGTCGCGTCGCCGGCGCTCGGGGCCCGGCCCGTGGGATCATCGGACGTCGGCGGAGGGCGTGGGAGGCCACGGGCCATGGCGATTCGATCGTTGGAGACCGACTACCTCGTCGTCGGCGCGGGCGCGGCGGGCATGGCCTTCACTGATGCCCTGATCGACCACGCCGACGTCCACGTCACGCTCGTCGACCGTCGCCACGTCCCCGGCGGCCACTGGCAGGACGCCTATCCGTTCGTCCAGCTCCACCAGGCCTCCGTGTTCTACGGCGTGGCATCGACCCGGCTCGGGACCGGCGCCGTTCAGGCGACCGGGCCCGAGGCGGGCCTGCAGGAGCGGGCCCGCCAGCCGGAGATCCGCGCCTACTACGACGACGTCCTGCGCCGCCGCTTCCTCGGCTCGGGGCGCGTCACCTTCCTCGGCGGGAGCGACCACCGCACCGACGGCGCCGATCACCTCGTGACCTCCCGGGTGTCGGGCGAGACCGTGCGGGTCGACGTGCGGCTTCGGGTGGTCGACGCCGCCTACCTGGCACCGACCATCCCGGCGACCACACCTGCCCCGTTCGGCGTGGCCGACGACGTGCGGGTCGTCGCCGTCAACGACCTGGCCACCATGACCTCGGCACCGGACCGCTTCGTGATCGTCGGCTCCGGCAAGACCGCCACCGACGCCATCGTCTGGCTGCTCGGCAACGGCGTCGACCCGGGCCGCATCACCTGGATCCGCCCCCGCGACCCGTGGATGCTCAACCGGGCCGTGGTCCAGCCTGACCCGGTCGTGGCGCTCGGGCTGTCGGCCGACACGATGGAAGCCGCCGCCGGCGCCGACTCCCTCGACGACCTCTTCCTCCGCCTCGAGGCCGCCGGCGTGGTGCTGCGGCTCGACCCGGACGTGACGCCGACGATGGCGAAGACACCGACCCTCGCCACCTGGGAGCTCGACCTGCTCCGCACCGTCGACCACGTCGTCCGCCTCGGCCACGTCAGACGGGTGACGGGGGGCGAGATCGTCCTCGACGGGGGCTCCGTCCCCCTCGCCCCCGGCTCGCTGGTCGTGCACTGCGCCGCCGCCGGCCTGCAGTATCCGCCCCTCGTGCCCCTCTGGCGGCCCGATGCCCTGCGGCTCCAGACCATCCGGGCCGGCTTCCCCTGCTTCAACGCCGCCCTGGCCGGCTACGTCGAGGCCACCCGTGACGACGACCGGGAGCGCAACCGGCTGTGCCCGCCGAACACCCTGCCCGACGACGCCACCACCTGGGCCCGCATGCAGGTCCGGGGCACGCTGGCCACCCGGGCCTTCAACGCCGAGCCGGACATCGCCGCCTGGGCCGACGGCTGCGCCCTCAACCCGGCCCGCATCGATCCGTCGGAGAGGGACGACCCGGCGGTCCAGGCCACGCTGACCCGGCTGTCACAGCATGCCGAGGCCGGCCTGGCCCGTCTGGCCGAGCTCGCCGGGGAGCCGCTGCCGAGCTGAACGAGCCCGCCCCCGACCCGCTGAGAGCTCCGGTGCCCCGGCCCGCCGCTCGTCGTGTATCGGCGCCCGGTCGTGGGTAGCGAGGCGGCCATGGACGAGAGGTTCCGAAGCGACGGCTTGCATCCGGTCCAGGCGATCGCCGTGCTCCGTCGACCCGAGGATCTCGACATCGCCCGCGCCCAGCTGACCCGGGCGGGGGTCCTTGAGTCGGATGTCCGGGTGGACGACGAGCAGGACGGAGTCACCTCCGTGCGGGCGGAGATGCGCAGCGAGCTCGAGCACGGCGTGATCGGCCCCCAGGCCGGCATGGCGTGGACCAAGGAGGGGATGAAGGGCATCCTGACCGTGGGCGTGCCGGCGTCCGTCGTCATCGCCGCCCTCGCCGTGCCGCTCATGATCTGGGCCGCTCCCGATTTCGCCCGCTGGGTGCAGCTCGGCTTGGCGTTGACGATCGGCGTGATGGCCGGGGGGACGATCGGGATCGTCGCCGGCGGTGTCGCCGCCAGGGGCCCGGCCGAGCCGCTGGCCGCGGAGGTCGGCTACACCCTTCGTGTCGGCGCGGCCGGCCCGGAGGTCCTCGCCATCCTCGAGTCGCTCGACCCGATCCGAGTCGACCTCGTCGGGAGCGATGGCACACCGACCGGCGATGCCGTGGTCGAGGCGCCCGACCACTCGATCGAGCTGACCCGGCACCGCCTGCTCCACCAGACGGACACCGAATGGGCCGACACGGATGAACAGCGCCGCAGCCGCGAGGAACCGGGCAGCTGACGGGTCCCTCGCCCGTGGTGGGGGTGCCTTCGCCCGCCGTCACCCCCGCCCCGACGGAGGGTCCTGCGGCGCCGAAG
Organism: Acidimicrobiia bacterium; assembly: GCA_050249235.1. Lineage (GTDB taxonomy): Bacteria > Actinomycetota > Acidimicrobiia > Acidimicrobiales > CADCSY01 > JAEKLB01. Next base: position 21,632 of record JBFWQW010000024.1, on the reverse strand, counting down.
GCTCGACGGGCCGTCGGGGAACGGGCCACCTCGTCCCGCCCCTTCATCCCCGTGCCCCGCCGTCCGGCACCGCCTCGATGACGTGGCTCGTGCCCGTCGCCGGGGTGGTGGCGACGCGGGCGAAGCCACCCGCACCCAGCAGCGCCGCCCACTCCTCGTCGGTCCGCTCCCGGCCGCCGGCCGAGACGAGCATGCCGAGGTCGAGGAACTTGGCCTGGGGGTCCTCGTTCGGCCCGCCCACCACGGCGTCGACCACCAACAGGCGGGCGTCCGCACCGATCGACCGCCGGATGCAGCGGAGAATCTCGACCGCACGGTCGTCGGTCCAGTCGTGGAGGATCCGGCGCAGGACGTAGGCATCGGCGCCCGCCGGTACCGACTCGAAGAAGCTGCCGGCCACGACGTAGACCCGGTCCGCGACCCCGGCGGCCGCCAGCTCCGGGCCGGCGCCCGCCACCACCTGGGGCTGGTCGAACAGGATCCCCCGGGCGCTGGGGACCGCCCGGAGCAGGGCGGCAAGGAGGGCGCCGGTGCCGCCGCCGATGTCGGCGATCACCCCGTAGCGGCCGAAGTCGTGGGCATCCAGGAGGGCGGGGGCGTCGCCGGCCGAGAAGGTGCGCATGGCGGCGTCGAACAGGATGCTGTCCCCGGGGTGCCGGCGGCGGTGCTCCCACACGTCGGTGCCGAGAGCGTGCACCGCCGCGTTCTCACCGGTCCGGATGCTGTGGAGCAGCTCGCCCCACGACGCCCACTCGTAGTCGGCGCCGAGGTGGCGGGCGATCGGCGCCACCGAGAGCGGGTGGTCGGAGCGCAGGTAGTCGCCGGCCTCCCCGAGGGCGAAGGTGCGCACCGGCCCCTCGTGGAAGACCCCGACCGAGGCGAGGGCCCGCAGCAGGCGGTAGAGGGCCTCGGTGTCGGTGCCGGTGGCGACGGCCAGTGCTTCGACCGCGACCGGGCCGTCGGCCAGGTGGTCGGCGACGCCGAGCTCGGCGGCGACGCTGAGCGCCCGCGACCGGCGGTAGGCGCGGGCCATCGCCACCAGCTCCACGAACGGCTCCGGCAACGCCGTCATCGCCCACTCCCCCCTTCGATCTCGACCGCATCCCGCCACGCCGACGCCCGGCCACGGGACCGGGCGATCCTTGCAGCCCGCCCCGCGGCCGTCAGGACAGCAGGCCGACCGACCGCATGCGGCGCTCGAGGTGGTGCTCGAGCGCACGGGTGGCCAGGTGCTCGACCTCGTAGCCGGCGGGCGACGTCTCCTCCGCCAGGACGGCCACCAGGTCGCCGCCGAGCATCCGGCGCAGCAGGTCGAGGGCGTCGGGACTGACCCGGGTGCCCTGGGCGCAGCCCCGGCAGAGCACGCCGCCCACGTCCAGGTCGAAGGCCACCAGCGGGTCGGGCCCCCCGCACCCGGCGCAGGCCTCGAGGAGGGGCCGGAAGCCGACGTGGGCGAGGAGCTTCCAGAAGAAGGCGGGCACCACCAGCGGGGCCGGACCGGCCTCGAGCGTGCGCAGGGCACCGAGCAGCATCTGGAGGATGCGGTGGTCCTCGTCGCCCTCCTGCACCAGCAGGTCGACGGCTTCGAGCAGGGCGGTGGCCCGGGCCAGGCGGTCGAGGTCCTCCCGCACGGCCCGGAAGGCGTCGAGCGTCTCGGCCTGCGTGACGGTGTCGAGGTTGCGACCCTCGTAGCACTGGAAGGCGACGTGGGTGAGCGGTTCGAGCCGGGCGCCGAAGCGGCTCTTGGTCTTGCGCACGCCCTTGGCGACGGCCCGCACCTTGCCCCGTCGCTCGGTGACGAACGTGATGATCTTGTCGGCCTCGCCGAGCTTGATCGTGCGCAGCACGATGCCGGTGTCGCGATAGATGGCCACGATCGTCTGCCGGGCTAGCGCCCGCCGTAGCGGCGGTCCCGGCGCTGGTACTCGCGGACCGCCTCGGCCAGGTTCTCCCGACGGAAGTCGGGCCACAGCACCTCGGTGAACACCAGCTCCGAGTAGGCCAGCTCCCACAGCAGGAAGTTCGAGACCCGGTGCTCGCCCGACGTGCGGACCACCAGGTCGGGCTCGGGCATCTCCGGGTCGTAGAGGCGGCGGGCGATGGCCCGCTCGTCGATCCGGTTCGATGGCACGCCCTCGTCGACCAGGCGGCGGACGGCGTCGACGATCTCGGCCCGGCCGCCGTAGTTGAAGGCGATCGTGAACGTCATCGCCCGGTTGTGCCGGGTGAGCTCGATCGCCTCGTCCATGCGGCGCACCAGCCGTCGGGGCACCCGGCGGTCGCGGCGACCCGCGAAGCGGATGCGGACGTCTCGGTCGTGCAGCTCGTCCCGGCGCCGCACCAGGCTCTCTTCGTTGAAGCGGAGCAGCCAGCGCACCTCTTCGGTCGGCCGCCGCCAGTTCTCGGTGGAGAAGGCGTAGACGGTGAGCCACTCGATGCCGAGGTCGAGCGCGCCGTTCACCACGTCGTACAGCGCCTGCTCGCCCGCCTCGTGACCCGCGGTGCGGGGCAGACCCCGCTTGGCGGCCCAGCGGCCGTTGCCGTCCATGACGCAAGCGACGTGGACCGGGACCCGAGACGAATCGATCGAGTCGAGATCCACCGGCCCGACGGTACCGCTCCCGGGGTAGGACCTGGGGGTGCCCCAGCTCCCCCGCCCCGTCCGCCGATTCGCCGACGCCGTCGGTCGCCTGCCGTCCCGCGTTCCCGCGCTCCGCGTCGCCGTCGACGTCCAGCACCGCTACGACGAGGTCCACGGTGGCTACCTGGCGGGGGCCATCTCCCTCGCCGCGTTCGTGTCGCTGCTCCCCCTCCTGCTGGTCGCCACCGCCCTCCTCGGGGTCGCCGTGGGCAGCCGGCCCGACTTCGCCGGCGACGTGATCGAGGCCGTCGGCCTGCGCCCGGGCAGCGAGGCCGCCGACACCATCGTCGAGGCCCTGGAGACGGCCGAGTCGTCGAAGTCGGCCGCGTCGGTGCTCGGTCTGGCCGGCCTGGCCTGGTCGGGTTTCGGTCTCGTGTCCGCCCTCCAGTACGCCTACGCGTCGGTGTGGGAGGTGCAGGGCCGGGGCATCCGCGACCGGCTCGTCGGCCTGCTCTGGCTTGCCGGCTCGGGCGCCCTGTTCGCCGCCCTCCTCGTGTCGACGGCGGCGATCGGCCAGCTGCCCGCCGCCTTCGCCCCGGTGCAGGTGCTGGTGGCCCTCGTCGTCGCCTTCGGCCTGTTCCTCTGGGCGGCCAGGGTGCTGCCCGCCATCGATGTCGACTGGCGGGAGCTGGTCCCGGGCTCGATCGCCGGCGCCGTCGGCTTCCAGGTGCTCAGCCTGCTCGGCACCGTCTACGTGCCGAGGATCGTGGCCTCGTCGTCGGCCCTCTACGGCACGATCGGCGTCTTCTTCGCCCTTCTGGCCTGGCTGCTGCTCCTCGGCCGGGTGGTCGTCTACGCCGCCACCCTCAACGTCGTGCTCTACGAGCGCCGCCACGGCACGGTGGAGATCGAGGTCGAGGTCCCGGCCGTGCCCGGCCGCGTCAACGAGCCGAAGGCGGGCGCCGGCGAGGGCACGGCTCAGTAGCCGAGCCGGTCGAGCGCGGCGGGCCGGCGCTGCCAGTCTCGGTCGACCCGCACCGCCAGCTCGAGGTAGGCGCCCTCCGGCAGCTGGGCCCGCACCGCGATGCCCACCTCCTTGAGGATCCCGCCCTTGCGACCGATCACCATGCCCTTCTGCGACTCGCGCTCGACCAGGATCTCGCATCGGATCCGGGGCCACTCCCACTCGGTGACCCGGGTGGCGATGGAGTGGGGCAGCTCCTCCCGCATGACGTGGAACAGCTGCTCCCGCACGAGCTCGGCCACCCAGAACGCCTCGGGCACGTCGGACACGGTGCCGACCGGGTAGTAGCGGGGCCCTTCCGGCAGCCGGTCGACCAGCTCGGACACCAGCTCGCCGACGCCCTTGCCGGTGACGGCCGACACCGGGAAGTAGGCCGACCGTTCGAGCTCGCCCGCCCGGGTCAGCTGCTCGAGGACCTGGCCGGCCGACGCGGCGTCGACCTTGTTCACCACCACGATGGCGTCGGCCGGCACCCGCTCGGCGATGAACCGGTCGCCCCGGCCCAACGGCGAGGTGGCGTCGAGGACGAGGCACACCACGTCGACCCCGCCCACCGCCCCGACGGCGGTGTCGTTGAGCCGCACGCCCATGGTGCTCCGGGGCTTGTGGATGCCCGGGGTGTCGACGAACACGATCTGGGCGTCGTCCCGGTCGAGCACGCCGCGGACCTGGGTGCGCGTCGTCTGGACCTTGTCCGACACGATCGTCACCTTCTCGCCGAGGATGGCGTTGAGGAGCGTCGACTTGCCCACGTTGGGCCGTCCCACGAGCGTCACGAAGCCGGACTTCACTCGGCCACCGCCTCGGCCGCCGCCGCGGGGAGGCGGCCGATGCGCACCCGGCCGATGCGGCGGCCGTCGACCCGCTCGGCGGTGAGCCGGTGCCCGGCCACCTCGACCGACTCGCCCTCCTCGGGCACGTGGCCGAGGAGGTTGAAGACGAGGCCGCCGATGGAGTCCCAGTCGCCTTCGGGCAGGTCGATGCCGAGCAGGTCGTTGAGCTCGTCGAGGGCGATGCGGGCATCGGCCCGCCAGCCGCCGTTGGCGAGCGGCTCGAGGAGCGGGCCCTCGACGTCGAACTCGTCGACGATCTCGCCGACGAGCTCCTCGATCAGGTCCTCGAGCGTCACCAGCCCGGCCGTGCCGCCGTACTCGTCGACGACGATCGCCATGTGCATCTTCTTCGCCTGCATCTCCCGCATCAGCTCGGACACCCGCTTGGTCTCCGGCACGAAGGCGGCGGGCCGCAGGAGCGGGCGCACCGAGCTGAAGGCGGCGTGGTCTCGAGCCACCCGCATGAGGTCCTTGGCGAACACGAAGCCGATGACGTCGTCGATGCCGCCGTCACAGGCGGGGATGCGGCTGAAGCCGTTGACGATGGCCGTCTCCATGGCCGTCTCGATCGAGTCGTTGGCGTCCACCGTGACCATGTCGGGGCGGGGCACCATCACCTCCCGGGCCACGGTGTCGCCGAAGTCGATGATCGACCGGATGAGGGCCCGCTCCTCCGACTCGATCTCGCCGGCCTCGACGGCCACGTCGGCCAGGGCCAGGAGCTCCTCCTCCGAGGCGGCCGGGCCGGCCGCCCGTCCCTTGCCCGGGACGATCACGTTGGCGAGGGCGATGAGCAGCCGGGTGAGGGCCCGGACCGGGAGCGACGCCACCAGCACCCGCACCGCCGGCGACACCGCCAGGGCGGTGCGCTCGGGATGCTGCAGCGCATAGGTCTTCGGCGCGGCCTCGGCCAGCACGAAGATCAGGACCACCTCGAGGGCGACGGCGACGAAGATGCCGATCGGGCCGAGGTAGCGCTGGGCCAGCAGCGTCACCAGGCTGGCCGCGACGAGGTGGCAGAGCAGCACCACGAACAGCACGGGGTTGAGCACCCGCTCGCGGTGGTCGAGCATCCGGACCAGGCTCTCGGCCCCCTTGCGGCCCTCCTCGGCCAGCGCCTGCACCCGGGCCCGGGGCAGGTGGGTGAGGCTCGTCTCGGCCGCGGCCAGGAAGGCGGCCGAGGTCACCAGCGCCACCACCGCGACGACGGCCGCCACCTCGGCCGAGCTCACCGGCCCCACCGCGGGCTCATGCCGGTGACCCGGCCCAGTGGCGACCGAGCAGCTCGCGCTCGCGCGCCTGCATCCGGGCCGCCTCGTCATCCTCGGCGTGGTCCATGCCGAGGACGTGAAGGGTGCCGTGCACGACCAGGAGGGCGATCTCGTCGGCCACCGTCCGACCCTGCTCGGCGGCGTTGCGGGCGGCCACCGCCGGGCACACGAGAACGTCGCCGAGGAGGAGCGGCACCTCGGACGGGTCGGGCGGCGAGCGGTCGGGGCCGGGACCGCCCGCGTCGGGCGTGCGCCCGCCGGCAGCCACCTCGTCGTCGATCGGGAAGGCCAGCACGTCCGTCGGGCCGTCGCCGTCGAGGAAGCGCTGGTTCAGCTCGGCGATGGCCGCTTCGTCGACGAAGAACACCGCCAGCTCGCACGACCCCCGGACCGACTCGTCGTGGAGGACGGCCCGGGCCAGCTCGGTGTAGGCGGCCACGTCGACCTCGACGTCGGATTGCTCGTCGGCCGAGAACACGGCCGGTTCGCCCTCCGGCGGGCCGGGCCGCCGGCGTCTGGGTCCGGCCGCGCTCATGGCCTCGGTCTCTCCCGGCCCGGCGCCGGCTCGGCCGACGCCCGGTCATAGGCGTCGACGATGTCCTGGACGATGCGGTGGCGGACCACGTCCTTGTTCGTGAGCCGGACGAAGGCCAGGCCGTCGATCCCCTGGAGCGTCTCCTCCAGGCCGAAGAGGCCCGAGCGCCCGCCCTGGACGTCGACCTGCGTCACGTCGCCGGTGACGACGACCCTCGAGCCGAACCCGATCCGCGTGAGGAACATCTTCATCTGCTCGGCGGTCGTGTTCTGGGCCTCGTCGAGGATGATGAAGGCGTTGTTGAGCGTGCGGCCCCGCATGAAGGCCAGCGGGGCCACCTCGACGGTGTTGCGCTCGAGCAGCTTCTGGGCCGCCTCGATGTCGACCATGTCGTAGAGGGCGTCGAAGAGCGGCCGGAGGTAGGGGTCGACCTTGGCCATCAGGTCGCCGGGCAGGAACCCGAGCCGCTCGCCGGCCTCGACCGCGGGGCGGGTGAGGATGATCCGTCCCACCTCCTTGGCCTGGAGGGCCTGGACCGCCGAGGCCACCGCCAGCCACGACTTGCCCGTGCCAGCCGGGCCGATGCCGAAGGTGATGACGTTGTCGCGGATGGCGTCGACGTAGCGCTTCTGGCCGCTCGTCTTCGGCCGGACCGACCGACCCTTCGAGCTCTTCAGCACCTCGTCCGTCAGCACCTCGGACGGGCGCTCGTCGGCCTTCACCATGTCGATGGTGCGGCCCAGGTTCGTGGCGTCGACGGCCTGGCCCCGCTGGAGGAGGAGCACCAGCTCCTCGAAGAGCTTCCCGACCCGCTCGGCCTCGGACCCGACGATGGTGATCTCGTTGCCCCGCACGTGGATCGACACGCCGTCGAACGCGGCCTCGACGATCCGGAGCAGCTCGTCACGGTGGCCGAGCAGCGCCGCCATCAGGTGGTTCCCGGGGACGCTGATCTTGACGTCGAAGGCGGACAAGGTGGGGCGAGGCTACTTGGGCACGCCGGAAGAGCCGGCCCAGGGCGGCCACGGGAGGGGCTGGCCCCCGACGACGTGGAGGTGCAGGTGCGGGACCGAGTTTCCGGCGTCGCGCCCCACGTTGAAGACCAGGCGGTAGCCCCGCTCGGCGATGCCCTCGCCGGCGGCCACCCGCTGGGCGGTGACGACGAGGTCGGCCACGTCCGCCCCGTCCTCGGCGTCGACGGTGGACGCGTCGACGAGGTGGCGCTTCGGCACGACGAGCACGTGGGTGGGCGCCTGGGGGTTGAGGTCGCGGAAAGCGAGGCTGCGCTCGGACTCGGCCACCACGGTGGCGGGGATCTCGCCGGCGACGATCCGGCAGAAGATGCAGTCGGCCGGGGCCGACGGTTGGCTCACGGGCGAGACGGTACCGGGGGCACCACCAGCCGATCACCCGGGAACAGCAGGTCGGGGTTGGCCGGGTCGGCGAGGCGGTCGCGGTTGCGCTCGGTGAGCTCCCGCCAGAGCGGGACGACCTCGGCATCGGTGGCCGGCCGACCGGCGGCGTCCTCGACCAGCGCGCGGGCGATCGACCACAGGTGCTCGCCGGGGCCCACCACCCAGACCCGCGGCTGGTCGACCGTCGCCACCAGGTCGGGGACGGCCGCCACGACGGCCGGGGTCGGGGCCGGCGCGGGCGGTGGCAGTGGCGGCGACAGCGGCTGGCCGGCCGGCACCGTGGTCGTGGTGGCGAGTGGCGGGACGGTGGTCGTCCCCACCGGCACCGTCGTCGTGGTGGCCCGGCCGCCGTCGAGCCACGCGCCGTCGGTCGACGGGATGGCCGAGGTGGTGGTCGTCGTGGGCGACGTGGTCGTCGTGGACGACGGGTCGGCCAGCTCGGGGCCCGGGGGCGGGGCAGGCACGGAGGACGCGGGGGCGGCGACCTCGACGGGCCGAGGCCCGCCGGCGCCCCCGATGCCGGCCACCCCGGCCGCGGTGGCGCCCGCCAGGCCGAGGCCGAGGGCGCCCTGGACCACCCGGTGGACGATCGGCAGCCCGAGCAGCTCCGCCACCTCGAGCTCGCGACCCCGGCGGCCGGCGGCCCGGGCGAGGGTCACCGCCGTCACCAGCAGCAGCCACCCGGCCACTGCCAGCACGACGACCCGCACCACCGCCAACGACGCCGCCGGGCCGCCCCGCTCGGCTGCCCACGCCGACCACCCCGAGGGCTGGAGCCAGGGCGGACCGGCCAGATCGCCCCGGCCGGCGGCGACCATCGTGACCATCAGGGCGACGAGCATGCCGACCCAGGCGACCAGCGGAGCGAAGTGTCGGACCACCGGTGGAGTGTCGCGCCAGGGGAACCTTCCATGCAATCCGATGACTTCTGCTGCCCTTCCACGCCGACATGGCCCGGGCCTCGGCCGGAACGTGCCGCCGATGGGCAGCGCCTTCTCCGTGCCGTCCCGGCGGGTGGGTCGACGCCGGCGGCGGCCCGGACCCGGCCCGATCGCCCAGCGGCACCGGGTCTAGAGTTCGGGTCATCGCCCGGTGACGACCGCTGGGGGCGGCGGATCGGTTCCGGGCCCGACCAGGGGGTGGCCAGTGTCCCGCAAGCTCGACTTCCCGGTGTTCGACGCCGACAACCACATGTACGAGCTGCCGGAGGCGTTCACCAAGTACCTCCCTGCCGAGTACTCGAACCTGGTGAAGTACGTCGAGGTCAACGGGCGCACCAAGATCGCCCTGAAGAACAAGATCAGCGACTACATCCCGAACCCGACCTTCAACGTGGTGGCGCCGCCCGGCGCCCAGGAGCTCGAGTTCAAGCTCAAGAACCCGTCGTCGAAGACGAAGGCCAAGCCGGGCGACCTCGAGATGGCGCCGCCGCCCCGCTACATCCAGTCGGTGCCGGCCTACTTCAACCCCGAGGACCGGGTCCAGCTCCTCGACGAGCTCAACATCGACGCCGCCATGATGTGGCCCACGCTCGCCAGCGTCCTCGAGGAGCGCCTCACCGACGACCCGAAGGCGACCCACGTCGTCGTCCACGCCCTCAACCAGTGGATGGCCGAGCACTGGACCTACGACTTCGACCACCGGATCTTCGCCACACCGGTGATCACGCTGCCGATCGTCGACGAGGCCATCCGCGAGCTCGAATGGGTGCTCGAGCACGGGGCCCGGGCCATCCTCATCCGCCCCTCCACCGTGCCGGACTTCAACGGCCGGCGCCGGTCGTTCGCCCTCGAGGAGTTCGACCCCTTCTGGGAGCGGGTGCAGGCCTCGGGCGTGGTCGTCGGCATGCACGCGTCCGACGACGGCTCGCAGCGCTACCTCAACGAGTGGGAGGGCCACGACGGCGAGTTCCTCCCATTCGCCGGCAAGCCTTCGGCCTTCTCCGCCATCGTGAGCAGCCAGTACCGCACGATCAGCGACTGCGTCACGTCGATCATCGGCCACGGGCTCGCCACCCGGTTCCCCGACATCCGCTTCATGCCGATCGAGAACGGCAGCGCGTGGGTGCGGCCGCTGGTGGCCCGCTTCGAGAAGATCTACGACCGCTCGCCCCAGCTCTTCGACGAGGACCCGATGGTCGCGTTCAAGCGCTCGATCTTCGTGCACCCGTTCCACGAGGAGGACACGAAGGGCCTGGTCGACCTGATCGGCGCCGACAACGTGCTCTTCGGGTCGGACTACCCCCACCCCGAGGGCATGTTCGACCCGGTCACCTTCGTCGACGAGATCGAGGACCTGCCCGTCGACGACCAGGCCAAGATCATGGGCGGCAACCTCGCCAAGCTCATGAACCTCGACCTCGCCTCCGTGTAGCGACCCCTCGCCACCCGCACGAGAGAGACCGCCCATGACGTCGCCGGGCACGCCGAAGGCCGTCGTCGGGTTCGTCGGCATCGGCGACCAGGGAGCGCCCATGGCGGCCAGGATCGGCTCGGCCGGCTTCGACCTCGCCGTCTGGGCCCGCCGGGAGGCGGCCTACGACGCGCTCGGCGACGCGCCCCACCGCCGGGCCGCGTCGATGGCGGCGGTGGCCGACGGAGCCGACGTCGTCTGCCTGTGCGTGCGGACGGACCGGGACGTCGAGGAGGTCGGCGGCGAGGTCCTGGCCGGCATGGCGCCCGGCTCGACGCTGCTCGTGCACAGCACGGTGCGGCCGGCCACCGTCGTCGCCCTGGCGGCGAAGGCCGGGGAGGTGACGGTGCTCGACGCCCCGGTGTCCGGGGGCCGCTTCGCGGCCGCGGCCGGGACGCTCGTCACGATGGTGGGCGGCGACCCGGAGGCGATCGAGCGGGTCCGGCCGGTGCTGGCCGCCCACAGCGACCGGATCGTCCACCTCGGCCCCCTCGGCTCCGGCCTGGTCGCCAAGGCGGTGAACAACGGGCTGTTCACCGCCCAGCTCGGCCTGGCCGCCAGCGCGCTCGCCGCCGGCACCGCCCTCGGCCTCGACCCCGATCGGCTGGCCGAGGTGCTCACCGGCGGGTCGGCCCGGTCGTCGGCGATGGAGATGGTCGTGCGCCTGCCCGACCGGGCCACCCTCGCCGACCGGGTGGCCGACCTCCTGAGCAAGGACGTCGCCATCCTGGCCTCGCTCGGCGCCGACGACGCCGACGTGGCCGAGCTGGTCCGCACCGCCCGCCACTTCCTCCCGCCCCCGGCCTGACGGTCCGAGCCTGACCGTCCGAGCCCGACAGCACCCAGTTCACGTTCTCTGTCGCTCGGGCGCGGGGCGTCAGCGGCCGGTCCAGACCGGGGGGCGCTTCTCGGCGAAGGCGGCCGCCCCCTCCTTGGCGTCCTCGCTGGCGAAGGCCGGCCCGGCCAGGGCCCGGATGGCCTTCCACTCGGCGTCGTCGTGCATCCCCTGCTCCTTGAAGATCAGCTCCTTGGTGATCCGCAGCGAGAGGGGCGCGGCCTCGGTGAGGCGGGCCGCCATGGCCAGGGCCCGGTCGAGCACCTCGGGGCCCGGCACGACCTCGTTGACCAGGCCGAGGGCCAAGGCCCGGTGGGCGTCGATGCGCTCGCCGAGCAGGGTAAGCGACGCAACGACCGCGGGTGGGAGCCGGGCCGCCAGCCGGGTGGTGCACCCGGCGCCGACCAGGCCCCGGAACACCTCGGGCACGGCGAACGTCACGTGGTCGGCGACGACGACCAGGTCCGAGGCCAGGGCCATCTCGAATCCTCCGCCGACGGCGGCGCCGTTGACGGCGGCGATCACGGGCTTCGGGTAGCAGCGGTTGGTGAAGACCTCGAGGCCGGGACCCGTCGACGGCTCGCCCCGGGGCGCCTTCAGGTCCATCCCGGCGCAGAACGCCTGGTCGCCGGCGCCCGTGATGATCACGGCCCGCACCTCGTCGTCGGCTTCGGCGGCGGTGAAGGCCGCCCCGATGGCGGCGATGGTCGGACCGTCGAGCGCGTTGCGACGCTCGGGGCGGTCGATCGTCACGACGGCCGTGGACCCGACCAGGCGGCTGTGAACGGTCACGGGCCGGACGCTAGTTCCACGAAAAGAGCCCGGGCCGGCGAACCGGCCCGGGCTCGGATCGAGTCCGCCGAGGAAGACTCAGACGACGGCGCCCGAGATCTTCGCCTGGAGGATGGCCTCCTCGTCCATGCCGATCGACGCCAGGACGTCGTCGGTGTCGGCCGCGAACTCCGGCGCCCGCTGCAGGTCGAGCGGGGTCCGGTCGTGCTGCACGGGCGAGGCGATGATCGGCAGGGTGCGGCCGTTGCCGTAGTCGACGTGCTTGACGAACCCGTTGGCCACCGCCTGGGGGTCGTTGGGCAGCTCGAACGGCAGCCGCACCACGTCCCACTGGCCGGGCTGGGTGGCGAGGCGCTCCTCCCAGTGCGAGAGCGGCTGAGCCGCAAAGGTGGCCTCGAGCTCGGCCACGATGGCGGCTGTGTTCTGACCCCGCGATTCCGGCGTGGCGAAGCGCTCGTCGGTGGCCATGTCCTCCCGGCCGACCGCCTTCACCAGCCCGTCGAAGTAGCGGTCGGGCTGCAGCATGCACAGCGCCACCCACCGGTTGTCCGAGGTGCGGTAGTTGAAGGTGAGCGGGTTGAACACCATCGGCGGCGGGATGGGCGCGCCCGGCTCAGGGGCAGGCGGAGCCTCGGTGACCCCGGCCACGACCGAGCCGACCACCGCCATCTGCATGCACCACATGGCGGTGCCGAGCAGCGACCCGTCGACCAGGGCGCCCTCGCCCGTTCGGAACTTGCGCACCAGGGCGCTGGCGATGCCGCCGGCCAGCGCCATGCCGCTGAGCGAGTCGCCGAAGGCGCCGGACGGCATGCCGACGGGACGGGGGTAGCCCGGCGGGGTGACCGCGGCCGAGACGGAGCCGCGCGACCAGAACGTGATCGAGTCGTAGCCGCCCCGATCCTGCTCGGGACCGCCGGCGCCCTGGCCGGTGCCGCAGGCGAAGATGATGGTCGGGTTCACGGCGAGGATGTCGGCGTGGTCGATGCCGAGCTTCTTGCGCACCGGCGGGAGGTAGCTGGTGAGGAAGACGTCGGCCTCGGCCGCCAGCTTCAGCACGATCTCCCGGGCGTCGGGCTGGGTGAGGTCGAGGGCGATGGCCTTCTTGCCCCGGTTCCAGATCTCGAAGTTCTGGTTGACGCCCTCGATCGAGGCGACGCCGGCGTTCACGAGGCCACGGATCGGGTCGCCGGTCGGCGGCTCGATCTTGATCACCTCGGCACCCCAGTCGGCGAGGACCGCTCCAGCAGAGGGCACGAAGGCCCAGGCCGAGATCTCGACCACCTTCACACCGTCGAGCACCTTGGTCATGACACGTCCTCCTGGCCCCGTCGGAGCCGCTCCGCCGACCCGCGCAGGGGCTCGGCGATCCCGCGGCCGACGTCGCTGCCGGCCTTCGGGAGCGAACCTTAGACTCCCGGTGAGACGCCGGTCACAGCCCAGTTGGCAGGCTGCGACAGGGCGCCGGATCCACCTCGCCGCCCGCCCGGGCCGGTCCGCCGCCAGCCCTGTTTCCCCGGATCCTGCCCGGAACCGGGCACCGGACTAGGAAAACCTCGTCGAGCCAGCCAACCTGGGCCCGTGACACGCGGCAGCTGGGACGAGCTGGTCGGGCACTTGACCCGCACCACCCCCCTCACCGAGGCCGCCGCGGCGCGGCTCGTCGACGAGGTCGTCGCCTACTTCCACGAGTCCGCGGAGGCGTTCATCCGTCGCCGACACCGCGAGCTCAAGGCCGAGGGGATGGCGAACGCCGAGATCCTCCCCCGCATCGCGAGCGAGCTGGCGGCCCGTCCGGTCGCGGCACCGGTGCTCTCCGAGCGCCAGGTGCGGCGCGTGATCTACGGCTAGCGAACCATCAGGAGCGAACCATGTGCGGCATCGTCGGCTACGTCGGAGGTCGGGACGCGGTCCCGGTCCTCTTCGAGGGCCTGCAACGACTCGAATACCGGGGCTACGACTCGGCCGGGGTGGCCGTCGTCAGCCGCAGCGGCCTGAAGGTGCACAAGCAGGCCGGGCGGGTCGATGCCCTGGTGGCCGCGGCGCCGAAGCGGCTGCGGGGAGGCGTGGGCATCGGCCACACCCGGTGGGCCACCCACGGCGAGCCGACCGACGCCAACGCCCACCCCCACGTCGACGCCGGCGGCACCATCGCCGTGGTCCACAACGGGATCATCGAGAACGCCGCCGAGCTGCGGGCCACCGTGCTGGCCGGGGTCGACTTCGCCTCCGAGACCGACACCGAGGTCCTGGCCCACCTGATCGCGGCCCAGCCCGAGGTGGCGCTGGAGGACGCGGTGCGGGCCGCGCTGGCGCTCGTCGAAGGGGCCTACGGGATCGCCGTCGTCGATGCCAGGCAGCCGGACCGGATCGTCGTGGCCCGCAACGGCAGCCCGGTGCTGCTCGGCATCGGCGATGGCGAGCACTTCGTCGCCTCCGACGCCGGGGCCATCGTCCGCCACACCGACCAGGTCGTCTACCTCGACGACCGGGAGATGGCGGTGCTGCGGGCCGACGGCTTCCGCACCTTCGCCCTCGACCCCGAGGCCGAAGCCGACGGCGCGGTGCGGGTGGAGAAGGCGCCGATCACCGCCCCGGTGTCGAGGACCGCCTACGACAAGGCCGGGCACCCCGACTACATGCACAAGGAGATACACGAGCAGCCGGCAGCGGTCGCCCAGGCCCTCCGGGGTCGGCTCGACCGCCGCTTCGCCACCTCCCACCTGGGTGGCATCGACCTGACGGCCCGGGAGGTGCTCGGGTTGCGTCGGGTGAAGATCCTCGGCTGCGGCTCGGCGTACTACGCGGCCCTGGCCGGCGCCCAGCTGGTCGAGAGCCTCACCCGCATCCCCGCCGACGCCGAGGTGGCGTCGGAGTTCCGCTACCGCAACCCGGTGATCGAGCCCGACACGCTCTACATCGCCGTGAGCCAGTCGGGCGAGACCTTCGACACCCTCGCCGCCGTCCAGGAGATCGCCCGCAAGGGCGGGCGGGTGCTGGGCGTGGTGAACACCCCGGGCAGCACCATCGCCCGGGCCTGCGCGTCGGGCGTCTACCTCCACGCCGGGCCCGAGGTGTCGGTGACGTCCACGAAGACCTTCACGTCGACGGCGGTGGTGTTCGCCCTCCTGGCCCTGCACCTCGGGCGGATCCGCGACATGGGGCCGGCAGACGGCGACCGGCTGGTCCGGGCCCTCGAGTCGCTCCCCGACCGCATCGCCGAGCTCCTGGCCGGCGAGGACGGCATCGCCGCCGTGGCCCGCCGGCTGGCGCCGGCCGCGAGCGCCTTCTACGTCGGCCGGGTCCGCGGCCACCAGGTCGCGCTCGAAGGGGCCCAGAAGCTGAAGGAGGTCTCGTACATCCATGCCGAGGCCTATCCCGCCGCCGAGCTGAAGCACGGGCCGCTGGCGGTGGTGAGCCCCGACGTGCCGACCGTCGTGGTGGCGCCCGACGACGAGCTCTGGGACAAGAACCTCGCCTCGATCGCCGAGATCAAGGCCCGGGGCGGGCCGGTGATCGCGGTCACCGACGCCACCGGGCCCGTGCCCGGCGCCGACGAGACGATCGTCGTCCCCGCCACCGAGCCGGAGCTGGCGCCCGTCCTGCTCGGCATCGCCCTCCAACTCCTCGCCTACCACGCCGCCATCGCCCTCGGCCGGGACATCGACCGGCCCCGCAACCTGGCCAAGAGCGTCACCGTCGAGTGACAGCGACCGTTCCGGGTTCACGGCTCCGACACATGCGTGGATCCGTGATCCGTGAACCCGGAACGGATCAGGGGCGGGCGGTGACAACGCCGCGGTGATCAGGGTCAGAGCACCTCGACCGCGCAGCGGAGACCCGACGCGTTGGCCAGGTGGCGGTCGGCCGTGACCAAGGGGCGGTCGACTGCCTCCGCCAGGGCGATGTAGCAGCCGTCGTAGCTCGACACGCCCGAGCGCAGTGCCCAGGCCCGGCGGAGCAGCGGGGCCGTCGGGAACACCGTGACCGGGAGGGCGAGGAGGTCGTCGAGGGCGGCGTCGGCCTGGTCGTGGCTCAGCGCGCCCCGTAGGGCGTGGCTCCGCAGCACGGACGCCACCTCGATCCGCAGGAGGTCCGGTCCGGCGAGGACCTCGCCGCGGAGGCGGCGCCTGAACCGCTCCCCGTCCTCACCGGCATCGGCCACCACGGGCGCGAGCACCGAGGCGTCAACGACGAGCACGTTCCCCGCCGATCGTCCGGATCGCTCCCTCCGCGGGGAGCGCGCCAAGCGGGCGGGCCTCGATGCGATCGAGCACCTCGTCGATCGTCGGCGTCGATGCGATGGCGACGAGCTGCGCGGCGAGGAACTGCTGGAGCGACTGACCGGCCTGCTCGGCGCGACGGACGAGGGCGGCGTGGACGTCGTCGGGCACGTCACGCACCTGGACGTTCGGCATGCATGCACATACATGCGCACCGGAGCGTTCGGCCCGAGGACGCCCGTCCGGTCGCCGGCGACGGTGTCTCACGACGAGGAAGGGGCCCCGAGGGGGCTTCCGACCTGAAGGTTCCCGGGTGGGCCGTACAGGACTTGAACCTGTGACCCCTTGCGTGTCATGCAAGTGCTCTACCAGGCTGAGCTAACGGCCCGAGAAGCGGTCGAAGCTAGCAGGGCACCCGGGGCGCCCGGGAGCTCAGGCGGCGAGGGCGGCGGCCGCGCCGGCGAAGAGGCCGCCGCTGTCGCGGGCCACGGCGGGCCGGGCCCCGGCCAGGGCCTCGCTCACCGCCGGCGTCGAACCGGGCGGCAGGGCGAGGCGGGGCCGGCGGCCGAGGATCGCCTCGATCCGCCGGGCCAGCTCGGGATCGGCCGTCGTCGCCAACGTGGACCAGCGCACGCCGGCGAGGCGGGTGAGCAGGCCGATCCAACGGAGCCGTCCGGGCTCGTCGAGCCCCGATGCCAGGTCGGCACCGGTGGCGAGGGCAGCGCCGAGGGACGACGAGAGCGCGTCGTCCCAGGGCAGGCAGGTGTCGAGGAGCAGCTCGTAGCCCAGGTGGGCGGCAGCCCGACTCGGGCCCGAGGCGAGACCGGCGCCGGCCAGCGATTCCCGCAGGTCGGCGACGCCGGCCCGGAAGGCGGGCGACTCGTGGAACTGCTCGTCGGCCCGGTGGTGCAGGCGCCGGCCGGCCTCGACCGGCTCGGGCAGGGCCAGCTCGAAGCGCCCGCCGGCCATGCCGGTGAGATCGGGCAGGACGGCGCCGAACAGGACGGCGGGGTCGTCGCCGACGGCGAGCCGTGCGACATGGGCGTGGGCAGGGAAGTTCAGGCGGCCCACCGTAGCGACGGCCCTCCGCTCGGACGATCGCCGTCGGGCGCTCCCGTGGCCCGGGCGGCCCGGCGCCGAAGGCGCCGGGAGCGGCGGGAGCGGCGGGCACGGCCTCGCTCGGCGACGAGCGAGCCGGGAACCAGGACGGACGGGACCTCTCCGCGCCGCCGCTCAGGTGTGGTTCGAGCGGCGGACGGCCGGCACCTCGAACCAGACGACCTTGCCGGCAGCCGCCGGCATGCTCCCCCAGCGGCTGGCGAGCGTCTCGACCAGGAGCACCCCCCGACCGCCGGTGGCCTCCGCCGGCGGGTGGAGCAGCTCGGGGCGGTGGGTGCTCCGGTCGGTCACCTCGACCCGCAGCACGCCGGTCGGCTCGAGCCAGCGGACCCCCAGCACGACGGGCCCGCCGGCGTGCACCACCGCGTTCGACACCACCTCACTGGTGAGCAGGACCGCAACGTCGCCCGTGTCGCGGCAGTCCCACCGGTCGAGGAGCTCGCGGAGGAAGGCGCGGGCCAGGCCGGGGCTCTCCACCGACGGTGTGAGCTCGGTCTCCTCCGACGCCACTCGACCTCCTGCCCGCGCCCGGTCCCCGCCCGTTCGGGGCGGCGCCCCCTGCTGTACCTCGTACGCGCGGAGCGTATGCATGCGGTGACCCTCCCCGCCGGACCGACGAGTCACGGACGGCCGAGGACGACCTCGGCGAGCTCGCCGATCGAGGCCACGACCGGCCCGTCGAGTTGGCCGGCCAGCCAGGCCCGGTTGCGCCGGTGCAGGTCGTCACCGGGTTCGAAGCGGTTGAGGAGCACCACCGCCGGGCGGGGAAGTACGCCCGCCGACAACCGCACCAGGTTGAGGGTGCCGAGCCCGGCGTCGGCCACCAGCAGGGTGAGGTCGGGGCGGAGGAGCTCGCCGAGGGTCACCGAGTCGCCGCCGTCGGCGGTGATCGGCGAGCGGACCCCGCCGACGCTCTCCACCAGGCCGACCTGGGTGTCCTCCGCCCAGGCCAGGCCGCCGACCAGCTCCCGGAGCGAGGGCATCCGGCGGCCCAGCACCTCGGCGGCCATGAACGGCGTCATCGGCACCCCGAACGAGTGCCGAGGCGGGCAGACGTCGACGACGGGCTCGCCCGAGGCGGCGGCCAGCACGTCGGCGTCCTGGCTGCCGTCGTCGGGATCGGCCGACTGCACCGGCTTGCGGGCCGCCACCCGTACCCCCCGGGCCCGGAGCTCGGTGAGCAGGGCCGCCCCGACCCACGTCTTGCCCACGCCCGTGCCGGTGCCGACCACCAGCACCAGCCGGCCGGGCCGGGCCACCGTCAGCCCCGCCAACCCGGCAGGCAGGCGTCGAGGCCCTCGACCAGCGAGTCGAGCTGGCCGGCGGTGTGGGCGGCCGAGATGGCCACCCGGAGCCGGGACGTGCCCGGCGGGACGGTCGGAGGCCGCACGGCGGGCACCAGCACGCCCCGGGCCCGCAGGGCATCGGCCACTTGCAGGGTGGCCTCCTCCCCACCGACGACCACCGGCACGACCGGCGACGGGTGGCCGGGCCGGACCCGGTCGACGTTGGCCCGGAGGCGGGCCACGAGCGCGGCGCCCTCCCGGGAGCGGACGACGCGGACCGCAGCCAGGGCGGCGGCGGCATCGGCCGGGCTCGACGCGGTGGTGAAGATGAAGCTCCGGGCCCGGTTGACGAGCAGCTCGGCCAGCGGGCCCGACGTGGCGACGAAGCCGCCGAGCGAGCCCAGCGTCTTCGACAGCGTCCCGACCCGGACCACCTCGGCGTCGCCGGTGGGTTGGGCCGGCTCGAGGATCTCGTGGGCCTCGTCGAGCACGAGCAGGGCGCCGTGCCGGCTGCACAGCTCGGCCAGCCGGCCGACCGGCGCCAGGTCTCCGTCCATGGAGAAGACCGAGTCGGTCACCACGACCGCCGGTCCGTCGACCTCGCCGAGCAGGGCCTCGACGTGGTCGGCGTCGGCATGCCGGTAGACCCGCGCCTCGGCCCGGGCCAGCCGGGTGCCGTCGATGATCGAGGCGTGGTTGAGCTCGTCGGACAGGATCGTCACCCCGGCCCCGCCGAACGTGGTGACCACGCCGAGGTTGGCCATGAAGCCGGTCGGGAACAGGACGGCGGCCTCCTCGCCCTTCCACGCCGCCAGTTCCCGCTCGAGCTCGTCGTGCACCGGGCGGGAGCCGACGATGAGCCGGGCCGAGCCGGATCCCGTGCCCCACCGCTCGACCGCCTCGACGGCCGCTCGGCGCACCGCCGGGTGACCGGTGAGGCCGAGGTAGTCGTTCGACGCGAACGCCACCACCTTCGTGCCGTCGTCGAGCGTGCCCTCGGGCCCGAGGGCGTCGATCGACCGGGGCTGGCGCCATCGGCCCGACGCCCGGATGCCGGCCCCCTCGAGCTCGGCCCACTCCCGCCAGCTCCTCATCCGCACACCTCCCGGATGGCGCCGGCCAGCGCGTCGACGATGCGCTCGATCTCGCCGGCGGTCGACGTGAGGATCGGCATGAGCACGACGACGTCGCCGAGCGGCCGCAGCAGGACCCCGGCCCGGGTGGCGTGGGCGCTGACCCGCCGCCCCCACCGCAGGCCGCCGGCGGGCGGCGCCAGCTCGACGCCGCACATGAGGCCCCGGAGCCGGATGGCGGACACGCCGGGAAGGCCGGCCACCCGCTCGTCGAGCAGGCCGCGGAGCTGATCGCTCCGGGCCCGGACGTTGGCGAGGACGGCGGACGACTCGAACAGGGCCAGGTGGGCCGACGCCACCGCGGCGGCGAGGGCGTTCCCCCCGTAGGAGTGCCCGTGGTAGAGGGTGGCGGCCGAGAGGTCGGGCCCCAGGAAGCTGGCGAAGACCGGGTGCGAGGCCACCGTGGCCGACATCGGCAGGTAGCCCCCGGTGATGCCCTTGCCGAGCACGAGCAGGTCGGGCCGCACCCCGGCCTGCTCGCAGGCGAACAGCGTGCCGGTGCGCCCGAACCCGGTGGCCACCTCGTCGCAGATGAGGAGCGTGCCGGTATCGGCGCAGGCTGCAGCCAGGTCGGCCAGGTCGGCCGGCTCGTGCAGCAGCATCCCGCCCGCCCCCTGCACCAGGGGCTCGACGACGGCCGCGGCCAGGGTGGGGCCGTGCTCCCGGACGAGGTCGGCCGCGGCGGCGACCGACGGGGCCCGGCGCACGGGGAAGCGGAGGGGGTCGAAGAGGTCGGTGCCGAACCCGCCGTCGCCGAGGGAGAGGGCACCGACGGTGTCGCCGTGGTAGGCGCCGGCCAGGGCGAGGAACCCGGTCCGCTCGGGCCGCCCCACGTTCACCCAGTGCTGGAACGCCACCTTCAGGGCCTGCTCGACGGCGGTGGCGCCGTCCGACGCGTAGAGGAAGTGGGGCCGGTCGACCGGGACGACACTCGCCAGGGCCTCGCTCAGCGCCACCACGGCCGGGTTGCCGTTGCCGAGCATCGTGGAATGGGCGATCCGGTCGAGCTGGTCGCGCACGGCGGCGTCGAGCTCGGGCACGCGGTGGCCGAGGGTGTTCACCCAGAGGGACGAGATGGCGTCGAGGTACCGGCGGCCGTCGACGTCGATCAGCTCCCGCCCCTCCCCCGCCGCCACCATCAGCGGCTCGTTCTCGGCGTAGGCGGACATCTGGGTGAAGCCGTGCCAGACGACGTCGGCATCGCGGGCGATCCAGCCGGCTGCGTCCTCTCCCAACATCGGCCCATTCTGACCCCGCCGATCGGCCCCCCGGCCCGTCACGTGGGCACGTCGCCCCGCTCGGGGCCGGTGTAGCGGGCTCGGGGCCGGTAGCGGAGGGGCCGGTCGTACTCCTCGACGGCGTGGGCGATCCAACCGGCCGACCGGGCCACGGCGAAGAGAGCCTCCCCGGCGTCGGCCGGCATGCCGGCCGACTCGGTGAGCACGCCGATCGCGAAGTCGACGTTCGGCGCCGGTCCGCCCCGGGACGCCACCACACCCAGGATCGACGTGGCCGCCCGCCAGACACGCGTCGGGGGCCGGGACGCGGCCAGCCCGGCGAGGAGGCTCACGGCACGGGGGTCCGGCCCCACGTAGACGGCATGGCCGAAGCCGGGCACCTCGCCGGCGGTCCGGAGCCGCTCGCCCACCGCCCGGTCGGCCGACGTCCCCCTCACCACCTCCCGGAGCAACGCCACCACGCTGGCCGACAGGGCACCGTGGCGGGGCCCGCCCACCGCCGACATGCCGGCCAGCACGACGAGGTACGGGTCGGTCCAGGTGGCCGCCGCCACCCGGGCCGCGAAGGTGGACGACGCCAGCTCGTGGTCGGCCAGGAGCACGAGGGCCCGGTCGATCAGCTCGAGGTCGACCCGGCGGGGCCGCCGGGACGAGAGCCGCGGCCAGAGCACGGCGGCGATCGGCGCGGGCCGGTCGGCCACGTCGCCGAGCGGCGGGAGGGCGGCGACCATGCCGGCGATCAGCCCCCGGGCCGTGACGGCCACGGCCTCCGGCCGGCGATCGTGGCGCAACGGGTCGGTGGTGGCGAAGGCGGCGACCACCGCCCGCAGGCGCTCGGCCGTGGTGGCCTCGGGCGGCAGGGCGGCCTGCACCCGGCGCCCGACCCGCCGGGCCGCGGCGGGCGCCTCCCAGCTCGGCGTCCCGTC
This sequence comes from Acidimicrobiia bacterium, assembly GCA_050249235.1. Taxonomy (GTDB): domain Bacteria; phylum Actinomycetota; class Acidimicrobiia; order Acidimicrobiales; family CADCSY01; genus JAEKLB01. The sequence goes on along the minus strand of JBFWQW010000024.1, from coordinate 9 downwards.
GTCACGGCC
>JBFWQW010000023.1:0-32256 GCA_050249235.1 Acidimicrobiia bacterium | reverse complement strand
CGCCAGTACCTGGCCCGGATCGACGAGCACCCCCGCGTCAACGGCTACTCGGGCTTCGAGCCCCACGGCTTCCTGCAGCGGGTCGAGACGCTCAACCGGTTCCCGAGCGCGGAGTCGATGGCGCTGCTGCACGACCTGGACGTGCGCTACGTCGTGATCCGGGACGGTGTGGTCGGCACCATGGACGACGCCGTGCTCGACCAGGTCGAGGCCAGCCGTCCCCGGCTGGCGGTGACGGACGCCGAGATCGAGGCCCTGGCGACGACGATGCCGTCCGAGGTCAGGTCGGTGGTGCGCACCGGGCGGGCCTGGCTGGTGGAGCTGGCCCGCTAGCAGTCGTTCCCGGGACCCGACCTCAGGACGCGAAGTCGGCGACGTCCTGGGCCATGGTGACGAGCAGGAGGGCGATCACGCCGGCGTTGAGCGCGGTGATCGTCCAGCGCCACCGGTGGCCGCTGCGGTGGAAGCGGCGGATGCTGGCGGCGTTGAAGCCGATGGCGACCACGCCGATCGTGAGGCCCAGCACCGGCCCGACACCGCCGGTCATCCCGAGGACGGGCAGGAGCCACGGGAACACGACGTAGGCGAGCAGGCAGCGGCTGGCCGAGATGAGGATCGAGGTGTTGAAGACCCGGGTGGCGGCGTCCTCGGCGGACGCCGACGGGCGGGTGCGCACCGGTCCGGGCGCGGGCGAGGTCGTCGGGGAAGCCAGGTCGCTCACTGGTGCGCCCTCCCGGGCTGCCGCCCTCGCGAGCCCGCGTCGCCACAGGTGGCACCAGTGAGCGCTCCGGCGCAGAGCGCCGGACACCGCGCGGTTCCGATGATTCGCTCGCTGCGCTCGCTCATGCGGGCAACAGCATGCCGCATCGGCCGCCGCGCGACGGGTTCGAGCCCCTTCAGTCGACTGATCCGGGGTTGTCCCGGCCCGGTCGACAGTTAGCGGGAGCGGGCCAGGTCGTTGCAGCGCTCGCAGACGGAGGGAGGCACGACCCCGATGCGCATGAGCAGGGCGAAGAGGCGGCACCCGAGGCAGAGGCCGAGGAAGGCCTCGAGCGAGGCGGCCACCACGAGGAGGCCGAGGAGCACCCGGGCCGGCCCCCAGGCATCGAGGCCGAGGGCGAGCACGGCGGCGCCGACGGTGAGCACCGCGCCGATGCCCTGGGCGAAGCGCTTGGGCGGGCCCGGCACCAACCTCGGCGCGAGACCCAGCCGGGGCACGACCACGCGGGTGACGAGCTGGCCGAGCGGGCTCAGGGTGGGACCGGTCGCGACCCGGGCGAGGAAGCCGTAGGCGAGCACGAGGGTGAGCCACCGGGCGTCGAGGGCGATGGCCGTGACCGCCATCACCACCACCCCGGCCGCCACCAGCCGGGCCGAGACCTCGTTGACGGGATCCGGGAACGCGAACAGCCCGGCTCGTCCGGCGTTGGTGTCGATGTCGGTGTCGGTGTCGGTGGCGACCACAATCCCGACTCTAGAGGTCGGGATTCGGGTTCACTCGAAACGGGCCCGGAGGACCTTCTTGTCGAACTTGCCGACGGAGGTGCGGGGCACCTCGTCGATGAGCTCGAGGCGGTCGGGCAGCTGCCACTTCGAGAAGCCGCTGGCGAGGAGGTGGTCCCGGACGGCGTCGATCGTCACCGTCGAGCCGGCCGCGGGGACGACGCAGGCCAGCGGGCGCTCGTCCCAGCGGGGATCGGGGATGGCCACCACCGCCGCCTCGACGACGCCGGCCATGGCCATGATCGCCGCCTCCATGTCGACCGAGCTGATCCACTCCCCGCCCGACTTGATGAGGTCCTTGGTGCGGTCGGCGATGGTGAAGTAGCCGTCGGGGAAGCCGATGGCGACGTCGCCGGTGCGGAACCAGCCGTCGTCGGTGAAGCTCTCCGCCCCTTCGCCGTAGAGGTACGCGCTGATCACCCACGGCCCCCGGATGAGCAGGTTGCCCATCGACTCGCCGTCCCAGGCCACCTCGGCGCCGGCGTCGTCGACGATCCGCAGGTTCATGCCCGGCAAGGGCAGGCCGGCCCGGGTGCGGACGCCGTCGAGCAGGCGCTCCTCCTCCCAGTCGCGGGAGGCGGCCTTGGGCCAGGCCACGCTGGCCAGGGGCGAGCTCTCGGTCATGCCCCAGGCCTGGACGACGGGGATGGCGAACTCGCGGTGGTACCGGTCGATGAGCACCCGGGGGGGTTGCGAGCCGCCGCAGATGATGGCCCGGAGCTCGGGCGGCCGGCCCCCCAGGCCGGCCAGCTCGTCGAGCATCCCGTGCCAGACCGTGGGGACGCCGGCCGTGACGGTGACCCGCTCGTCGTGGAGCAGGCCGGCGAGCGCCACCGGCGTGGCCGAGCCGGCCAGGAACACCTGCTTGGCGCCCGAGGCGGCGCCGGCGTGGACCATGCCCCACGCGCTGGCGTGGAACATCGGGACCACCGGGAAGATCGTGTCGGCCGGGCCGATGCCCATCCCCGCCGGCGAGGCCACCGCCGAGGCGTGGAGGTAGGTCGAGCGGTGGGTGTACACCGCCCCCTTCGGCTTGCCGGTGGTGCCGGACGTGTAGCACATGCCCATCGGCGCCAGCTCGTCGATCGAGCGGGTCGGATAGGTGGTGGGCTCGTCGGCGATGAGGTCCTCGTAGGCGACGAGGTTCGGCAGCGACGACGGGGGCACCTCGCCGTCGAGCACGACGAGGTGGGCGACCCCCGAGAGCCCGCCGAGGGCGTGCACCTCCTCGAGCAGCGGGACCAGGTCGGCCTCGACGAAGACCAGCTGGTCGCGGGCGTGGTCGACGATGAAGGCCAGGTCCTCGGGGCTGAGGCGGACGTTGAGGGTGTGCAGGACGCGCTCGGTGCTCGGCACCGCCACGTAGGCCTCGAGGTGCCGGTAGCCGTTCCACGCCAACGTCGCGACGGGGACGCCCCGGGCCAGGCCCAGCCGGTCGAGGGCGTGCATGAGCTGGTGGGCCCGCCGGTCGACCTCCCCGTAGGTGGTGCGGTGGCGGGCGCCGTCGATGCCCTGGCTGACGACCTCGGTGTCGGCGAAGATCCCGCGGAGGTGGGAGTAGAGGAGCCAGGCGTTGAGCTCGATGTCCATCATCGCCACGCGGGCCTCCAGCCGTCCGGTGCCGGCGAGCCGGCCACGCTCTCGGTGCCGGCAAGCCGGCCACACACTCGGTGCCCCACATGATGCAGGCTGGGGGGATGGACGAGGAGCAGCGGGGCGGCGGGGCGTTCGGGACCTACGTGCGGGCCCAGCGGCGCCTGGCCCGGCTCAGCCTCCGGCAGCTGTCGGAGCTCACCCAGATCTCCAACCCCTACCTCAGCCAGATCGAGCGGGGCCTGCACCAGCCCTCCGTGACGGTGATCAAGAACCTGGCCCGCGCCCTCGGCGTCAGCGTCGAGGCCCTGCTCGCCCAGGCGGCAGGCGTCGGCGGGCAGGCTGCGGACGTCGGCGGGCAGGATGGCGCCCCGACCGACGAGCCGGCCGGGCCGCCCGGCGTGGAGGAGGCCGTCGCCGCCGACCCCGGCCTCGACGACACCCAGAAGACGGCGCTGCTCGCCGTCTACCGCTCGATGGTGGCGGCCGGCGAGCCGTCTGCGCCCGCCCCCGCCCAATCTCCCGTCGCTTCCCCCGCCCCCTCCCCCTCCCCCGCCGCCGGCCGGGCCGCGGCGACGAGGGCCGCGGCAACGAAGGCGACCACCGAGGAGGCAGCGGCGAGGAGGCCAGCCGCGGCGAGGAAGCCAGCCGCGAAGAAGCCAGCCGCGAAGAAGCCAGCCGCGAAGAAGCCGGCCCCGAGGAAGACCGCCGGGACGAAGGCCGCCGGGAACGAGAGAGCCGCGACCGCGACCAAGGCCACCGGCCCCAGGGCCCGCCCCTAGCGGAGCCGGGCGGGGGGCCCGGCGTCAGCGCTCGAGGACGTAGCGCCCGGGGGCGAGGTCGAGGGCCGGGTAGGCCCGGTTGCCCCGCTTCTTCGGCGCCGCCCGGCGGGGACCCGAGCGGGCGCCGACCCACTCGACCCAGTGCTCCCACCACGAGCCGGGCCGGGAGGTGCTCGACGCCCGCCACCCGTCGGGGTCGGCGCCGGGGGCGCCGCCGACCAGGTAGCTCGCCTTCGGGTTGCCCGGCGGGTTCACCAGGCTCTGGACGTGGCCGGAGGACGAGAGGACGAACTCGCTCGTCCCGCCGAGGAGCTGGGTGGTGGCGTAGCAGGACCGCCACGGCGTCAGGTGATCGGTGGCCCCGCCCACCACGAAGGCGTCCTGCGTCACGGCGCCGAGGTCGACGGGCGCGCCGAGCGCCTCCAGCTTGCCCTCGGCCAAGTGGTTGTCGAGGAACACGCTGAGGAAGTCGGCGTGGAGGGCGGCCGGCATCCGGGTGGTGTCGGCGTTCCAGGCCAGGATGTCGAAGCGGGGCGGGTCGTTGCCGAGCAGGTTGTTGGCCACCCAGTAGTTCCAGACGAGGTCGTTCGGCCGGAGGGCGGCGAACAGGTTCCCGAGCGAGTCGCCGTCGAGCACGCCCTCCTGCGACGAGCCGGCCGCGGCCGTGCCCACGATCTCCGGGTTGGCGAGCATGCCGAGCATCGTCGGCTGCGAGAAGTCGAGCAGCGTCACCGCGAAGGTCACCGAGTGGACGCCGGGGGAGCCGCCGGAGGCGGCCAGGTGCCCGAGGTAGGCGGCGGTCGTGATCCCCCCGGCGCACACGCCGACGACGTTGGCCTCGGGCACCCCGGTGATGGCCGCCACCGCGCCGAGCGCCCGCTCGAGAGCGAGCAGGTAGGTGTCGAGGTCCCAGTGGCCCTGCTCGCGGGTGGGGTTGCGCCAGCTCACGACGAAGGTCTGGACGCCCTGGGCCACGGCGTGCTCGACGAAGCTGCGGCCCGGCGCCATGTCCATCACGTAGTACCGGTTGATCTGCGGCGGCACGACGACGGTCGCCCGGGAGAACACGGTCGGGGTGACGGGGTCGTACTGGAGGAGCTCGAGCACCTCGTCCCGGTAGACGACCGAGCCCGGGGTGGCGGCCTGGGTGACGCCGACGACGAAGTGCGACCGGTCGACGCTCCGGGGCATGCCCTTGTTCTCGAGGAGGTCCCGGCCCAGGTTGCGCAGTCCCCGCACGAGCGAGGCCCCACCCGTCTCGAAGGCCCGCTCCAGCGCGGCCGGGTTGGTGAGGACGAAGTTGGTGGGCGCCGCCGCGGTGGTGAGCAGGGTCATCGCGAACCGGGCCCGGGCCTCGGTGCGCCAGTCGAGCCCGGCCTCGTCGACCAAGCGGTGCATGGCGTCGTGCCAGGCCAGGTACGACTGGCCGAGCCGCCGGAACATCGGGTTCTCGGTCCAGGCCGGGTTGGCGAAGCGCCAGTCCTTGGCCGGGTAGTCCACCGGCACCCGGCCCAGGCCGATGCGGGCCAGCTCGACGGTGAGGGCGGTGGCGCTCCGGGCCACGGCGCGGGGCCGCCCCACGACCTGGCCGAGGGCCTGGAGCAGTCCCAGCCCGTCGACGCTGGGCAGCGCCTCCCGGATGCCGAGCGAGAGGTCGACGAAGTCCTCGACCGTTCGCGGCAGCCGACCGGCGCCGTCGTCGCGATCGCCGGCGCCGACGCCGGCTGCACCCTCGCCTGCTCCTGCCACGGTTCCCCCCGGTCTGCGAGACCCGGGCCTCCCCCGACCCGTCCGTCCGCAGTAGAACGCCGGGCCGGCCGGACGTCAAGGTCGTCGGCCGGCCGCCTCCGCCCCGCGGTCGGCTCAGCCCCGCTGGAGCAGCTCGAAGGAGTGCAGCCGGGCCTCGTGGTCGTGCACCGACGTGGTGACGATGAGCTCGTCGGCACCGGTGCGGGCGACCAGCGACGACAGCCCGGCCCGCACGGTGGCGACGTCGCCGACCACGTGTGACGTCCGCCAGCCCCGCACCAGGTCGGCCTCGGCCGGCGTGAACCGGTGCTCGGCCGCCTCCTCCGGCGTCGGGAGCGGTCCCGGCCGGCCGGTGCGGAGCCGCACCATCGAGAGCCGGCCGGAGCCGGCCAGGAACTCGGCCTCCCGGGTGGTGTCGGCGCACACGACGTTGACGCCGAGGAGCACCCGGGGCGCGTCCAGGGCCTCCGAGGGCTGGAACGACGCCCGGTAGGCGGCCAGAGCGGCGTCGGTGTTGGCCGCGCTGAAGTGGTGGGCGAACGAGAAGGGCAGGCCCAGGTGGCCCGCCAGGCGGGCGCTGAAGTCGCTCGAGCCGAGCAGCCACACCTCGGGCCGGTAGCCGAGGGCCGGCACGGCGGTGATGGCGGCGTAGGGGTGACCGGGTGGGAACCGCCCGTCGAAGAACGACAGCAGCTCGCCGAGCTGCGCCGGGAAGGCCTCGACCGAGAGGCCGTCGGCGTGGCGGCGCAGGGCCGCGGCCGTGACCGGGTCGGTGCCCGGGGCCCGGCCGATGCCGAGGTCGACCCGCCCGGGGTTCAGCGCCTCGAGCATCCCGAACTGCTCGGCCACGACGAGCGGGGCGTGGTTGGGGAGCATGACGCCACCCGAACCGATCCGGATGCGGGACGTGACCCCGGCCACGCTGGCCAGGAGCACGGCCGGCGACGAGCTGGCCACCCCGGCCATGTTGTGGTGCTCGGCCACCCAGTAGCGGTGGTAGCCGAGGCGCTCGGCCGCGGCCGCCAGCTCCAGCGCGTGGCGGAGGGCGCGGGCCGGGGTCGAGCCGGCGACGACCGGCGCCAGGTCGAGCACGGACAGGGGGACCCCCGTCCAGGCCGTCGCGCCGGGCTCAGCCGGCGACAAGGCTCGCCACCGCCCAGAGGGCCGCGATCGTGCCGACCCCGATCATGAGCAGGCTGCGGGCCAGGGGCGGGCGCTCCAGGTCGCCGTCGCTCCGCCGCTCGGGCGGGCGCACGAGGGCGACCGCGCTCCCGACGGCCATGGCCGCACCGAACGCCAGCAGCAGCAGGGGCAGGAGGTCCTCGCCGAGCAGCACCGCTCGGACGGTACCGTCCCGGCGTCCAACCGCGAGCCGCCCAGGGTGGCTTGCGAACTTCCGTTAGGACTCCCTAACCTGGCCGGGCAGCACGTGCCTCTCACGGGGGGAATCTCTGAGATGTTCGAGCACGACGTCGACGACGGGACGCAGCGCCAGGGCACCGGTCTCCGTCGCGTCGACTGGATCCGCGTGCTCCTCGCGACCGACGGCCCCCGGGCCGAGGCCGTCGGCGTCGGCCACCGGCGCCCGGCCAGCGCCCCCATCACGCTCTCGGCCGCGGCCCGCCTGGTCGCCGGTGGTGCCCCCCTTGTCGTCCGTGACCTCCGGGTGGGGTCCTGACGTGTACGTCTGCTCCTGCCGGGGGGTGACCGACCGGACCATCCGGGCCGCCATCGGCAGCGGTGCGACCACCGTCGAGGAGATCGGCCGGCGCTGCGGTGCCGGGACCCGCTGCGGCGGCTGCTGGCCCGTCCTCGACGAGCTGCTCGACCGGGTCGGCGACCCGGCCCGGCGGGCCCAGCCGACGGCGTAGCCTCCGAGGAGTCCCCCAGGGAGGTCTGCCATGCAGGGTGATGCCGAGGTCATCGAGGTGCTGAACGACGTCCTGACGGCCGAGCTCACCTCGATCAACCAGTACTTCGTGGATGCGAAGATGCTCACGAACTGGGGCTACCAACGGCTGGGCAAGCACTTCTACGACGAGTCGATCGACGAGATGAAGGACGCCGATGCGCTCATCGAGCGCCTCCTCTACCTCGAGGGCGTGCCCAACCTCCAGCGGCTCGGCACCGTCCGGGTGGGCGAGGACACGGTCGAGAAGCTCAACCTGGCCCTCGACCTCGAGCGGGAGGCGATCCTGCGCCTCAACGCCGGCATCGCCCTGTGCGTGGCCCGCGGCGACAACGGCACCCGCGAGCTCCTCGAGGACATCCTCGAGGGCGAGGAGTCCCATGCCGACTGGCTCGAGACCCAGCTCGGCCTGGTCGACCAGCTCGGCGCCCCCCACTACCTCGCCCAGCAGATCCACGACTGATCCCGCGCCGGACCTTCGTCGTGGGCGGCACCCGGCTCACGACCCGGCTGATCGAGGGCGAGTTCCCGAACTACCGCCAGCTGCCGATGACGGCCCGGCGCCGTCGAGCGGGGCTGGCTACATCGAGCGGGCCATGTTGGCGAAGCGGGTGTAGTGGTCGAGGAAGGCCAGGCGGTCCATGCCGGTCGGACCGGAGCGGTGCTTGGAGATGAGGATCTCGGCCGTGCCCCGGTCCGGTGAGTCGGCGTTGTAGACCTCGTCGCGGTACAGGAACATCACCACGTCGGCGTCCTGCTCGATGGCGCCGGACTCCCGCAGGTCGGAGAGCATCGGTCGCTTGTCGGCCCGCATCTCGAGCTGGCGGGAGAGCTGCGAGAGGGCCACGACGGGCACCTCCAGCTCACGGGCCAGGATCTTGAGGCCCCGGCTGATCTCCGAGATCTCGACCTGGCGGTTCTCGGCGCTGGTGCGGCCGGTCATGAGCTGGAGGTAGTCGACCACCACCAGGGCCAGGTCGCCCTCGCGGGACTTGAGCCGCCGGGCCTTCGACCGGATCTCCATGATCGTGGTCTGCGGGTCGTCGTCGATGAAGAGCGGCGCCTCGGCCAGGCGGCCGATGGCATGGCTCAGCTTCGTCCAGTCGGCCTCGGCCAGGCGGCCGTTGCGCATCTTGGAGCTGTCGACCCGGGCCTCGGCCGAGAGGATGCGCTGGGTGATCTCGAGGTGGCTCATCTCGAGAGAGAAGAACAGGACCGGCCGGTTGACCTCGAGGGCGGCGTGCGACGCCATGCCGAGTCCGAACGCCGTCTTGCCCATGGCCGGGCGGGCGCCCACGACCACGAGCGAGCCGGGCTGGAGACCGGACATGATCTCGTCGAGGCCCTGGAAGCCGGTGGGCAGCCCGGTGATGCGGTCGCCCTTCTCGTAGAGCATCTCGAGGCGGGTGAGGCTGACGTCGAGCAGGTCCTTGATGGCGACGGTGGTGTCGGTGGAGCGGCGCTGAGCCACGTCGAAGACCATCGACTCGGCCCGGTCGACGGCGGCGGCCACGTCGTCGGGGAGGCCGTACCCGAGCTCGGCGATCTCGCCGGCCACCCGGATGAGGCGGCGCAGTTGGGCGTTCTCGCTGATGATCCGGGCGTAGCGCCCGGCGTTCGAGGTGGCCGGCGTGCCGGCCTGGAGGGTGAGGAGCAACGACCGGCCGCCGATGGCGTCGAGCAGGCCCGACCGGCGCAGCTCCTCCGCCACCGTGACCGGGTCGGCCGGCTCGCCGGCGCCGTAGAGGGAGGTGATCGCCTCGAAGACGTGGCCGTGAGCCGGCTTGTAGAACTCCTCTGCCCCGAGGCCGACCTCGGTGGCGGCCACGATGGCGTCGCGGCTGAGGAGCATGGCGCCGAGGAGGGATTCCTCGGCGTCGAGGTTGTGCGGGGGAACGCGCCCGTCGGCACGCTCACGTCGGGGAAGCTCAGCGACGGACACGGGAGGACACCATCGGTCACCTGGCCTGTGGGGAGGAAGAGGACGACCCTGTGAATTGCATCGGTGTTCGTGTGGACGGACCGGGCACGACGTGTGGACAGTCCGGCACGCCCCGGTTCTACGACGGGGGTGTGACAGCGGGGGACGCCCCGACCGGCGCCGACGCGGCATCGACGGCCCGGCCCGGCCCGCGCGGCCTGGGGACAAGAGGTGGACATCCCGATGGGACCGAGCGGGGGCCGAAAACCGGAAGCGGGCACCCCGTGGGGCGCCCGCAACCGAGATCTGACGATGGCCGCGAGCTACCGGGCTCCGACCTCGAGGGTCACCGGGAACTCCACGTCGGCGTGCAGCTTCACCGTGACCCGGTGGGTGCCGACCTCGCGGATCGTCTCGTCGAGGCGGACCGTCCGCCGGTCGAGCTCGATGCCCGTCTGGGCCGCGACCGCGTCGACCACGTCGGACGTGGTGACCGAGCCGAAGAGCTTGCCCTCGCCGCCGGCCCGGGCGCTGATGGCGATCACCTGGGGCACCAGCTTGGTCGCCACCTCCTCGGCGGCGGCGCGGGCGGCGGCGTCGCGGACGTCACGGGAGCGGCGCATGGACCGGGCCTGGGCGAGCGAGCCCTCGGTGGCCTTGATGGCCAGGCCGCGGGGCACCAGGTAGTTCCGGGCGTAGCCGTCGGCGACCTCGATGATGTCGCCCCGCTTACCCACGTCGGCCACGTCGGCCCGGAGCACGATCTTCACTCGTCGCCCTCCAGCCCGGCGCTGGCGAGGATGGCGTCCTCGCCGCGGGGCTCGTCGCCCGCGGGTGCGGCGCCCTCGGCCGGCCGGTCGTCACGGGGCCGCTCGTCGCGGGGGCCCCGATCGCCGCGGTCACCCCGGTCGCCGCGGTCGCGGCCGCCCCGGCCGCCGCCCCGGCTGCTCTGCACCTGGGTGGCGAAGGGCAGGAGGGCCAGCTCCCGCGCGTTCTTGATGGCGATGGCCACGTCCCGCTGGTGCTGGGCGCAGTTGCCGGACACCCGTCGGGCCTTGATCTTGGCCCGGTCGGACATGTAGCGGCGGAGGAGGTGGACGTCCTTGTAGTCGATCCAGTCGGTCCCCTCCTTGCAGAAGAGACACGGCTTCTTCTTGAAGACCTTGCCGTTGGCGCGGGGCTTGCGCTCGGTCCGCTTCTTCTCGATCGGCTTGGAGTTGCGGCCCATCTAGAAGGGCTCCTCGTCGTAGGAAGGGGGTTCGTTCGGGACCGGGCGGCTCCCGCCCCCGGGGTTGCCGCCACCCATGCCGGCGCCGTCCGGGCCGCGCCGCTCGTTGCGGACGACCTGGGCGGTGGCCCAGCGGAGGCTGGGGGCGATCTCGTCGGCGACGACCTCGACGACCTGGCGCTTCTCGCCGTCGTTGGTCTCGTACGAGCGCTGCTCGAGGCGGCCGGTCACGATGACCCGGGTGCCCTTCGCCAGCGACTCGCCGGCGTTCTCGGCCAGCGAGGCCCAGGCCACGACGTTGAAGAAGGAGACCTGCTCCTCCCACTCGTTGGTCTGGCGGTTCTGCCACCGCCGGTTCACCGCCATGCCGAGCCGGAGGTTGGCCTGGCCCGAGGGCGTGTAGCGCAGCTCGGGATCGCGGGTGACGTTGCCGACGATGGTGATGGTGTTGTCGGGCATGGGTTCGCTCCTCGCTAGGAGTCGGCGCTGGGTCCGGCGGGCTCGACCGGGGTGCTCGGTCGCGTGGACCGCCCCGTGGCGTGCTCCGGGATCCGGACGATCTTGTGGCGGAGGACGTCGTCGGCGAGCGTGAGCACCCGGTGCAGCTCGTCCATCGGCTCCGGCTCGGAGGACACGTCGAGAAGGACGTAGTAGCCCTCCTGGCGCTTCTTCAGCTCGTAGGCGAACCGCCGCTTGCCCCACTTGTCGACGCGGTTGACCGCTCCGCCGCCGGCTTGGAGGAGCTCGGAGCTCCGGTTCACGATGGCCTGCACCTGCGATTCCTCGAGGCTGGGCTCGAGGATCACCATGACTTCGTAGGGCCGCATGGGCCTGCACTACCTCCCTGTGGACCCGGCGGGCTGCGCACGGGGCCCGCACGATGCGGGCAGGGCTCGAATGGAACGGCGCATGGTAGGCGGCCCGGGCCACGGGCCACAACCCCGCGGAGCGGGTCAGGTCCCGCAGCCGCCCGTGGCCGTGACCTGGAGGTGCGACCCCGGCCCGATCCCGAGGGAACCGAGGCCGCCCTGGAGCACCTCGACGGCCAGGCGGTAGGCGGCCGCGGCCCGGTACCGGGGGCAGGCGGCCGGGTCGTCGAGGGGACAGGGCGCCATGTCGGCCGACGAGACGAACCGCCCGGCGGCGTCGAACCACGCGACCGAGAGGGCGATGCCAGTCCGGTACATGTAGTAGGCGCCGGTGGCGTCCTCGGCGTGGCGGAACACCATGGCGTCGTAGCCCCGGAGGTCGTCCTGGCCCATCATCCCCTGGGCCCGGCTGGCCTCGTCGTCGGCGAGCAGCGCGCACCATGCGGCCACCACCCCGGCCGCCGACCGCACCTCGATGCCGGCCTCCGAGAACCCCGCCAACGGGCGGCGCGGCTCGGCGGGCGCCGAGTCGGCCGAGATGCCCGTGTCCGAGGTGCCCGCGTCCGAGCGGGAGCAGCCGGCCACGGCGCCCACCGCCAGCAGGACGGCGACGGCCAGCCACCCCCACCCTCGGGGGTGGGGCCAGGGCACGCCGGACCCCGGGCCGGGCGCCGGAACCCGGCGGGGGGTGGCCATGGTCAGCCCGACATGCTGGCGTCGTCGCCGTAGAAGGACAGCGGGGCGCCGGGATGGTCGACGGCCGCGTCGCGACCGAACGTCGCGGCCAGCGCCTCGGGCAGGTGGTAGCTCTCCCCGTCGGCGGGGAACGAGCCGTCGCGGACGTCGGACGCGAACTGGCGGATGGCAGCGATGCCGTCGAGCTTCAGGGAGGCATACGTGCGCACGAACTTGGGGCGGATGCGGTCCTGGAGCCCGAGGAGGTCGTGGAAGACGAGCACCTGGCCGTCGCAGTGGGCGCCCGCGCCGATGCCGATCGTGGGGACGGGCACGGCCTCGGTGATCATCCTGGCCACCTCGTCCGGCACCGCCTCGAGCACGATGGCGAAGACGCCGGCGTCGACGAGGGCCTGGGCGTCGTCGAGGAGACGGCGGACGCCCGAGGCCTCCTTGCCCTGGACCTTGAAGCCACCGAGGGCGTGCACCGACTGCGGCGTCAGCCCGATGTGGCCCATGACCGGGATCTCGGCGTCGACGATGGCCCGGACCATCGGCACCCGCTTGGCGCCGCCCTCGAGCTTCACGGCGGTGGCCCCGGCCCGGATCAGCGTGGCCGCGTTCCGGACCGTGTCCTCGACCGTGAGGTGGTAGCTGAGCCAGGGCAGGTCGCCGAGCACCATGGCCGACGGGCGGGCCCGGGCCACCGCCGCGGTGTGGTGGGCCATGTCGTCGATCGTGACCTGGAGCGTGTCCTCGTAGCCGAGCACGACCATCGCCAGCGTGTCGCCGACGAGGATGACGTCGACCCCGGCCTCGTCGGCCATCAGCGAGCCCGGGGCGTCGTAGGCGGTGACCATCACGATCGGAAGGTGGCCGTCGGCCACCTTCCGGGCGCGCAGGTCGGGGGCGGTGACGCGGCTGGTGGGTGCCATTCCCACACCTCCTCTCCCGTCCGGCGCCACGATGGCTGCCGGCGGTACGCACGAGGCTAGGCCCGCTGCGGCCGCACCCGAAAGCGCGGCGCGCCGGGCGCGGGGTCAGCCCGCGGGCTCGGGACCGGCGCCTTCAGCCGGGCGTGCCCGGAGGTGGCGCGTTCGGCTCCTCGCCGGCGGGCAGGTCGTGGTTGACCGTCTGCAGGTGGCGGCCGACGTCGAGGTCGGCCGGCGCCACGAACTCGCCCGCCCACCGGGGGTCCTCGACGGCCCGCTCCATGTAGTCGCGGAAGGCGCTGGCCGGGAAGGTGCCGCCCGTGACGGCGATGCCGTGGACGTTGCTCATCGGCTTGTCCTGGCCCTCGGGGAAGCCCACCCACACCGCCGTCGCCAACGCGGGCGTGTACCCGACGAACCAGGCGTCGCCGTTCTGCTGGGTGGTGCCGGTCTTGCCGGCGACAGGCACGGCCAGCCGGGCCCGGGTGCCCGTCCCACCGGTCACCACCGTCTCGAGGGCGGCGGTGACGAGGTCGGCCTCCGACTCCTGGAGCACCCGGACCCGCTCCGGCCGGTGGCGCCAGAGCACCGCCCCGTCGGCGTCGGTGACCATCGAGATCAGCGTCGGGGCGACCTGGACCCCCCGGGTGGCGAACGTGAGGTAGGCGTCGGCCATGTCGAGCACCGACACGCTGGGCGTCCCGAGCACGATGGCCAGGTTCGGCGACTCGATCGGGGAGGTGATGCCGAGCCGGCGGGCCATGTCGGCCACCCGGGCCGGGCCCAGCGCCTCGATCAGCTGGGCGTAGGCGGTGTTGACCGAGCTGGTCGTGGCCCTGAGGAGGTCGATGCGCCCGAAGGACGAGCCCCCGTAGTTCGAGACCTTGTAGTCCCGGCCGTTGTTCGCCTTCGGGAACACCACGCTCGAGGGGGCGTCGAACGGCGTGCGCAGCGAGTAGCCGTCGGCGATGGCCGTGGCCAGGGCGAAGGGCTTGAACGAGGAGCCGGCCTGGCGGCCCGTGCCCCCGCCGAGCGTGCCCGTGGCCAGGTTCACCTTCGCCCAGGGGTCGCCGGCGTTCCAGTCGCGGCCGCCGACCATCGCCCGGACGGCGCCCGTCGTGTCGATCGAGACGAGGGCCCCGGCCGGGTCGCCCTCCTGGTTCAGCTGGTTGCGGTAGACGGCGGTGTAGGCCGCCTCCTGGAGGCGCATGTCGATGGTGGTGTGGACCCGCAGCCCGCCTCCGTTGATCTCGTCGTCGGTGAACCCGAGCAGCGGCAGCGTCTGGCGGACGTGCTCGACGATGTACTGGGTGCCCCACTCGGCCCCGACGTAGCGATCCTTCGGCACGTCGGCCCGGGGCCGGGCCAGCTCCTGGATCGGCACGGCGGCGGCGGCCGCCTCGGTGGCGGCGTCGATCTTGCCGGCCTCGACCATGGCCCGCAGGGCCGTGTCACGGCGGCGGGTGGCCTCCTCCGGGTGGGTCGACGGGTCGGCCGACTCCGGCGCCCGGATGAGCCCGGCGAGCAGGGCCGCCTGACCCACGTCGAGCTCGCCGGCGCCGACGAAGAAATAGGCCCGGGCCGCGGCCTCGACGCCGTAGGCGTTGCGCCCGAAGTAGACGGTGTTCAGGTAGCGCTCGAGGATCTCCCGCTTGCTGAGCTTCTGCTCGAGCTTCACCGCCAGCGTCGCCTCGCGGAGCTTGCGGATGATGGTCCGCTCGGTGCCCACCAGCTCCTGCTTGACGTACTGCTGGGTGATGGTCGAGCCGCCCTGGAGGCGCTTGCCCCGGAGATCGGCGAGCGTGGCCCGCACGATCGCGCTGAGGTCGACGCCGGGGTGGGTGAAGAAGTCGCGGTCCTCGGCGGCGAGCACGGCGTCGATGAGCACCGGCGAGACGGCGCCCAGCTCGACGAGGACCCGGTTCTCGCCGCCGGGGGGCGAGAGCTCGGCCAGCTTGCCGCCGGCGGCGTCGAGCAGGAACGTCGTCTCGATCGGCGGGTCGATCTCGGGCAGCGGGACCTGGGCCAGGACGTAGCCGAACCCGGAGACGCCGGCGATGCCGAGCAGGCCGAGGCTGAACCACACCCGGCGCAGGCGCCAGACGATCGACCGCTTCCCCGACCGCCGCCAGGGCAGCACGATCTCCCTCAAACCGCCGCTCCCACCCGCGGGCGGCCGGACCGCGCCGCTTCCTCCCCGGATCCCCTCACCTCAGCGCGACGCCGACCGGCGGCGGGCCGGGGCGACCACGAAGGTCCGGGCCAGGTGGTTCCACGAGCAGGCCGGGCAGACCTCGACCACGTAGCAGGCCAGCTCGTCCCGGCCCCGGAGGCGGTCGAGCTCGGCCCGGGTCGTGACGCAGCGACCCTGGGCCGACAGCCCCGGGCCGAAGACGTAGGAGACGTGGACGACGGTGGCGTCCTCGCAGATCGGGCAGACCTCGTCGGTGGCGGCCCCGACGTTGCGGGCCGCCCGCACGAGCTCGGGGTGGGCGTCGCAGACCTCGTGGCGGCCGAGGCGGCCCCGGCGGAACTGGCCGACCACCTGACGTCGGGCCAGGCGGTAGTCGATCTCCCCGGGCGTGGACCGGGACGACGGCGCCCCGGCCCCGCCGAGCGGATCGAAGGACATGCCCGGGAGGCTACCGATCCTCCCGCCCGTCCTCTCGTCCCCCCCCGCCCTCTCGTCCCCACCCGCCCGCCCTCTCGTCCCCCCACCCGCCCTCTCGTCACCCACCCGCCCGACCCGCGCCAGCCCGCCGCCGGCCCGGACCGTTCGCCTCCCCACCGCCGCCCACCCGTCGTCGCCCCGGGGCTCGCACCGGTCCACCCACCCCGCCGCCCGGCTCGCCCCGCCAGCGCCGCCCCGGTCGCTGCCGGCGCGCCGGGCGCGGGACCATCGGTGCGCCGGGACGACGATCGGTAGTTGCGTTCGATATATCGGACCGATAGGTTGCACCCGTGATCGAGCTCGCCGTCCTGGGCCTCCTCAAGGAGTCCGAGCTGCACGGCTACGAGCTCAAGAAGCGCCTGCGGGACGTGCTCGGCCCCTTGTCGAGCATCTCGTTCGGGTCGCTCTATCCGGCCCTGGCCCGGCTGGAGGCCGCCGGCCTGGTGAAGGCGGTCGAAGCCGCCGACGCCGCCCCCGCCTTCCCGATGACCGGCTCCTTCGCCGGCGAGGCCGCCGCCTTCCGGGCCGCCCGGCGCCTGTCCCGACGGGGCCCGCGTGGCAAGAAGGTCTACGGCCTCACCGAGGAGGGCGAGCGCCGCCTGGTCGAGCTCCTTGCCGGGCCGGCCGACGACGACCGATCCTTTGCCCTGCAGCTCGCGTTCTGCCGCTTCAGCGAGCCGCCGGTCCGCCTCGAGATCCTCCGCCAGCGGCGGGTGGCCCTGGAGGCCCGGCTGCGGGAACGGCGGCACACCATCGGCGACAGCGGCGACCGGCTCGACCGCTACACGCGCAGCCTGATCGAACACGACACCGAGTCGACGGAGCGGGACATCGAGTGGATCGACCGCCTCATCGAGAGCGAGGAGGACCCAGCATGACCATCCAGTCCGGCAGCGACCCGTCGGCCCGCGGCGGAGCCGCCCCCCGGGGCGACAAGAAGGTGCGACTGGCGATCGCCGGCGTGGGCAACTGCGCCAGCTCCCTCGTCCAGGGGATCGAGTTCTACAAGGACGCCGACCCCGGCGATCGGGTGCCCGGGCTCATGCACGTGGTGCTCGGGGGCTACCACGTGGGCGACGTCGACGTGGTGGCCGCGTTCGACGTCGACGCCGACAAGGTCGGCCTCGACCTGTCGAAGGCCATCGGCGCCGGCCAGAACAACACCGTCACCTTCGCCGAGGTGCCCGAGCTGGGCGTCCCCGTGCTGCGGGGGCCCACCTTCGACGGCTTCGGCGAGTTCTACCGCCAGACCTGCGAGGAGTCGCCGGCCGCGCCCGTCGACGTGGCCGAGGCCCTCCGGGCCGCCCGGGTCGACGTGCTCGTCTCCTACCTCCCCGTCGGCTCCGAGGAGGCGCAGAAGCACTACGCCCAGGCCTGCCTCGACGCCGGCGTCGCCTTCGTCAACGCCATCCCGGTGTTCATCGCCTCGAACCCGGCGTGGGCCCAGAAGTTCACCGACGCCAACCTCCCGATCGTCGGCGACGACATCAAGAGCCAGGTCGGCGCCACCATCGTCCACCGGACGCTGGCCCGCCTGTTCGAGGACCGGGGCACGACGATCGACCACACGTACCAGCTGAACTTCGGCGGGAACATGGACTTCATGAACATGCTCGAGCGCTCCCGGCTGAAGTCGAAGAAGATCTCGAAGACGCAGTCCGTCACCAGCCAGATCGACGCCGGGATCAGCGACCGCGACGTGCACATCGGCCCGTCCGACCACGTGCCCTGGCTCGACGACCGGAAGTGGGCGTTCATCCGCCTCGAGGGCCGCAACTTCGGCGACGTGCCGCTCACCGTCGAGCTGAAGCTCGAGGTCCACGACTCGCCGAACTCGGCCGGCGTGATCATCGACGCGGTGCGCTGCGCCAAGGTCGCCCTCGACCGTGGGATCGGCGGCCCGCTGCTCGGCCCCTCCGCCTACTTCATGAAGTCGCCGCCCGTGCAGTACCACGACGAGCAGGCCCGCGACATGGTGGAGGACTTCTCCCGGGGCGCGCCGTGAGGCGCCCCGGCACCCCCGCATGATCGAGGACCACCTGCACCTCCTCGGGGAGGTCACGGGCCGCCGGGTGCTCGAGCTCGGCTTCACGCAGTCCTGCCACGCGGTCGAGCTGGCCGCGAGGGGCGCCGTCGTCACCGCCGTCGACCCGTCGGGCTCGCGGGTGGCCGCCGTCCGCCAGGTGGCCGCCGACGAGGCCGTCCGCCTCGAGCTCCACCACGGTGAGCTCGCCGACCTCGCCTTCCTGCGGGCCGACACCATCGACGCGGTCGTGCTCGACGGCTCCCTCGACGAGGTCGCCGACGCCGACCGCCTGCTCCGGCAGGCCAACCGGGTGCTGCGCGGCGACGGCCTGCTCCTGCTCGCCGTCCTCCACCCGGCCTCGACCGGGGGCTCCTACTTCGCCGGGCGCACCTTCGGCGCCCTGTTCGGCGCGCTGCAGCGCACCAACTTCCGGATCGACACCATCGTCGAGCCGGAGCCCGTCCTCGTCGTGCGGGCCCGCAAGCTCGGGGTGTGACGACCGGGCCCGACGCCACCCGGCCCCGGCTCGTCACCGGGTCCTTCGCCGTCATCACCCTGGCCGCCCTGGCCTACTTCACCGCCATCGGCATGTCCCTGCCGACGCTGCCCCGCATGGTGGAGGACGACCTCAGCGGCGGGGGGCTGGCCGTCGGCGTGACGGCCGGAGCCCTGGCCGTCACCGCCGCCCTGCTCCGGCCCTGGGTCGGGCGCACCGGCGACCGCTCCGGCCGGCAGGTGCTGGTGGTCGGCGGCGGGACGGTGGCGGCCGTGGCCCTGCTCGGCCACGGGCTGGCAGCCGACGTGCCCCAGCTCGTCCTCGCCCGGCTGGTCATGGGCGGCGGCGAGGCGATGTTCTTCGTCGGGGCCGCCACCGCCGTGCAGGACCTGGCGCCGGACGCCCGACGGGGCGAGGCCGCCAGCTACTTCTCCGTGGCCATCTGGGGCGGGACCGGGATCGGGCCCTTCCTCGCCGAGGTGCTCCGTGACGCCCACGGGACCGACGCCGTGTGGTGGACGGCGGCCGCCCTGTGCGCCATCGGGGCCCTGCTCGGCCTCGCCGTCCCGCCCGGCGGCTCCGGCCAGGCGCCCACCAGCACCCGGCTGGTGCACCCCGCCGCCCTCGCCCCCGGCGTGGTGCTGCTCCTCGCCGTCACCGGCCTCGGCGCCTTCCAGACCTTCGTCGCCCTCCACGTCGACGACCTCGGGATGCACGACGCCGCCGGCGTGTTCCTGCTCTACAGCGCGGTGGTGCTCGTGGTCCGCGTCGCCGGGGCCCGGGCCGCCGACGTGTTCGGCGGCCGCCGGGTGGCGGGGGCGGGCATCGCCCTCGGGGCCGTCGGTCTGGCCCTCATCGCGCTGGCCACCACACCGGCCGGTCTCTACGCCGGCACCGCCGTCATGGCCCTCGGCCTGGCGCCCGTCTACCCGGCGCTGTTCTCGCTCGTGATCGGCGCCACGCCGGACAACGAGCGGACGGCCGCGGTCGCCACCTTCACTCTCTTCTTCGACCTCTCCCAGGGCCTCGGCCTGCCGCTGCTCGGCCTGGTGGCGGCCCTGGGCGGCGAGCGGGCCGCCTTCGGGGCCGGCGCCGTCGTCGAGGTGGCCGGCGTGCTCCTGCTCCGGGCCGTGCTCCGGGACCCGGGCCGGGCCGTCCCGGCCGGCTGACGGCCCGGCCCATGGACTCCCGGCGTGCCCGGCGAGCTCGGGCCGGGCCCCCTGGCCGGCTCAGCCCTGGCGGGCCGCCCACCAGGCGTCGAGGCGACGGCCGGCCTCCTCCTCGCCCAGCGGGCCCTCCTCGAGCCGCAGCTCGAGCAGGAACGCCAGCGCCTCCCCCACCGCCCGGCCCGGGGCCAGCCCGAGGCGGTCCATGACGGCGGTGCCGTCGAGCTCGGGGCGGACGGCGTCGAGCTCCTCGGCGGCCCGCAGCTCGGCGATCCGGGCCACCAGCTCGTCCATCCGCCGGGCCAGCTGCTCGGCCTTGCGGGGGTTGCGGGTGGTGCAGTCGCAGCGGGTGAGCTCGTTCAGGCGGTCGAGGAGCGGCCCCGCGTCGCGGACGTAGCGGCGGACGGCCGAGTCGGTCCAGCCCATCTGGTAGGTGTGGAAGCGCAGGTGCAGCTCGACCAGCCGCACCACGTCCTCGGCCAGGTCGGTCGGGTAGCGCAGCGCCTGGAGGCGGTCGCGGGTCATGCGGGCGCCGACGACCTCGTGGTGGTGGAACGACACCTTCCCGGCCCCGCCGAACGACCGGGTCTTCGGCTTGCCGACGTCGTGGAACAGCGCGGCGAGGCGCAGGACCAGGTCGGCGCTCGTGTTCTCGACCACGGCGATGGTGTGGGCCAGCACGTCCTTGTGGCGGTGGATCGGATCCTGCTCGAGCGCCATGTTCGGCAGCTCGGGCAGGAACACCCCGGCCAGGCCGGTGTCGACCAGGAACCACAGCCCGGCACCGGGCCGCTCGCCGACGAGGAGCTTGTCCAGCTCGGCCCGGATCCGCTCTGCCGACACGATCTCGAGGCGGTCGTGCATGCGCTCGACGGCGGCGACCAGCTCGGGGTCGGGTGCCAGCCCGAGGGTGGCGACGAACCGGGCCGCCCGCAACATGCGCAGCGGGTCGTCGGAGAACGACTCCTCCGGCGAGCGGGGCGTGCGGAGCCGGCCGGCGGCGAGGTCGGCGGCGCCGCCGAAGGGGTCGACCAGCACCGGGTCCGGCCGTCCCAGCGCCAGCGCCATGGCGTTGACCGTGAAGTCGCGGCGGGAGAGGTCGACCTCCACGGCGTCGGCGAAGGCCACGTCGGGCTTGCGGGAATCGGGCACGTACACCTCGGCCCGGTGGGTGGTGATCTCGTAGTCGCGCCCGTCCCGCCGGCAGCCGATGGTGCCGAACCGCTTGCCCTGGGTCCAGGTGGCGTCCGCCCAGCCGGCCACGATCGACTCGATGCGGTCCGGCGTGGCGTCGGTGGTGAGGTCGAAGTCGACGTCGGCCGCGTCCCGGCCCGAGAGCAGGTCACGGACGGTGCCGCCCACCAGGTAGATGCGCTGGCCGGCGTCGGCGAAGCGGGCCGCCAGCGGGCCGACCTCGTCGATGACCGCCTGCACGCGCGCCGGAACCACCTCCCGACGGTAGTGGCGGTCAGGCCGCGGGCAGCCCGGCCCGCTGGATGGCGACGCGCAGGTCGGAGGGGTTGCTGGCGCCCTCCAGGGCGGTGCGGAGATCGATGAGCCCGTCGCGGTAGAGGCGGAGGAGGCTCTGGTCGAACGTCTGCATGCCGTAGTAGTCGCCGTCGGCGAGGACCTCCCCGAGGGAGTCGCCCGACTTGTGCGGATCGATGATCCGCTCCGCCACCCGCCCGGTGTTGACCAGGACCTCGATGGCCGGGACCCGGCCCCCGCCGTCGGCCCGCTCGAGCAGGCGTTGGCTGACGATCCCCCGCAGCGAGGTGGCCAGGCTGAGGCGGATCTGGTTGTGCTGTGCCGGGGGGAAGAAGTCGACGAGCCGGTTGACGGTGTCGACCGTGTCGGCGGTGTGGAGCGTCGACAGCACGAGGTGACCGGTCTCGGCGGCGGCGAGGCCGGCCCAGACGGTCTCGGCGTCCCGCATCTCGCCGACCAGGATCACGTCCGGGTCCTGGCGCAGCACCCGGCGCATGGCCTGGGCGAAGTCGCGGGTGTCGGCGCCGATCTCGCGCTGGCTCACGATCGCCTGCTTGTCCTTGTGGACCACCTCGACGGGGTCCTCGATGGTGACGATGTTCACCGGCCGGGTCTCGTTGATGTGGTCGATCATCGAGGCCAGGGTGGTCGTCTTGCCCGAGCCGGTGGGGCCGGTGACCAGCACCAGGCCCCGCCGCTCGTCGGCGAGCCGCTGGACCACCGGCGGCAGGCCGAGGTCGGGGAAGCGGGGGATGTCAGGCGCGACCGCCCGGAAGACGAGGGCGACCGTGCCCCGCTGGCGGTAGACGTTGACTCGGAAGCGGCCGACGCCGGGGTGGTCGAGGGCGAAGTCCGCCTCACCCCCGACCTCGAACTCGGCGGCCCGCTCCTTCGGGAGCAGCAGGTGGGCGAGGCGCTCGAGGTCCTCGGCGGTGGGGCTCTCCTCCCCCACGGGCCGCAGGCTCCCGTCGATGCGCATGCGCGGCGGCGTGCCCACCTTGAGGTGCAGGTCGGACCCCCGGCGCTCGCGGAGCTGGCGGAGGAGGTGCTCGAGGCGCGACTCGTCGATGGCCACGGTGTGCCTATCGGCACCGCACGGGCAAGCCTGAAGCCGGGACCCCACCAAACGAGCCAGGAGGCAGGGACCCACCCAGACGGACGACACCACGCTGAGAACGGAAGCCGAAGCTGCGCATCGGCACAGCCACGCTGCGCAGGCGCCAGCCGGAGCAGCAACCCCGACCGGTACGGCTGCGTGCACGCCCAGCTGCGCAGGCGAGGCGCCAGACGAGCCGGAGCTGCGCATCAACACAGCTGGTGACGCTGCGGAGCGCCAGCGAAGCGAGCAACCGAGACGAGTACGGCTGCGTGCACGCCCAGCTGCGCAGGCGAGCCCCCCGGGCGAGCCGGAGCTGCGCATCAACACAGCTGGTGACGCTGCGCAGGCGCCAGCCGGAGCAGCAACCCCGACCGGTACGGCTGCGTGCACGCCCAGCTGCGCAGGCGAGGCGCCAGCCGAGCCGAAGCTGCGCATCAACAACGCGCCAGCCGAGCCCGAGCTGCGCATCAACACAGCTGGTGACGCTGCGGAGCGCCAGCGAAGCGAGCAACCGAGACGAGTACGGCTGCGTGCACGCCCAGCTGCGCAGGCGAGGCGCCAGCCGAGCCGGAGCTGCGCATCAAAACAGCCCTAACCTCCGAGCGGATGGGTCGGCGGGACGAGCTGCGTGTCGGCGGGCAACGACTGCGCATCGGCTCGTGGCGGGGCAGCCAGCAGGTCGGCCTCGTCACCCCGCTCAGCGGTCCCGTCTCCCCCGGCCCGGCGCTCGTCGCGCGAGCCTGCGCGGCGCTGGCCGCCAAGGGCTACCGGGAGGTCCTCACCGGTGCCCTGGCGATGGACGAGCTCGACGCCTTCGAGGCCTGCGGGTTCGAGCTCCGAGACTCGCTGCACCTCCTCGTCCTCGACCTCCGGGGGGTGCCGGACGCCCCACCCCTGCCCGCCGGCGTGTCCCTGCGGGCGGCCCGCCGGGGTGACCGGCGGGCCGCCCTCGGGGTCGACACCCGCGCCTTTCCCCCCTTCTGGCGACTCGACGGGCCCGGTCTGGCCGACGCCGTCACCGCCACCCCGGACGCCCGCTTCCGCGTGGCCCGGGCCGGCCGGCAGGTGGTCGGCTACGCCGTGACCGGCCGTGCCGGGACGACGGGCTACCTCCAGCGTCTGGCCGTCGACCCTGCCGTCGAGGGGCGGGGCATCGGCCGGGTGCTCGTCGTCGACGGCGTGCAGTGGGTCCGGCGGGGCGGGGGGACGCAGGTCGTGGTGAACACCCAGGTGGACAACAACCGGGCCCTCGACCTCTACCGCTCGGTCGGCTTCGAGCTCCTGCCGTCGGGCCTGCGGGTCCTCGGCCGTTCGCTCGCCGGTGACGACCCCGCGGTCGACCGGGCCGCCGTCGACGACCGGGAGGGCGCCGACGGGGCCGGCCCCGGCCACCGGTGAACCTGCGGTCGAGCGTGAGGGTCGGCCCGGCCCGCCGGTGGGCGGGAGCCCTCGTGGTCGTCGCCCTGGCGCTCCTCCTGCTCGGCACCGGTCCCCTCGCCGACCCGGCCCCGGCCCAGACGGCGACCGCCGGGCTGCGTCTCGTGTCGCAACCTGCGTGGACCGCGGCCGGCGCTCCCCTGACGCTCCGGGTGGCGATCGACGGGAACCGCCCCCTCGACGGCCTCGAGCTCGGCCTCCGGGTGCACGCCGCCGTCGGCAGCCGCTCGCAGTTCGACCGCACCCTCGATGGCGCCCTGCTCGGGTCGACGGTGGCCGTCCTGGCGGACGTCGCCGTCGCCACCCTGCCGGCGGAGGCCGAGGGGGCCCTGACGCTCTCGCTGCCGCTGCCGGCCCTCGGCCCGGGCGTGTACCCGGTCGTGGTGACCCTCCGGGCCGGATCGGCGGCCGTCGACAGGCTCGTCACCTACCTCGTGCGGACCGAGGACCGGGTCGACGTGCCGCTCCGGGTCGCCTGGGTCCAACCGGTCGGCGCGCCCCCCGCCACCAGGCCCGACGGCAGCCTCCAGCTGGCCGCCGACGACGCCGGCGGGGTCGCCGCCGCCCTCACCGCGCTGGCCGCCCACCCCGAGGTCCCGGTGACGGTCGACCTCACCCCCGAGACGGCCGAGGCCGTCGCCGCCCTCAGGCCCACGCTGGCGGCCGAGCTGGCCCGGCTCGGGGCCACGCCCACCACCCGGCCGCTGGTCGGCGCCCCCTACGTCGACGTCGACGCCTCGGCCCTGGTGGCCGGGGGCCGGGCCGTCGACCTGGTGAGCCAGCGGGCCCGGGGCGGGCGGGTCCTGGCCGACGTGGCCGGCGGGTCCGGCGACGCCCGCCTGTGGTCGGCCGATGCCCCCCTCTCGCCGGACGCCGTCGGAGCGCTCCTGGCCATGGGCGTCACGACGGTCGTGGTGCCCGAGGCGGGCCTGGTGCCGCTCGACCCCGGCGCGACCGGACGCCTCACCCTCTCCCGACCCTTCGCCCTGGCGGACCGGGAGGGCCGCGTCGTCGACGCCGTCATCGCCGACCGGGGCCTGGGCGCCCACTTCGCGGGCGACGACCCGGTCCTCGCCGCCCAGCGGCTGGTGGCCGACCTGGCCGTGCTCTACCGCGACCTGCCCAGGTCGGTCCGGGGCGTGGTCGTGCGCCCCCCGGCCGACTGGCAGCCCACCACCGCCCTCCTCGGCCCGGCCTTCACGGCCCTCGGGACCGGGTCGATCGTGCAGGGCGTCCGCCTGGACGACCTGGTGCGCGAGGTGGCACCCCTCGAGACCGACGGCCGGCCGGTGGTGCGGGACACCTTCCCCGGGCCAGCCGGCGAAGGCGTCCTCGACAGGGAGACCACCTCGCAGCTCACCGCGGCCTGGGCCCAGCTCGACGCGGCCCGGTCGATGACGGGGCAGGCCGACGACTTCGCCGACATCGAGCGCCAGCTCCTGCTCGCCGAGGCCGACGGCCTCACCACCGTCGCCCGGCGCCGCCACGTGGCCGCGGCGACTTCCGCCGTCACCGACTTCCGTGACGGTGTGCACCTGGTCCGGGGCCGCACCTTCCGGCTGACGGCCCGGGAGGGCACCATCCCGATCACCATCGTCAACGAGAGCGACCTCCCGGTGACGGTGTCGCTCGAGCTCTCGAGCGACAAGCTCGAGTTCCTGGACGGCGAGGGCCCCGACCCCTCCCGGCGGGAGTTCACCGAGGTCGTCCTCGAGCCCGAGCAGCGGCTGGTGCTGAAGGTCCGGGTCCTGGCCCGGGCGTCGGCCGCCTTCCCCCTCCGGGCCGTGCTCCGAACCCCGTCCGGCTCGGTCGAGCTGGCCAGGGTCCAGTTCACCGTCGTCTCGACGGCCGTCTCCGGCGTGGGGATCGTGCTGTCGGTCGGCTCCGGGCTGGTCCTGGTCTGGTGGTGGATCCGGCACTGGCGGGGCCGACGCGCCGAGCGGGTCCCTCGGGACCGCGACGGGCCGGCCGGCGGCGGGCCGGACGAGAACGGGCCGGACCTCGGCGGGTCCGATCCCCGGGCCGCGGGGCGGGGGGACACCGGGTCGAACGTCCGGGCTCGGTAGCGTCCTGTGCCGATGACCGTCCGAGTCGTGACCGACAGCGCCGCCGACCTGCCCGACGATCTGGCCCGGGAGCTGGGGATCACCGTCGTCCCGCTCTCGATCCGCTTCGGCGACGACGAGTTCGTCGACCGCCGCGACCTGACCCCCGCTGCCTTCTACGAGCGGATGGCCTCCTCGGCCGTCCTGCCGGAGACGGCCGCACCCTCGCCCGGCGCCTTCGAGGCCGCCTTCCGGGGCGACGGACCGGTCGTGTGCATCACCATCTCGTCCGACCTGTCCGGCACCATGCAGTCGGCCCGAGCTGCGGCCAGGGCCATCCCGGACGTCGACGTGCGGATCGTCGACAGCCGGTCCGTCACCTGGGGCCAGGGCAGCCAGGTCGTCGCCGCGGCCCGGGCCGCCGCGAGCGGCGCGTCGGCCGACGAGGTCGTCGCCGTGGTCGAGGAGATGGTGCCCCGCACGCGCGTGTACGGCGCTCTCGACACACTCGAGAACCTCAAGAAGGGCGGCCGCATCGGCAACGCCCAGGCCCTGCTCGGGACCCTGCTCGCCATCAAGCCGATCGTCGACCTCAGCTCGGGAGTCACCGAGGAGGCGGGCAAGGTCCGCACCCGGGGCAAGGCGCTCCAGGCCCTGGTGGCCAAGGTCGCCGAGGCGGGCGAGGTCGAGAACCTCGCCGTGATGCACGGCCGCGCGCCGGACGTCGACGAACTCGTCGGGCTCCTGGCGGCCATCCACCCCCGGGACGCGATCCACGTGGGCGAGATCGGTGCCACCGTCGGCGTCCACGGCGGGCCCCGGGTGATGGGCGTCACCTTCCAGGTCGTCCGCTGAGCATCTCGGGCCCGCTGCCCGTGGTCCCGCCGGAACCCCCCACCCTCTCCCCCGACGACCTCGTCGGCGGCCGCTACCGGCTCACGCGGCGCATCGCACGGGGCGGGATGGCCGAGGTCTGGGAAGCCGACGACGTCATCCTCTCCAGGCCGGTGGCGGTCAAGGCCCTCCTCCCCCGGCTGGCCTCCGACCAGGCGTTCGTCACCCGCTTCCGGCGGGAAGCGGTGGCCGCGGCCCGGCTCTCGCACCCGAACATCGTCGCCATCTACGACACCTGCAGCCAGCCAGGGTGCGAGGCCATCGTCATGGAGCTGGTCCGCGGCCGGACGCTGCGGGAGATGCTCGACGACCACCTCGGCCTGCCGCTCGCCAGCGCCGTCGAGATCGCCGTGCAGGTGGCCTCCGCCCTCGACCACGCCCACCGCCACGGGCTGGTCCACCGGGACGTGAAGCCGGGCAACATCCTCCTCGGCGGCGACGGGCGGGTGCTCGTTGCCGATTTCGGCATCGCCAAGGCGCTGGTGACCGACACCGACGTCGGCGCCGACGAGACCGGGCCGGGCGCCCGGACGGTGGCCGGACAGGGCCTGCACCACGACCTCACCGCGGTCGGCGACGTCATGGGCACGGCCAAGTACCTGGCCCCGGAGCAGGTGAGCGGGGCGCGGATCGACGCCCGGGCCGACGTCTACGCCCTCGGCGTCGTCCTCTACGAGATGCTGTGCGGCCGGCCGCCGTTCGTGGGCGCCAACCCCACCGCCACCGCCGTCGCCCGCCTCACCGACGCACCGCTGCGCCCCCGACAGGTGCGGGCCGGCATCCCCCGCCCGCTCGAGGAGATCGTCCTCCACGCCCTCGCCCGCGACCCCGACGCCCGCTACCAGTCCGCCTCGGCCCTCCGGGCCGCGCTGGCCGCCCTCGACCTCGGCTTCGGGGCCGGCGACGACCTCGGCGGCGTCGACCTCACCGTGTTGCAGGACGCCGGCCGAACCGGGAGCGTCGGGACCGGGGACCCGGGCGGCGCCGATCCGAGCCTCGACACCGGTGACGGCTACGCCGGTCCCGAGCGGGCGTGGCTCGTGCCGGCGGCCCTGATCGTGGTGGTGGCGACCACCCTCGCCGTGGTCGGCGTGCTCGTCGGCAGGACCGATGTCGGTCGGGACCTGTTCGAGTCGGTGGGCGTGGGGGACGGCGGCGACCATGCGGTCGCCATCGCCTCGGGGTCGAGCTTCGATCCCCTCGGCCCCGACCGGGAGGAGAACGACGACGAGGTCGGCTTCGCCTTCGACGACGACCCCGCCACCGGCTGGCGGACGGAGGTGTACTACCGCAACCCCGCGCTCGGCGGGTTGAAAGCCGGCGTCGGCATCGTCCTGCGCCTCGAGGACCCCGCCGTCCTCGACCGACTCGTCCTCACCTCACCGAACCGGGGCTGGACCGGCGAGGTCCGCCTCGGCGACGGCGACGCCGCCGACCTGGCCGGGTGGGGCGAGGCCGTCGCCGAGATCGGGCCGGACGACACCCGGACCAGCTCGGTGGAGGTCGACCTCGGCCGGCGGCGGGCCGGGGCGGTGCTGCTGTGGATCACCGACCTCGGGGAGGAGCGTGACGGCGCCTACCGGTTCTTCCTGCACGAAGCCGCCCTCTGGGGGTGACCGAGGCGTCCGTTCCCCGCCGGGGGGCATCGCCCTCGTAGAGTCACTGCCCGTGGCACCCAGTGGCAGCGGCGGGAGCGGACGGGACTGGGCCGCGGAGACCGCCGACCGGATCGACGGCCTGATCGGCACCGTCCGCAGCAAGACCACGGAGCCGCTCGAGCGCCTGACCCGGGTCGTGGTCTACGGACTGCTGGTCGCCGTGCTCGCCACGGTGGCCGCGGTGCTGCTCGTCATCGCCGCCGTGCGCGCCCTCGACACCGCCATCCCGGGCGAGGTGTGGCCCGCCCACCTCCTGATCGGCGGAATCTTCATCGGGCTCGGGCTGTTTGTGTGGCGGAAGCGAACTGCTCGCCCGGATCGGTGAGATCCCTGCCGGTCCGGAAGCCGGGCCGCCGCCCCCCGCCGAGCCCTCCCCACCGACTCGCACCGCCCCCACCGAACCCCGCCGAACGAAGAGACCCGTGACCGACTCCCGACCCGTCGTCATCCTCGGCTCCGGCCCCGCCGGGCTGACCGCCGCCATCTACACGGCCCGGGCCAACCTGGCCCCCCTCGTGCTCGAGGGCGAGCCGTCGAGCACGGGCGACCAGCCCGGCGGACAGCTCATGCTCACGACCGAGGTCGAGAACTTCCCCGGCTTCGTCGACGGCATCCAGGGCCCCGAGCTCATGAGCAACTTCCGGGCCCAGGCCGCCCGGTTCGGCGCCGACCTCCGCCAGGAGAAGGCCACGCGGGTCGACATCTCCCAGCGGCCCTTCCGCATCTGGACCGGCGATCCGTCCGCGCCGGAGCCCTCCTACCTCGCCGACGCTGTGATCGTGGCCACCGGTGCCCGCTCGCTCATGCTCGACCTGCCGGCCGAGCACCGCCTCCTCGGCCACGGGCTGTCCACCTGCGCCACCTGCGACGGCTTCTTCTTCAAGGGCCACCACATCGCCGTCGTCGGCGGGGGCGACTCCGCCATGGAGGAGGCGATCTTCCTGACCAAGTTCGCCGAGAAGGTCACGGTGGTGGTCCGCCGGGGGGAGCTGCGGGCGTCGAAGATCATGCAGGAACGGGCCTTCAAGAACGAACGAATCGAGTTTCTCTGGCACCATGTCGTGACGGATCTGCAGGGTGCCACCCGCCTCGAAGCCGCCGAGGTCGAGGACGTGCGAACCGGCGAGCGCACCCTGCTCGGTGTCACCGGTCTGTTCGTGGCCATCGGCCACCGGCCCAACACCGACCTGTTCGTCGACCTGCTCGACCTGGACGAAGCCGGCTACCTCGTCACCCAGCCGGGCCGCACCCTGACCAACGTCGAGGGCGTCTTCGCCTGTGGCGACGTCCAGGACCACATCTACCGCCAAGCCATCACCGCGGCCGGCAGCGGCTGCATGGCGGCGATCGACGCCGAGCGCTGGCTGGAGTCCACCGGCGCCGGTCACGGGTAGGTCGGTCCCCGAATCCCGCGAGCTCGTCGAGCCTCGCCGCACGACCACACCACCAGCGCACCGAGGTGCGCGAAAACCAAGAGGAGCCCCCGTGGGAGCCAACACCCGAACCCTGACGGACGCGACGTTCGACGAAGAGGTCAAGTCCGCGACCGAGACGGTCGTGGTCGACTTCTGGGCGGAGTGGTGCGGTCCGTGCAAGCTGATCGCCCCGGTCCTCGACGAGATCGCGGCCGAGCAGGCCGGCAAGGTCTTGATCGCCAAGCTCAACGTCGACGAGAACCCGGGCATCGCCCGCCGCTTCGACGTGATGAGCATCCCCACGCTCATCGTCTTCAAGGACGGCGAGCCCCAGAAGCGCCTGGTCGGCGCCAAGGGCAAGGGTCAGCTGCTCGAGGAGCTCGCCGACTTCCTGTGAGTCCGCGCCGTCCGGGCCCGTCCACCGCCCGCCCCGGGGCGGTTCGACGGGCCCCCCGGCTGGTCATGAATGGGCCCTCTGACCTGCGAGAACACTGTCATCCACAGGGTTGACCACAGCTTGTGGGTTCCGTGGACCTCAGCAAGAGGTGCGGAGGTCCTCACCCTGAGGTGAAGGTCAGTCGGCGGCCTGCAGCGGTGGTTCGGTCATGGCCCGGTAGATCCGCTCGAGGTCGTCGAGGTCGGCGAACTCGATCTGGATCCGACCACCGGACCGACCTTCCTGCACCCGGACCCGCGTCGACAGGTGTTCGGCCAGGAGCTCTTCGAGCTCGTGCATCCCGGCCGGTCGAAGCGCCGCCGGCTCACCACCGGGCGACGGGATCGACCGATCGACGCCGACCGGCCCCGGGCCGGCGTCGGAGCGATCGCCCTCGGCGCCCTCGATCGAGGCCTGGTGAGCCCGGACGGCTTCCTCCACCGCCCGCACGGACAGCCCGTCGCGCGCCACGGCCGCGGCCAGGCTCTCCTGGAAGGCCCGGTCGGGCGATGCCAACAGGGCTCGGGCGTGCCCGGCCGACAGCAACCGCTCCCCGACCAGGCGCTGGATCGACGGGGGGAGCTGGAACAGCCGGAGGGTGTTGGTGATGGTGACCCGGCTCTTGCCAACCCGGGCCGCCAGCCGATCGTGGGTGAGGTCGAAGTCCTCGATCAGCTGCTGGTAGGCCGCCGCCTCCTCCAGCGGGTTGAGGTCCTGGCGGTGGAGGTTCTCGACTACGGCTTGCTCCAGGGCCGCCAGGTCGTCGGCCACACGGACCAGCACCGGCACGGTCGGCAGGCCGGCCCGCTTGGCCGCCCGCCAGCGCCGCTCGCCGGCGATGAGCTCGTACTCACCCTCCCCCACCTCGCGGACGAGGAGCGGCTGGAGCACCCCGAGCTCGCGGACCGACGCCGCCAGCGACCCCAGGCTCTCCTCGTCGAAGTGCTTTCGGGGCTGCTGGGGGTTCGGACGGACGGCGGCGACCGGCACGTCCCGCAGGACGGACTCGGACGAGCTGCCAGCTGCCTCCGGCGGGATCAGCGCACCGAGTCCCCTACCGAGCCCGCTGCGGCGTACCACCGCTCACCTCCTTGGCCAGCTCGCGATAGGCGATGGCGCCCCGCGAGTTCGGATCGAACGCGATGATCGGCTGACCGAACGACGGGGCTTCGCTCAACCGAATGGTCCGGGGGACGACGTTCCGACAGACCTTGTCGCCGAAATGGGCCCGCACCTCGGCCACCACCTGGCCCGACAGCTTCGTCCGGGCGTCGTACATCACGCAGATGATGGCGCTCACCTCGAGTCGGGGGTTGAGGTTCCGCTGGACCAGGGACACGTTGCGAAGCAGCTGACCGAGGCCTTCGAGCGCGTAGTACTCGCACTGGATCGGGACGATCACCTCGGCCGCCGCCGCCAACCCGTTGACGGTGAGCAGTCCCAGCGACGGCGGGCAGTCGATCAGCACGAAGTCGAAGTCGTCGAGCACCGCCTCGATGGCCCGCCGCAACCGCATCTCCCGACTGAAGGCGGGGACCAGCTCGATCTCGGCGCCGGCCAGGTCGAGGCTGGCCGGGGCGACGAAGAGGTTCCGCACGGACGACGGCTCGATGCAGTCCTCCAGGGGGACGTCGTTGAGGATGACGTCGTACATGGAGGTGGCCATGTTCCGGGGGTTCAGGCCGAGCCCGGTGGAGGCGTTCCCCTGCGGATCGAGGTCGCAGACGAGCACCCGGTACCCCAGCTCGGCCAGGCAGGCACCGAGGTTCACCGCCGTGGTCGTCTTGCCGACGCCGCCCTTCTGGTTGGCGATGGCGATGACCCGGGGGAGCGGACGAGCGAACGGCGACGGCCCCGGACCCGGGGACGCCTCGGCCGTGGCCGCCACCCCGTCGGCGTCAGGCGATCCGTCCGGCGCCTCCCCGGACCCGGGTGGCTCGAGATCGAGGTCGCCGCCGCTCGAGGCGAGGTCGGTGGCGGGAGCCTCGTCGACGGCACGTTGGTCGCGACCCGCCTCCTGGGCCGGGTCGCCGGCCGGAGCCGGCGGGACCTGGTCGAACGGGGCCGAAGCGGTCTCGTCGACGTCCACCTCGGATGCGACGTCCGGGTTCGCCACCCCCTCGTCGCCGTCGGGCCCGAACCCGGTCCGGCGGAGCCGGTCGAAGATCCCACCGCGACGTCCGGGTTCGCCCACCGCCATCGACACTCCCACACCGTCTCGAGCACTCGAGGGCCGGACCGGTGGCCGGCCCTCGGGAAGACCT
>JBFWQW010000022.1:0-34000 GCA_050249235.1 Acidimicrobiia bacterium | reverse complement strand
CCTGGACGAACGGGGCCGAAGCGGTCTCGTCGACGTCCACCTCGGATGCGACGTCGGGGTTCGCCACCCCCTCGTCGCCGTCGGGCCCTAACCCGGTCCGGCGGAGCCGGTCGAAGATCCCACCGCGACGTCCGGGTTCGCCCACCGCCATCGACACTCCCACACCGTCTCGAGCACTCGAGGGCCGGACCGGTGGCCGGCCCTCGGG
The DNA here is from genome assembly GCA_050249235.1 of Acidimicrobiia bacterium. Lineage (GTDB taxonomy): Bacteria > Actinomycetota > Acidimicrobiia > Acidimicrobiales > CADCSY01 > JAEKLB01. Next base: position 33,792 of record JBFWQW010000022.1, on the reverse strand, counting down.
AAGACCTGGTTCGACGCGCCGGGACGGCGTCGACGAGCTGCCGGCACCCGCCGAGCACCACGCGCTCGTCATGGTCGCGGGTTTCCGCTCCCCGGGCAAGCGCGTCGTCGCGACGTGGCCCGGGGACACCATCGCCCGATCCGCCACCAGCCGTCGGGTTCTCGACCGGCGTTGTGGCCCGTCCTGGCTCCCCACGATGTTTCCCGTGGAACCAGGACGTCAGCCCGGGCGGGCCGGGGCCTCGGCTCGGCCCCGGAGACGAGACCTGATGGCCGCCGCGCCTTCGCTCCTTCTTCCCCCTCGAACCTCGGCTGTGGCTCGGCGCGCTAAGCATCGCCGCCGGTCGTCAACCCGGTGCGCGCCGATGTTCCCCGTGGAACATCGGCGCCCGGGTCCGGAGGCCTCACCAGAGGGGTCGCTTGGTCGGCACTCCGGTACGGCGGGGGTACCGGGCCGGGCACGGGTGCACCTGGCGGAGCCGGATGAACGCTGGAGGACCCGGAGTCCGTTCGTCCACCGCCAGCCCGAGGCCGGCCAGGGGAGCGGTCGGCCACCGCCCGTCGTCGCAGGTCGGAGGCTCGCTCACCACCAGCACGCCGTCGACCCGCAGCCACGGTGCTGCGCACTCGGCCAGCACGGCCGGGGGACCGAACCCCCGTGCGGTCACCACGTCGAAACGACCCCGCCAGGCCGGGGGCAGCGCTTCGGCCCGAGCGGTGACCACCGTCAGGCGGCCGACCAGCCCGAGTTGCTCGACCGCTTCCCCCAGAAAGGCGGTCCGTCTGGCCATGGCGTCGACGAGGGTCCAGGTCGACGCCGGCCGGGCCAGCGCCACCACCAGCGCCGGGAGGCCGCCGCCGCTGCCGAGGTCGAGCCCGTCGAGCCCCACCTCGACCGGGAGCTGCGCGGTGAAGGCAAGGGCGTGGGCCAGCTGGGCTTCGAGCGGACCGGGGCCCAGGAACCCGAGGGTTCGGGCGCGAGCCAGCACCGCCGTCAGCGCCAGCTCCTCATCCTGTTCCACAGCCCTCCGTCCCGGACGACGGCCGAACGGAACGAACCGGACCGGACTCAGTGATCGGGGTGCACGACCACCCGACGGCGGGGCTCTTCGCCCTCCGAGGTGGTGCGCACGCCGTCGATCTCGTTGACCGTGTCGTGCACGACCTTGCGGTCGGCCGCGCTCATCGGCTCGAGCGATGTCGGCGTCCCCGACGCCAGCACGTCCTGGGCCACCCCGGTGGCGAAGCGTGACAGCGCCTCCCGGCGCCGCTCACGGTAGCCGGCAACGTCCACCCGGAGCCGGGTCGATCCGTCGTGGGGGACCGCGCTGCGAGCCAGGTCCTGCAGGGCGTCGACGGTCTGACCCTTGGGGCCGACCAGCAGGCCCAGCTCTTCGCCGTCGATCGACGCTTCGAGGACGCCTTCGTCGAGCTCGCGCACGGTCACCGTGGCCTCGACCTCGAAGGCCTCCAGGAGCCCGACGAGGAAGCCGTGCAGGGCCTCGGACGTCACCGCACGGTCGATGGGCTCATCCACGGTTGCTCCTCGGTCTTGGGGTTGACGGCGCTGCGGGGCCCGAGGCTCGGGCGAAGGGGACGGCGCCGATGGCGCCCTGGAGGACCGACGAGCGGGCCGGGCTGTGGGCGCGGCATCGGCGACGGCGTCCTCGTCGGTGTCGTCGGAGTCGTCGGTGCCGGTCGGTCGGTCGTCGCCGGCCACGGCGTCGCCAGCCCGGCTGCCCCGCCGCCGGCGCTCCCGACGATCTGCCTTCGGGGGGGGCGTCGTGGGGCGGACCCGGGCGCGGACCCGCGCCTCGGTGCGGAGCCGCCCGAAGAGGCCGCTCTTGGCTTCCTCGAGGACGTCGAACTCGGCATCCTGCTCGTCGACGCCCAACTGGTCGAGGGCTGCTTCCTTGGCCTCTTCGATCGTGCGACCGGTGGTCTCCACCCATTCCATGGGGCTACTTCCGCTTCTTCCTGCGTTGGGGGGCACCGGGTTGGGTCGTTCGCCCGGTCGGGCGGGTCGGCGGCGTCGGCCGCCCGGACGGGTTCTTGGCCGAGCCGGCCGGCGGCGCCGAAGGCGGCGGGATCACGATGTCCGGCGCCGACGACCGGTTCTCGAGCTGCGTGACGAGCGCCTGCTGGCCCACGCGCACCAGGTTCGACGTGACGTAGTAGACGACGAGGCCGGCTGGGAAGGACAGCGCGAAGGGCACGATGATGAAGGGGAGGATCTTCGTCATCATCTGCTGCTGGGGGTTGATGGCGACCGCTCCCCGGCGACCGCTGATCTGACGCTGCTGGTACCACTGCGTCCCGGCCACCAGGACCACGAGCACGAAGAAGGGCAGGGCGGTGACGAGGCCCTCGTCCTTGAGCTCGGTGAGCGCGCTCTTCGACAGGTCCATCCCGAACGACATCATCTTCGTCGAGGCCCGGAGGGCGCTGGCCAGCGCCGAGTCCTCGGACAGGTAGCGCGGGTCGAAGTGGCCGGTGTCGTCCTTCTTGGTGAGCCCCTGCAGCACCTGGAAGAGCACGAAGAAGACGGGCATCTGCAGCAGCAGCGGCAGGCAGGACGAGAACGGGTTGATGTTGTTGGCCTGGTAGAAGGCCATCATCTCCCGGTTGAGGGTCTCGCGATCGTCCTTGTACATCGTCTGGAGCTTCTTCAGCTCCGGTTGCACGCGCTGCATGCGGATCATGGAGCGGGTGCTCTTGATGGAGAGGGGCGACAACGCCACCATGATCGCGATCGTGAACAGGAAGATGGCCCCGCCGTACGACGGCCAGACGTCGTAGAAGAAGGCCAGGGCCCCGGCCAGTGCGTCGAACATCTAGGTGAGCCTCCGCTCGGGGACGGGGTCGTAGCCGTACCGGCCCCAGGGGTGGCACCGGCCGATGCGGCGGACCGCCAGCACCCCGCCCCGCAGCCCGCCGTGCTCGTGCAGGGCGTCGAGCGCGTAGGCGGAGCAGGTGGGTTGGAAGCGACAGGGCGACGGCCGGCCGGCGCTGAAAGCACGATACGCGCGGATCAACCCACTGAGAGCGCTGGCAAGGGGACTCATCAGGCGCCAGCCCCGGCTCGGACCAGGGCCTCGTGGAGATGGCTTCGCAGGACCTCGGGCGCCAGCCCCACCGCGCTCGATCCCCCGCCGAGCAGGTACGTGCCGGGCGGGACCTGGGCCGCCAGCCCGCCGAAGGCAGCCCGGAGCTGGCGCCGGAGCCGGTTGCGCACCACCGCACCGCCGACGGCCCGGTTCACGGCCAGCGCCAGTCGCACCGAGCCGTCGGTGGCCGGGCACCAGGTCGCGCTGACACCGTCGGACCGGCCGCGCCGACCGGCCCGGCGCAGCGCCAGGAAGCTCTCTCGGTCGTGGACTCGCCCGACCCGGGCAGCTGTCACGAGCCCTACGCCGACAGGCGCTGACGACCCTTCCGGCGTCGGGCGGCCAGGATGGCCCGCCCGGCCCGGGTCGACATGCGGTGACGGAACCCGTGGTTCTTGGCCCGCTTCCGGGTGTTGGGCTGAAACGTGCGCTTCACCAGCGTCCTTCCTGCCACGTGGCCGCGTCGCCACGAGGAAACCGTCCCGGCCGGCTGCGCCGGCGCCGCGCCAGCCGCGACTCGGGGGAGTGGCCAGAGGCCGCCGGTCAGGGTAGGTCGGTGCCGGGCCGAACGCCAACGGCCAGCCTGGGGCGCGGCCGTGCAGGAACCCGACCCCGGGCGGGCGCCGCGGCCTCGGTGCCGGGCCGAGCGTCCACGGCGCGGGGGCCACCCGGCCCTTGCGCCCCGCCGGGAGCCCGGTGCTACGGTGCGAACTCCCCGGCGGGAGCACACGACGAGTGGTCAGCCCGGCGGGGAAGAAGGGTGCGGGCCCGGCCGGCGGTCCGACCGTCTCGGAGATGTCCACAGTTGTGGATGCTCCTGTGGGTGAAGCGAGCAGCCGGGAGGCGTCGAGCTGGTGGGTGAGGCGGATGGGCTGTGGAACGCCTGTACCAACGCCCTCCGGGCCGACGTGCCCGACTCGGTCTGGAGCAGCTGCTTCCAGCCTTCGGCGGGCGTCGAGCTCGAGGACGACCGGCTGGTCGTGGCGGTGCCCAGCGTCCTCGTGAAGGAGCGGCTCGAGTCCCGCTGGCGGGACCAGGTCCACCAGACCCTGGCCGCCCTGGGCCACCCCCGGGTGGCGGTCGCCTTCGAGGTCCGCACCGAGGCCGGCGCCGACCCCGACCACCGCGCCCTCGACGACGCGCCCACCGAGCTGTTCCCCGAAGGTGGCCGCCACGAGCCGTTGCGCCCGCCTCGGGCGATGCCGCCCCCTTCCCCGACCATGGCGCCGTCGCCCGATCTCGACGCCCCCCGGCTGAACTCCCGCTACACCTTCGAGGCCTTCGTCACCGGCGCCTCGAACCGCTTCGCCCATGCCGCCGCCCAGGCCGTGGCCGAGACGCCGGCCCGCTCCTACAACCCGCTGTTCATCTACGGGGTGGCCGGCCTCGGCAAGACCCACCTCCTGCACGCCATCGCCCACTACGTGCACGAGAACTATCCGGCCTACAAGGTCCGCTACGTCTCGACCGAGGCCTTCCTCAACGACTACGTCGAGGGCATCCGCACGAACAGCATGGCCGCCTTCAAGCGCAAGTACCGCGAGAACGACGTCCTGCTCGTCGACGACATCCAGTTCATGGAGGGCAAGGAAGGCCTCCAGGAGGAGTTCTTCCACACGTTCAACCAGCTCCACGGGGCCAACCGCCAGATCGTGCTCTCCTCCGACCGCCCCCCCCGGGCCATCGCCACCCTCGAGGACCGGCTCCGCAGCCGTTTCGAGTGGGGCCTCATCACCGACATCCAGCCGCCCGACCTCGAGACCCGCCTCGCCATCCTGCGCAAGAAGGCCGAGCGGGAGCCCATCACCATCCCCGACGAGGTCCTCGAGTTCATCGCCAGCCACATCACGAACAACATCCGGGAGCTGGAGGGCGCCCTCCTCCGGGTCTCCGCCTACGCCAGCCTCAACCGGGCCCCCATGACCGCCGAGCTGGCCGCCGACGTGCTGGGCGACATCCTCTCCGACTCGCAGCCCCGGGCCATCACGGCCAAGGTCATCCTCGACGCCACGTCCAAGATGTTCGGGTTCCCGGTCGAGGAGCTCCAGGGCAAGAGCCGGCGCCGGCCGCTCGTCACCGCCCGCCAGGTCGGCATGTACGTGTGCCGGGAGCTCACCGACCTCAGCTACCCCGCGATCGCCCGTGAGTACGGCGGGCGAGACCACACCACGGTCATCCACGCCGTGGAGAAGATCGGGGCCCTGATGAAGGAGCGCCGTCAGATCTACGACCAGGTCACCGAGCTCATCCAATCCATCCGCGCCGCACCCTGAGCGTCCGCTGCCCCCCGGTGGACGACGGTGTGCACTCCCCGGTGGACAGCTTGTGGACAACCCGGCGCTGTCCACAAGCGCCCGGTCGGCATGCCCCCGTTCGCTCCCGGCCTGTGGGAGCCTGGGGATCGTCGTCGGACAGCCGAACCCACCCTGGCCTGGACCTCGACCGACTTATCCACGATCCACAGCCCTTACTGTTGTTACAAGAGAGCTATCTCTCTAATGACGATGAAAGACAGGAGCCACGGTGAAGTTCCGCTGCGAGCGTGACGTGCTCGTCGAGGCCCTCGGCACGGCCACCCGGGCCGTCGCCAGCCGGGGCGGAGCGCTGCCCGTCCTCTCCGGGGTGAAGATCGAGCTCGCCGGCGACCACCTGCTGCTGGCAGGGAGCGACCTCGACCTCACGATCCAGGTCTCGGTCACGGTCGCCGGCCAGGTCGACGGCGTCACCGTGCTGCCGGCCCGCCTGCTGGTCGACATCGTCCGCTCCCTGCAGCCGGGTGCGGTCGTCCTCGAGGTCGAGGGCGACGAGGCCCGGATCTCGTCGAACCGCTCGGAGTTCTCCGTCCGCGTCCTGCCCGCCGAGGACTTCCCCCGGCTGGTCGAGTCGCCGGCCGACGAGGTGGTCCTCGACGCCGCCGCCCTCTCCGAGGCGCTGCGCCAGGTGGTGCGGGCGGCGAGCCACGACGACGCCCGCCCGATCCTCACCGGCGTGCTGATGGCGGCCGAGGGCACCGGGCTGCGCCTGGTCGCCACCGACTCCTACCGGCTGGCGGTCCGTGATCTGCCCGGCGCCAGCATCCTGCGGGAGGGCCAGGCCGTGCTGGTGCCGTCGAAGGCGCTGGGCGAGCTCGGCCGGGTGCTCGGGGGCGCCGAGCACGTCACCCTGCGCCTCGCCGAGCGCGACGCCACCTTCGTCGTGGGCGGCACCCGGCTCATGACCCGGCTGATCGAGGGCGAGTTCCCGAACTACCGCCAGCTGATCCCCTCGACGCACCCCAACCGGCTCACCGTCGGGCGCGAGCCGCTCCTCGATGCCCTGCGCCGCGTGAAGCTGCTGGCTCGGGAGGCCACACCGGTGCGCATCACGCTGCGATCGGAGGGCATCGAGCTCAGCGCCACCACCCAGGACGTGGGCCAGGCCCACGAGGACCTCGACGCCAAGTACGAGGGGACGGAGATGGTGATCGCGTTCAACCCGGAGTACCTCGCAGACGGGGTCGAGGCGGTGGAGGGCGACGAGGTGACCCTGGAGACGGTCGACGCGCTCAAGCCGGCGGTCGTCCGCTCGGTCGAGAACCAGGACTACCTGTACCTGCTGATGCCGGTGCGGGTGTCCTAGGCCGGCCACCCCGGTGCGCCTCGCGCACCTCTGGTTGGCCGACTTCCGCAACTACCGGCAGGCCGAGCTGCTGCCGGCGCCGGGGCTCACCGCCGTGGTGGGCGACAACGGGCAGGGCAAGACGAACCTGCTCGAGGCGGTGGGCTACCTGGCCACCCTGGCCTCGTTCCGGGGGGCCCCGGGCGACGCGCTGGTGCGGGCCGGCGCCGACCAGGCCGTGGTGCGGGCCGAGGTCGAGTCGGACGGTCGGACGGTGCTCGTCGAGGCGGCGCTGGCGGTGACCGGCCGGGACCGTGTGCTCGTCAACCGCCAGCCGGTGCGCCGCACCCGGGACCTGCTCGGGACCGTCCGCACCACGGTGTTCTCGCCGGACGACTTGGCCCTCGTGAAGGGCGGGCCGTCCGAGCGGCGCCGGCTGCTCGACGACACCGTCGTGGCCTGCGTGCCCCGCCACGACGGCACCCGGACCGACCTCGAGCGGATCCTGCGGCAGCGGACCGCCCTCCTGAAGCAGGCCGGGGGCCGGCTCACGCCCGAGGTGGAGGCCACCCTCGACGTGTGGGACGCCAAGCTGGCCGAGGTCGGTGAGGCCCTGGGCCGAGCCCGAGACCGCCTCGTCGCCCGCCTGGGCCCGGTGGTGGCGGCCGCCTACGACCTCGTGGCCCAGGCCTCGGCGGAGGTGCAGCTCGGCTACGAGGCACCCTGGAGGGAGGTGGGGCTGGCCTCGGCGCTCGCCGGCGCCCGGACCGACGACGTCCGCCGGGGCGTGAGCACGGTCGGCCCGCACCGCGACGACCTGGTGCTGGTCGTCAATGGGCTCCCCGCCCGTTCCCACGCCTCCCAGGGAGAGCAGCGCTCCCTGGCGCTGGCGCTGCGCCTGGCCACCCACGTCGTCGTCACCGAGGTCGTCGGCGAGGCGCCGATCCTCCTGCTCGACGACGTGTTCTCCGAGCTCGACCCGGGCCGGAGCGAGGCGCTGCTCGGCGCCCTCCCGCCCGGCCAGGCCCTGTTGACCACGGCCGGCCCGCTGCCGGCCGGCGCCGAGCCCGGCCTCGTGGTCCGGGTCGCAAACGGCGCGATCGTCGCGAACGGCGCGATCATCGAGCGGTGACCCGCCTCCGACCGACCGGTACGGTGTGACGCCGAGGCGGGTGGGCGAGTCGCTGGACCGGGTGACCGACGCGCTCGGGGTGCCGAGCGCGTCGACGCTGCCGGCGGTGTTCTCCCGCTGGGACGACCTGGTGGGGGAGGTCCTGGCCGCCCACGCCCGCCCGGCCGCCCTCCGCGACGGCGTGCTCGTGGTCACCGTCGACGACCCGGCCTGGGCGACCCAGCTGCGGTGGCTCCAGGTCGACCTGCTCGAGCGGCTGGCGGCGGTGGCGGGGGCCGGCGTGGTCACGGGCGTCGAGGTCCGTGTGGCGCGTCCCTGACACCCCTCGCTGGTAGACTCTCGCCATCGCGAATCCACCGGTTGACCTGCGCTTTTGCGGTTACGGGTGCGGTCGCCCCGCCTGAATTCCCCTCCCGAAGGACGCGCCCGTGGCACAGACAGCGACCGAGTCGTACGAGGCCAAGGACCTGCAGGTCCTCGAGGGCCTCGAGGCGGTCCGCAAGCGGCCCGGCATGTACATCGGCTCGACCGGTCTGAACGGCCTCCACCACCTCGTCACCGAGATCGTCGACAACGCGGTCGACGAGGCGATGGCCGGTCACTGCACCCGCATCGACGTGGTCCTCCTGGCCGACGGCGGCTGCCGGGTCGTCGACGACGGGCGTGGCATCCCCGTCGACATCAACGAGAAGTACGGCAAGTCCGGCGTCGAGATCGCGCTCACGATGCTGCACGCCGGCGGCAAGTTCGGCGGGGGCGGCTACAAGGTCTCCGGCGGCCTCCACGGGGTCGGCGTCTCCGTGGTGAACGCCCTCTCGTCCCGCCTGGTCGTCGAGGTCGATCGGGACGGCGAGCGGCACCGGATGGAGTTCGTCGACGGCGGCGTGCCCCTCGGCCCGCTGGCCTCGGTGGGCAAGGCGCCCCGGGGGCGCACCAGCGGGACCGCGGTCACGTTCTGGCCCGACGCCGAGATCTTCCACTCCGAGGGCACCGACTTCCGGGCCCAGACGATCCTCGAGAAGCTCCAGATGTACGCCTTCCTCAACAAGGGCCTCGAGATCCGCTTCGTCGACGAGCGGGCCGGCCACGACAACGAGCCGACGGTCTACAAGTACGCCGGTGGCATCGAGGACTTCGTGCGCCACGTCAACGCGTCGAAGGAGGCCCTGTTCAAGCGGGTCGGCTACTTCTCGGCGGTGGAGGAGACCCAGGAGGTCGAGGTCGCCTTCCAGTGGAACTCGGGCTTCTACGAGGGCATCCACTCCTTCGCCAACGGCATCGCCACCACCGAGGGCGGGATGCACGAGGAGGGGTTCCGCAAGTCGCTCACCAACGCCGTCAACAAGCACGCCAGGGCCAAGGGCGTGCTCAAGGAGAAGGACGACAACCTCGCCGGCGAGGACATCCGCGAAGGGCTGACGGCCATCATCAGCGTGCGGCTCCAGGAGCCCCAGTTCGAGGGCCAGACCAAGACCAAGCTGGGCAACGTCTCGGTGCGCTCGCTGGTCGAGCGGGCCACCAACGAGAAGCTGGCCGACTGGCTCGAGGAGCACCCCACCGAGGCCAACCAGGTCGTCAAGAAGTCGATCCAGGCCCAGCGGGCCCGCCTCGCCGCCCGCCAGGCCCGCGACGCCACCCGGCGCAAGTCCGCCTTCGAGGGCGCCGGCCTACCGGGCAAGCTCACCGACTGCTCGTCGCGCGACGCCCGCGAGACCGAGCTGTTCATCGTCGAGGGCGACTCGGCCGGCGGCTCGGCCATCAAGGCCCGCGATCCCCGCACCCAGGCGGTGCTGCCGATCAGGGGCAAGATCCTCAACGTCGAGCGGGCCCGCATCGACAAGATGCTCAAGAACAACGAGATCGAGACGCTCGTGCGGGCCGTGGGCGCCGGCCTCGGCGACGAGTTCGACGTCGCGAAGATCCGCTACGACAAGATCGTCATCATGTGCGACGCCGACGTCGACGGCTCGCACATCCGCACGCTGCTGCTCACGTTCTTCTTCCGCCAGATGGGCGCGCTGGTCGAGGAGGGCCACGTGTACATCGCCCAGCCCCCGCTGTTCTCGACGGTCGTGGGCAAGGAGAAGGTGTACCTGAAGGACGAAGCGGCCCGGGTGCGCTGGGAGGCCGAGAACCCCAACAAGCGCCACGAGTACGCCCGGCTGAAGGGCCTGGGCGAGATGGACTGGGAGGAGCTGGGCATCACGACCATGGACCCCACCCGTCGGACCCTCCTCCAGGTGAACGTGGAGGAGGCCGCCATCGCCGACACCGTGATGTCCACCTTGATGGGCGACGACGTCGACCTCCGCAAGCACTTCATCACCACGAACGCAGCCGACGTCCGCTTCCTCGACATCTGACGACGTCGGCCGCGTCCCGAAAGGACCTTCGAATCCCATGACCGACACCCCACCGCCGGACGTTCCGGGCCCCGCCGACGGCGGCGAGCTGGCCGTCGCCGGCATCGAGCCGGTCGAGATCCAGGAGGAGATGGAGCGCTCCTTCCTCGACTACGCCATGTCCGTCATCACGATGCGGGCCCTGCCCGACGTGCGGGACGGCCTGAAGCCGGTGCACCGCCGGATCCTCTGGGGCATGCGCGACGTCGGGGCCCGATCCGACCGGCCCCACATGAAGAGCGCACGGGTCACCGGCGACGTCATGGGCAAGTACCACCCCCACGGCGACGGCGCCATCTACGACGCCCTGGCCCGCATGGCCCAGGACTTCTCCCTCCGCCACCCCCTCATCGACGGCCACGGCAACTTCGGCTCGGCCGACCACCCCCCGGCCGCGGCCCGCTACACCGAGAGCCGGCTGTCGGCCCTCGCCAACGTGATGCTCGAGGGCATCGACGAGGACACCGTCGACTTCGGCGACAACTACTCGGGCGAGTTCACCGAGCCCCAGGTCCTGCCCAGCCGGTTCCCCAACCTGCTGGTGAACGGCAGCCAGGGCATCGCCGTCGGCATGGCCACCAACATCCCGCCCCACAACCTGGGCGAGATCATCGACGCCGTCACCCACCTGCTCGACCATCCCGGCGCCGCTCCCGACGACCTGCTCCCGTTCGTGAGCGGCCCCGACTTCCCGACCGGCGGCCTGATCCTCGGCCGCTCGGGCATCCTCGACGCCTACCGGACCGGTCGCGGCTCGATCCGCATCCGGGCCCGGGCCGAGATCGAGGAGCGCAAGAACGGCGTCTTCATCGTCGTGACCGAGCTGCCCTACCAGGCGTCACCGTCGGGGATCCTCACCCGCATCGCCGAGCTGGCCGAGAGCCGCGAGCTCGACGGGGTGGCCGACGCCAACGACGAATCGTCGGGCAACGACACCAAGCTCGTCGTCAAGCTCAAGCGCGACGCCAACGCCAACGTGGTGCTGAACAACCTCTACAAGTTCACCCCGTTGCAGACCAGCTTCGGCGTGAACATGGTGGCCCTGGTCGACGGGGTGCCCCGCACCCTCAACCTGGCCCAGGCCCTCGAGGCCTACGTCGCCCACCAGATCGAGGTCATCACCCGCCGGTCGGAGTTCCGGCTCAGGAAGGCGCGCGACCGGGCCCACATCCTCGAGGGCCTCATCCGGGCCCTCGACATGATCGACGCGATCATCGCCCTCATCCGGGGCTCGGAGGACCGGGGCGGGGCCCGCGACGGGCTCATGGCCGAACCCATGTCGTTCTCCGAGGAGCAGGCCAACCACATCCTCGACATGCGCCTGGTGTCGCTCACCCGGCTGGCCCGGGCCGACCTGGCCGAGGAGCTGGCCGAGCTGCGGGCCACCATCGCCGAGCTCGAGGCCATCCTCAGCGACGACGTGAAGCTCCGGTCGGTCATCAAGGAGGAGCTGGCCGAGGTGAAGGCGGCCCACGCCACGCCCAGGCGCAGCGAGATCACGTTCGACCCCGGCGACCTGTCGAACCTCGACCTCATCGACGACGAGGAGATGGTCGTCACCCTGTCGGCCAAGGGCTACGTGAAGGCGGTCGCCGCCGACGCCTTCAAGACCCAGGCCCGGGGCGGCCGGGGCGTGGCCGGCACCAAGCTGCGCGACGACGACTACGCCACCCACATCGTCACCACCACGGCCCACGCCTACCTGCTGTTCTTCTCGACCCGTGGCCGGGTGTACCGGCTCCGGGCCCACGAGATCCCGATGAAGGAGCGCACGGCCCGGGGGACGGCCATCGTGAACCTCCTGCCCCTCCAGCCGGACGAGCGGATCCAGGCGATCATCGACACCCGCGACTACGAGACGCACCGGTTCCTGTTCTTCGCCACCCGCCTCGGCCAGGTGAAGAAGACCAAGTTCACCGAGTACGACTCGTCGCTCCGGGCCGGCCTGATCGCCATCAACCTGCGCGACGACGACGAGCTCGTGCGGGTCATCCCCACCAACGGCGGTGACGACCTGCTCATGGTCTCGAAGCAGGGCATGACCATCCGCTTCGCCGAGGACGAGGTGCGGGCCATGGGCCGCTCGGCCGCCGGCGTGCGGGGCATGAAGCTGCGGGACGGCGACGAGGTGGTGTCGGTCGACGTGGCGCGCGACGACGTCGACATCCTGATCGTCACCGAGGCCGGCTTCGGCAAGCGCACCAAGCTCGAGCGCTTCAACCGGCAAGCCCGGGGCGGACAGGGCGTGCGGGGCATCCGCCTCACGGCCCGCCGGGGCGGCGTGGTGGCTGCCTTCATGGTCGGCCTCGACGATGAGATCATCGTGATCGCCTCCGGCGGGGTCGTCATCCGGATGCCCGTCCGGGAGATCTCCTCGCAGGGGCGCGACGCCACCGGCGTCCGGGTGATGACCGTGGGCGACGACCAGACCGTCGCGGCGGTGGCGCCGGTGCTCGCCTCGGACGACACCGACTGACCGAGCCGTCCCGCACGGCTTCCCCGGTCGCCCGCCTTCCCCCTCCCGTCGTCGAGATCGAGGTGAAGGAGCCGTCGATGGCTCGAGGTGACCGGAGCCGCGGACGCGGCTCGGAGCGGGGCCAGATCGTGCCCCTGGTGGCGCTGGTGGTGGCGGCGGTGGGGCTGCTGTGCCTCGGCCTCGGTCGGCTGGGCGGGGCGGCAGTGGCCTCCACCCGGGCGGGCACCGCAGCCGACGCCGCCGCCCTGGCCGGCGCGGCCGACGGTGAGGCGGCGGCACGGGCGTTGGCCCGGGCCAACGGGGCCAGCCTCGTCGACTACCGCCGGCTCGGCGACCGGGTCGAGGTCACCGTCGAGGTGCGGGGCCACCGGGCCACCGCGCGGGCCGAGGTCACCGGAGGCCGGGACACCGCCAGCTGGTTCCGCGAGGGCTGGGACCCCGGTGGCTGAGCCGGCGGCCGTCGACGAGGCCCGGCCCGCCGACGTTCACAGCGTGGCCGCCGCAAACGTGTCGCAGCGCTCGGTGTCGCCCGAGCGGTAGCCGGTTCGGAACCAGCGCTGGCGCTGCTCCGACGAGCCGTGGGTCCACCGCTCCGGATCCACCCGGCCCTGCGTCGTCTCCTGGATGCGGTCGTCGCCGATCGAGGCGGCGGCATCGAGCCCGTCGGCGATGTCGGCGTCGTCGAGCGCCTCGATCAGTTCGGTCTCCACCGCGTGGGCGGCCCAGACGCCGGCGAAGCAGTCGGCCTGGAGCTCGAGGCGCACCGAGCCCGAGGTGGGGCCTTCGCGGTCGCCGCCGACCTTGGCGTCCTCGCCCAGCAGGTGTTGGACGTGGTGGCCGTACTCGTGGGCCACCACGTAGGCCTCGGCGAAGGGCCCGCCTCGGGCGCCGAACCGGCTGCGGAGCTCGTCGTAGAACGAGAGGTCGAGGTACACGGTGGCGTCGGCCGGGCAGTAGAAGGGGCCCACCGCCGACGTGGCGTTCCCGCAGGCGGTGGCCACCTGGCCGGAGAAGAACACGGTGTCGGCGGACTGGTAGCCCTGCACCGCGCCGGCCCAGTGCTCCTGCACCGAGTTCACCACCGCCACGATCCGGCAGTCGTCCCGCTGGTTGGCATCGTCTCCCGTCCGGCACTCGGCCGAGAGGTCGCTCGATGGGTCGCCGCCGGTGCCGAGGGCGAAAGGGTTCGAGCCCGAACCTCCGTCCAGCGGGTTGCCTCCCAGCAGGGCCACCAGGATGGCGATGATGATGCCTGCTGCGCCGCCGCCCACCGCCAGCCCGCCGCCCCTCCCTCGCCGGTCCTGGATCTGGCCCGTGTCGAGCTCGGCCCCGCGGCGGAAGCGCACGGCGCACTGTCTACCCCTTGAACCAGCTGGCCACCCCGGGCCCGGCCGCTACGCTCACCGCCCGCCGTCGCCTGGCGCCGGCAGGAGCCTCAGTGGCCCGTGCGCTCGCCCCGACGGAGGGCTGCGCTCGGGGGACGGCTAGGTTCCGACCAGCAAGGGGCTATAGCTCAGTCGGTTAGAGCGCATCCCTGATAAGGATGAGGTCGCAAGTTCGATTCTTGCTAGCCCCACGTGCGGTTCCTACGACGTGCGCTCGTGGCGCTCGGCCTGACCGGCATGATCGCCGGCGTGTTGCGCCTCCGCGGGACGGGCGGCGTGCCGCCGCAGTCGGGCGGCTGGCGGGAGCTCAGCGGACCGGACCTCCGCTGAGGTCGCGTCGCCCGGGGGGCCGTCCGTGAAGGTCGCCGTGCTCGGGGCCGGGGCGGTGGGCTCGCGCACCGTCCGCCAGTTGGCATCGTCGCCCGAGGTGAGCGCCGTGGCCGTGGCCGACCTCGACCCGGCCCGGGCCCGCACGACCGAGGCCGCCATCGACGAGGACCGGGTGCGGGCCGTGGCGGTGGCGGGCTGGGCCGACGGCGCCGACGTCGCGGTCCTCTGCAAACCGGGCGCCCACGCCGGCCTCGTCACCGCCCTGCTCGAGGCCGGCTCGCACGTGGTCTCGGTGTCCGACGAGCTCGACGACGTCGACGAGCTGCTGGCGCTCGACGGCGCAGCCCGGGCCGCCGACCGATCGGTGGTCGTCGGCGCCGGGTTCTCGCCCGGGCTGACCTGCCTCCTCGCCGCCCACGGGGCCGCCACCCTCGACGAGGTCGAGGAGATCCACGTCGCCAAGGTGGGAACGGCCGGGCCGGCCTGCGCCCGGGCCCATCACCGGGCCCTGGCCGGGGAGTCGGTCGACTGGCGGGACGGCAGCTGGCGCCACCGGCGGGCCGGCTCCGGCCGGGAGCTGTGCTGGTTCCCCGACCCGGTCGGCGGCCAGGACTGCTACCGGGCCTCGGCCCCCGACGCCCGGCTCCTGGTGCCGGCCTTCCCCGGCGTCCTCCGGGTCACGGCCCGGGTCCAGGCCACCCGTCGCGACCGGCTGACGGCCCGCCTGCCCATGCTGCGCCGGCCGCACCCGGAGGGAAGCATCGGGGCGGCCCGGGTCGAGCTGCGGGGCCGGCGGGGGACCAGCCACGAGGTCGTGGTGCTCGGCGCCATGGACCGGCCGGGCGTGGCCGCCGGGGCGGTGGCCGCGCTGGCCGCCGTCTGGGCCGGCGAGGGACGGTTGCGCCGGACGGGATCCGCCGGCCTGGCCGTGCTGGTCGACCCGCTGCCGATGCTGGCCGAGCTGGCCCGGCGGGGCGTGAAGGCGGCGGTGTTCGAGGGCCGCCAGCCGGCCTGACGACCCCGGACGGGGGTCGACCCGCCCGGGGCGCGCCGAAGGCGCCACGAGCGGAGATCGCGTGCCGCTCGGCGACGACGGAGCCGGGAACCGGAGCCGGCGCGGCCGGCCGGCGGGTTCTCAGGCGCCGAAGACGGCGGCGAGGGCCTCGGGGACCGGCCGTTCGAGCTGGTCGTAGGTGCAGGAGGCCGGCACCCGGTCGGGGCGCCAGCGCACCAGCTTGGTGGCGTGCCGGAACCGGTCGCCCTGCATGTTGTCGTAGCCGACCTCGGCGACCAGCTCGATGCGGACGGGCTCCCACGACAGGTCCTTGCCGGCGTTCCAGCGCGAGGTGCCGCCCGGCCGGCGCTGGCCGTCCCCGGGCTCGGTGACCGCGTCCGCCCACCCGGCCCAGGGGTGGCCGTCCATGGCACCGGCCCGGAGCGGCTCGAGCTCGGTCACCAGCTCCTTGCGGCGGGCCGCCGAGAACGACGTGGCCACGCCGACGTGGTGGAGGGTCCCGCCGTCGTCGTAGAGGCCGAGGAGCAGCGAGCCAACGCCGTCGCCGTCCTTGTGCATCCGGAAGCCGGCGACCACGCAGTCCGCGGTCCGCTCGTGCTTGACCTTGAGCATGGCCCGCTTGTCCTCGAGGTAGTGGAGCGCGGCCGGCTTGGCGACGACGCCGTCGAGCCCGGCCCCCTCGAACTGTTCGAACCACCTCGCCGCCACCACCGGGTCGGTGGTGGCGGGGGTCAGGTGGACCGGTGGCCCGGCCGCCGCCAGCGCCCCGACCAGGCCGGCCCGGCGCTCGGCGAAGGGTCGGCCCCGCAGGTCGTCGTCGCCGAGGGCGAGGAGGTCGAACGCGACGAACGACGCCGGCGTCCGCTCGGCCAGCAGGTTGACGCGTGACGCGGCCGGGTGGATGCGCTGCTGGAGGGCGTCGAAGTCGAGACCGGTGGGCGAGGGGATGACGATCTCGCCGTCCAGCACGCAGCGGGGTGGGAGCTCGGCCCGCAGCGAGGCGACCAGCTCGGGGAAGTAGCGGGTGAGGGGGCGCTCGTTGCGGCTGCCGAGCTCGACGGCGTCGCCGTCGCGGAAGACGATGCAGCGGAAGCCGTCCCACTTGGGCTCGTAGAACAGGCCGTCCTCGACCGGCAGGGTCCGGCTCAGCTTGGCCAGCATCGGCTTCACCGGCGGGACCACGGGGAGCGTCACCCGAGGAGCCCGGTCACTTGAGGAGCCGCGAGAGGCGGCGATCGGCGAGGATCTTCCCCCCGGTCTGGCAGGCGGGGCAGTAGGTGACCTCGTAGGACTCGTACGACACCCGGTGCAGGACCTCGCCGCAGGCCGGGCAGGGCTCACCGTGGCGGTGGTGGACGATCCAGTGGTCGCCCAGCTTGTTGGGGAGGCCGCCGGTGCGGGCCCGTTCGTGAACCAGGCCGCCGGCCAGGACCTCGGCGATGGCGTCGACGAGCCGCTGGCGGGCGGCCGGATCGAGCGAGGCCAGCGACGCGAAGGGGGAGATCCGGCCCCGGTGGAGGGCGTCGTCGGTGTAGCCCCGGCCGAGCCCGGCGACGGTGCGCTGGTCGCGCAGGATCGTGTGCACCCGGCGCCGGTCGTCCGAGGTGCGCAGGAGCTCGGTGGCCTCCTCGCCCAGGATCTCCGGCCCGAGGCCGACCAGCGGCCCGTCGTCGCCCGCCTCGAGGAGCCACCAGCCCGCCTTGCGCTCGGTCCCGAACTCCTTCACGAGCACGGAGGGCCGATCGACCATGCGGATGCGCATGACCCCCTGCTTCGGCCGGGTGGCCTTCGGCGGGTCCTCGATGTCCACCCGGCCGCCCTGGGACAGGTGCAGGAGGTAGCGGGCGCCGCCTTCGACGTCGGCCACGATGTACTTCCCACGCCGCCCGACCCGCTCGACGGCCCGGCCGGCCAGGGCCTCCGGCGCCGGGTCGAAGGTCTTGAGCGACGCGAACTGGATGGCGTCGAGCCCGGCGATGGTCCCGCCCCCGATGGCCGCGTCGAGGCGCTCGGCCAGAGCCTGCATCTGGGGCATCTCAGGCACGACCACCCCCGGGCTCGGCGGGTCGCACCCGGCGGGCGGGGGTGGTCCGCATGACGTCGGCCGGGTCCACCTTCCGAGCCTGTCAGACCTCGCCGCCGGCGCGCCGTGCACCGGTCTCGAAGCGGTGGTGGAAGGCGATGGCTGCGGCGGTGGCGACGTTGAGCGAGTCGACGCCGGGCGCCATCGGGATGCGGACCCGGTGCCGGGCCCGGGAGAGGGTGGCCGGGCTGAGCCCGGGGCCCTCGGCACCGAGCAGCAGCGCCACCCGGCCGAGGTCGGCGAGCAGCTCGACCGGTGCCGCGGCCGGGTCCGGGGTGAGCGCGACGAGGTCGAGGCCGGCTTCCTCCAGCTCGTCGATCCAACGGCCGGACCGGGCGTGGGGGACGGCCAGCACGTGGCCGAGCGACACGCGGATCGAGCGCCGGTAGAGCGGTTCGGCGCAGCGGTCGTCGAGCACCACGGCGTCGACGCCGAAGGCGGCCGCGTTCCGGAACAGGGCACCGAGGTTCTCGTGGTCGTTCACCGCCTCCAGGGCGGCCACCGTGCGGGCCCCGGCGGCCACCTCGGCCACGGACCTCGCGTCGGGTCGCTCGGCCATGGCGACGAGGCCGCGGTGGATCGGGTAGCCGACGATCCCGTCCATGAGCGCCTGGTCGACGACCAGCACCGGCAGGTCGAGATCGGCGAGCCGATCGACCCATCCGGCGGTGGCCAGGACCGACCGCACCGAGGCGCCGCAGGCCACGGCCCGGCGCAGCACCAGCTCGCCCTCGAGGGCGACGAGGCCGTCCTCCCGGCCGAGATCGAGGTCGCGCAGGCGGCGGTAGGGAAGCAGCCGGGGATCGGCGGGCTCGATCGGCGCCACCGGCCCAGCTTCGCCGACGGCGGGTCGTGGTGCCCCCATCCTGTGTCGGCCCGGCCAATGGCGCCGTGCTGGCCCCCACCCACCCGCACCGTGACGCCTCCCGTTGGGCCAAGCTGGAGCCCGACCGGCGCCGACGCCCGGTGCATCGAGCCCGCGGCGAGGGGAGCAGGATGGCGGACCTGGAGTACACGGTCGAGGACGGGATCGGCACGATCCTCCTCAACCGCCCGGAGCGGCGCAACGCGTTCACGCTCGAGATGGCCGACGCCTGGGCCGACGCGGTGCTGGCCGTGGCCGGCGACGACGCCGTGCGGGTGCTGGTGCTCACCGGGGCGGGCTCGGCCTTCTGCGCCGGCGGCGATCTCGACATGCTGGCCGAGAAGCACACCGCGCTGTCCCGGAAGGGCCACATCTTCGACCGCATCCAGCGGGTGGCCAGGGCCATGGACGACCTCGACAAGCCCACCATCGCGGCCGTGAACGGCGCCGCCACCGGCGCCGGCATGGACATGGCGCTCATGTGCGACCTACGGGTGGCCGGCCGGTCGGCCCGGTTCGCGGAGTCCTACGTCAACGTCGGCCTGGTTCCCGGCGACGGGGGGTGCTTCTACCTCCCCCGCCTGGTCGGCCCGGCCAAGGCGCTCGAGCTCCTGCTCACGGGCGACACGATCGACGCGGCGGAGGCCGAGCGGCTCGGCATCGTCAACCGGGTCGTCGACGACGACAGGCTGCTTGACGAGACCTACGCCCTGGCCCGCCGGATCGCGGCCAAGGCGCCCATTCCAGTGCGGATGATCAAGCGGACCGTGTACCAGTCGCTGCGCAGCGACCTCCGGACCTCGCTCGACCTGGTGTCGTCGCACTTCGGCGTGGTCGCGGTCACCGAGGACGCCGAGGAGGCGATGGCCGCCTTCCGGGAACGGCGCGAGCCCCGGTTCACGGGACGGTAGGGATGGCCCTCTACCACCGGGACGGTGACCGCTACGTCCCGACCGGCTCGACGCGGGGCCCGTGGGACCCGACGGCCCAGAACGGGGGACCGGTGTCGGCCCTGGCCGCCACCGCCGCCCTGCGCCACGACGACGCCGGCGCCCCGGCCGCCGGGAACCACGTGCTGGCCCGGCTCACGGTCGACCTGGTGCGCCCGGCGCCCCTCACGCCCCTCACCGTGGCGACGACGACCGTGCGGCCGGGTCGGAAGGTGCAGCTCGTGGAGGTGCGGATCCTCGCCGGCGACGACGTCGTCACCCGCGCCCTCGCGCTGCGGATGCCGGCCGCCCACCCGGATGTGGCGCCGTCGACTGACGTCCCCCCGCCCTTCCCCGACGACCTGGCGCCCGATCCCCTCCCGCCGCCGGTACCCGGGGCGGAGCTGTTCCACGTCGACGGCGCCGAGGTGCGGGCCCGTCGGGCCGGTGAGGCCCGGCCGGTGCCGCTCCCGGTCTGGGTGCGGCTCCGCCAGGAGGTGATCGAGGGGGAGGAGACGCTCCCGTCGGCCCTTGCGGCGGCGGCGTCCGACTTCGGCAGCGGCATCACCGGGGTCTCGCCCCCGGGCTGGCGCTCGATCAACGTCGACGTCGACCTCCACCTCGTCCGCCCGCCCCGTGGCCCCTGGGTCTGCTATCTCGCCGAGTCGCACGCCTCATCCGGCGTGGGCCTGGCCGGCGGCCCGCTCTACGACCGGGAGGGCCGCATCGGCCACGCCCTCCAGTCGGTGCTGGTCGAGCCCTGGGGCGGGGCCTTCCCGCCGCCCCGATCGCCCGCACCCTGACGCCCGGCGTCCGGATCTGTCCAGCACCCCCGCCCTGGCACACCGGCGGGATCGGCGGTAGACCCGCGGCCGTCCCGCTCACCGACCCCGGAGACGTGCCGTGCCGAACGACCTCGAGCTCTCGACGTACCGGCCCACGGATCCGTTCTTCGGTGCGCCCTACCTCGACCGCGACGAGACCAGGGACGAACCGACGCCCCACCGCTACCTGCACGGCGGGTTCGAGGGCACGGGCACGAGGTTCTCGCTCTACTTCCCGCCCGCCGAGGCCTACCGGGGGCGGTTCATCCAGCCGCTCGAAGGCGGCCTCGGCGGCAGCGAGCACAGCTACGACAGCATCAGCGGCGCCATGGGCCTGCTCATCGGGGGCTTCGACTTCGCCGCCGGGCTCGGCGCCTACATGGTCGAGAGCAACCAGGGCCACGTCGGTTCCGAGCTGTGCCCGAAGGCCGGCGACGACGCCACCGTCTACGCCTACCGGGCCAGCGCCGAGACGGCCAGGTTTGCGCAGCACCTGGCCCTGCAGCTCTACGGCACCGCGCCCCACCACGGCTACGTGTTCGGCGGCAGCGGCGGGTCGGGTCGGGCCGCCATGTGCATCGAGCACGTCCACGACGTCTGGGCCGGCGCCCTCACCTTCATGGGCGCGACGGTGGCGCCGACGCCGGCCGTCCAGCGGGCCGCGGGACCGCCGTTCTCGACCCTCTACAACGCGCAGCGGGTGATCGGCCGCCGGCTCGCCGACGTGGTCGACGCCCTCGAGCCGGGCGGATCGGGCCAGCCCTTCGAGGGCCTCTCCACCGCCCAGCGGGAGGCGCTGCGCGACCTCTACCGCTCGGGCTTCCCGCGCGGCGTCGAGTACCTGATCACCCACCCCCAGGGCCAGATCGGCCTCTGGGGCTGGAGCGCCGACCAGTGGTACGACGACGACCCCGACTACTACGACGGCTTCTGGAGCCACCCCGGCTATCTCGGCCACGACGACCCGGCCGCCTTCGAGGCCGACCTCATCGTCGACCGGAAGGTGGTCGTGTCGAAGGTGGTGACCGCACGCGAGCTGGGGGCGGTGGGCGCCCTCCAGGACCCCGATCTGGTGTGGGGCATCTTCGTCGACGGGGTCACCGCCGAGGACGGCTTCCTCCAGGGCTCGAGCATCAAGATCCTCACCGGCAAGGCCGCCGGGCGCCAGCTGTGGTGCATCGGGGCCTCCCGGGCCGGGATGCTGCTCGCCGACGGGACCGGTGCCGACGGCAACGCCCGGTTCGCCGACGTCGAGCCCGGCGACGAGATCCTCCTCGACAACCGCCGCTACCTGGCCTACTGCTACCGGTACCGCCACGTCGTCGACGTGGACGACCCGGCCCAGTCGCACCTCCACGTCGACGGCCGGCCCCTGTTCCCGCAGCGGGTGTCGGCACCGAACACGCCGCCGCCCCACATGGGCATCTACGGCTGGACCGGCGCCTACACCGGCAAGGTCCTCACGGTGCAGCACACCCACGACTCGTCGATCTGGCCCCGCCTCCACGAGTGGCCCGAGGGCGAGGCCGAGGGTCGCTGGGCGCTCCAGTGGCTGGAGAACGCCGAGCACGTGCCCTGGCAGGGGGTCCCCCGAGCCGGCCGGGTGCACGCCTCCACCCGGCTGATCGACTGGAAGGGGAACGTCGAGCAGTGCCTCCACGACCTGGTGGCCTGGGTCGAGGACGGCGTGGCGCCGGCCCGGACGGCCGGCACCACCATGGAGCCCGGCGGCGCGCTGGTGCTGGCCCCCACGGCGGCCGAGCGGGGTGGCATCCAGCCGGTCGTGCGGGCGGCGGCGAACGGCGGGGCCCGGGCGGAGGTGGCCGTCGGCGAGCCGGTGACCCTCTCGGTCGAGGCCGAGGTTCCGGCCGGGGCCGGCACCGTGATCGCGGTCAGCTGGGATTTCGACGGCTCCGGCGCCTATCCGGAGGCCGACCGGTCGGTCGACGGCACGGCGTCGACCTACGCCGGGTCGATCACCCACGCCTACGCCGAGCCGGGCACCTGGTTCGCGACGGCTCGGGTCACCTCCCACCGGGACGGCGACGTGACCGCCACCACCCGGCGCATCGAGAACCTGGCCCGGGTCCGAGTCGTGGTGCGCTGACCCGACCCGGCGACGGGATGCTCCGGGCAGGGCCACCCGAACGTTGTCGCGTCCCGCACCCCGGAGGTGCAGGGCGCGACAAAGAACCTGGGCCGGGCTCGGCCCCGGGACCCCGGACCGGTCGGCCCCTACGCTGTGCCACCCGTCCCGACCGCCATGCCAGGAGGACGCCCGTGCCGCTGATCGACATCCACGTCATCAAGGGCTCGTGCACGCCCGACCAGAAGCGCCAGCTGATGGAGGCGGCCACGGAGATGTGCGGCCGGATCCTCGCCAAGCCGGTCGAGAAGCTCACCTGGGTCAGGATCATCGAGACCGAGGAGGACCAGTGGATGATCGGCGGTGAGGTGTTCACCCTCGACCACGTGCGCCGCCTCCGCGCCGGGGAGCTCGAGTAGGTCGTGGGGGCGCGGCGCGTCGCGCTGGTGACGGGCGGGGCCGGCGGCATCGGGAGGGCGGTGGTGCGGGGCCTCCGCGGTGACGGCCTGGCCGTCGCCGTGCTCGACCTCGAGCCTGCCGCCGACAGCTGGCCGGCCAGGGGTGGGGACGACCCACCGGTCCTCGCGGTGCGGGTCGACGTCGCCGATGCCGACGCCGCGGTGGCCGCGGTCCGCACCGTGGAGGCCGAGCTCGGCCCGGTGGACGTGCTGGTGAACAACGCCGGCGTCATGCACAAGAAGCCGCTGGGCGACACGACGCTGGCCGACTGGGACGCCGAGATGGCGGTCAACGCCCGGGCCGCCTTCGTGCTGTGCCGTGAGATCGTGCCGGCCATGGCCGATCGGGGCGACGGCGTGGTGGTGAACGTCGCGTCCATCTGGGCCGACCGGGGCGGCCCCGACCGGGTCGCCTACATCGCCGCCAAGCACGCCCTCCTCGGGCTCACCCGGGCCCTGGCCGCCGAGTTCGGCGGGCGGGGGGTGCGCGTCAACGCCGTCAGCCCCGGCCCGGTGCGCACCCCGATGACAGCCGGGCTGGGGGGCGACCAGTCGGCCTGGTTGGCGCCCGAGGAGGTGGCCGATGCGGTGCGCTACCTCTGCGGCGGCGGCGCCCGTGGCGTGCGGGGCGCCAACCTGGAAGTCTTCGGCCGCGGCCGGCCGGCCGGCCTTTGAGCCCGGCCATGCCGCCCGGCGGCGCCGGTCGAGATGCCCCCTGCGAGGCGACGTGAGCGAGGTGACGTGAGCGAGAACAGTCCGGGCCAGCGGCTCCGAGCCCTGCTGGCGTCGTCGGCCCCGGTGCTGGCCCCGGGCGCCGCCAACGCCCTGGGCGCCAGGATCGTCGCCGACTGCGGCTTCGACGTCGTCTACGTGAGCGGCGCCGGCATCGCCAACTGGTCGCTCGGCGTGCCCGACCTCGGCCTCACGACCATGCACGACGTCGTCACCGAGGTGGCCCGCATCTGCGACGCCGTCGACCTGCCCGTGGTGGCCGATGCCGACGCCGGCTACGGCAACGCCCTCAACGTGCGCCGCACCGTCCGCGAGTTCGAGCGGGCCGGGGTGGCGGCCATCCAGCTCGAGGATCAGGTCGACCCCAAGCGGTGCGGGCACTTCGAGGGCAAGGAGGTGGTGCCGGTCGGCCAGATGCTGGCCAAGCTCCGGGCCGCCCTCGAGGCGAGGCGCGATCCGGACCTGGTGATCATCGCCCGCACGGACGCCCGGGCCGTCGAGGGCCTCGACGCCGCCATCGAGCGGGCCTGCGCCTACCGGGAGGCCGGGGCCGACGCCACCTTCGTGGAGGCGCCGCTCGACCTGGCCGAGCTGGCCCGCATCGGCGCCGAGGTGCCCGGCCCGCTCGTCGCCAACATGGTCGAAGGCGGCAAGACGCCGATCGTGGGGCGAGACGAGCTCGGCCGGCTCGGCTTCCACCTGGTCGTCTACGCCAACGTGGCCGCCCGGGCGGCGATGAAGGCGATGCAGGGGGCCCTCACGGATCTGGCCGTCGCCGGGACGAGCGCCGACCTCGGCGATCGCATCGTCACCATGGCCGAACGCAACCGCCTCACGGGCATGGACGGCTGGCGGGCGCTCGACGACCGCTACCGGGCCGAGTGACGTCCGCGGGCGGGGACGCCGCCGGCGCCGTTGCGGACGGCGGGACCGGCCTCGACTTCGACCTGGTGGTCGTGGGCTGTGGCGTGGCCGGCTCGGCGGCCGCGGCCGCCGCGCTCGAGGAGGCCGCCGAGCTCGGCCGGCCGCTGCGAGTCCTCGTGCTCGAGCGCTCGGGGCCCGAGCTCCGGGGCGGCAACTCCCGCTGGACGGCCGCCTACCTGCGCATGACCGACATCGACACCCCGGCGCCGGGGTTCGTCGACGACCTGGTCGACCACGCCGGCGGCGCCGTCGACCGGGCCTACGCGCAGCGCCTGGCCGACGAGGCCGGGCCGACCCTGCGGTGGCTCTCGTCGAAGGGGGTGGCGTTCGAGGAGCTGCCCACCATCTTCCTCACCCAGGCCAGGCCTCGGCTCCTCCCCGTCGGAGGTGGCCGGGTGGTGCTCGACACGCTGCTCGCCGGCGCCGAGGCGGCCGGGGCGTCGATCGCCTACCGGAGCACGGCCTGGCGGCTCTCGCTGGCCGACGACGGCTCGGTCGACGGGCTGTGGGTCCGGGGGGAGGACGGCTACGCGGCGCGGGGCTCGGTCCGGGCGGTCGTCATCGCAGCCGGAGGCTTCGAGGGCAGCGCCGAGATGATGACCCGCTACGTCGGGCGCTCGGTCAGGACGGTCGCCGTGGGCGGCACGTTCAACGCCGGCGAGGGCATCCGGATGGCGCTCGACGTCGGGGCCGGCTCGGCGGGGGAGTGGGAGCGCTTTCACGCCGAGCCCGTCGACCCCCGGTCGGACCGGGAGGAGGCGGTGGTGATGCTCTATCCCTACGCCCTGCTCGTCGACGGTGAGGGGCGCCGGTTCGTCGACGAGGGCGTAGCCACCGTCGACGAGCAGTACGAGGCCGTGGCCCGCCGGATCCTCGAGCTCGACGGCCGCCGGGCCTGGGTGGTCGGCGACCAGCGCCTCTTCGACCTGCCCCGGTTCGACGACATCGTCCAGACCACCGAGCCGCCGGTCACCGCGGCCACGATCGACGAGCTGGCCACCGCCATCGGCGTCCCGCCGGCGACCTTGAGGGCCACGGTCGACGGCTACAACGCCGCCGTCGGACCCGGGACGTTCGACCCGCTGCGCCTTGACGCCAAGGCGGCCTCGTCGGCGGTGCCCCCCAAGTCGAACTGGGCCAACCCCGTCGATCGCCCGCCCTACGTGGCCTGGCCGATGGTCTGCTCGAACGTGTTCACCTTCGGGGGCCTGGCCACCGACCTCGACGGGCGGGTCGTCACCCACGACGGTGCGCCCCTGCCCGGGCTCTACGCCGCCGGCGAGGTCACCGGGCTCTACCACGGCAAGTACACGGGCGCCACGTCCGTCCTGCGGGGCCTGGTGTTCGGCCGCATCGCCGGCCGCCACGCCGCCCGCTACGCCCTCGGGCTGGCCGAGGTCGGGCCGGCCGCTGGGGGCGTCGCGGTCGGGACCCCATGACCGGTCGCCGAGCGCGACCCCGAGCGAGGAGGCCGCTGTGCCGCTGGTCGACATCCACCTGATCAAGGGCGTCTGGAGCGAGGAGCAGAAGAGAGCGATGATGGCAGCCACCACCGACGCCCTCGTCGAGATCTGGGGTGAGCCGGTCCGCCCGATGACGTGGGTCCGCGTGATCGAAACCGAGCAGGGCCAGTGGATGATCGGCGGCGAAGCATGGGACGCGGCCACGGTCGCCGCCCTCCGGGCCGGCGAGACCTGAGGGGCCTCCCCGTCGAAGTCCGGTGCCCGATCGGCACCGATGACGGAGATAGGCGAACGGCGCATCGTGCACTCCCTGGCTATGGTGACGCCAGAGAAGCGGTGCCGGCCCGCCCCAGTTTGCCGGCGAGATGGGGGAGGCGCACATGTTCCGGAGGCGTTGGTCACTCGTCGCGGTGGCCCTGATCGCATCGGTGTCGCTGCTGGCCGCGGCCTGCGGCGGCGACGACGACGAGCCGGGAGGCTCGAGCGGTGCCGCCGACGTCGACCCGACCGGGGTGCTCCGGCTGGGGTCGACCCTGGGCGACACCACCGGCGGCATCACCTTCGACCTCACCACCCAGGTGCTGGTGCCCCCGATGTGGTACCCGATGATCTTCGACACGCTGCTGCGGCGGACGTCCGACGGCGGCTCCGAGCCGGGTCTGGCCAAGGAGGCGACGATCGTCGACCCGTCCACGCTGACGGTCGAGCTCCATCCCGGCATCACCTTCTCCGACGGCTCGCCGCTCGACGCCGAGGCCGTCAAGTTCGGGATCGAGCGGAACATCAACCAGGGCAAGCAGGGCTCCTTCGAGGTCGAGCTCTACCAGCTGCAGTCGATCACGGTCGACAGCCCGACGGAGCTGACGATCAAGCTGAAGACGCCCATCGCCGGCGCCTGGTACCGCCTCCTCAGCCTCCCCGAGACCTCGCCGGTCTCGGTGGTCGCCGCCAGGGCGGGCAACAACTTCAACCAGAACCCCATCGGGGCCGGTCCCTTCAAGCTCGAGTCGTTCGAGAACCAGAACCACCTCAAGCTGGTCAAGAACCCCGACTTCTTCCAGGCCGACACGATCCGCCTGGGTGGCATCGAGTTCGTCTACGTGTCGGCCACGGCCATCAGCAACGCCCTCCGGTCGCGCACCGTCGACATGCAGTCGTCCCTCCCCTACAGCCTGGTCCAGGGCCTCGAGGGTTCGGGGGTGCACGTGCAGACCAAGGTCAGCGACAACTCGTCGCTGATCGGGCACATCTGCAAGAGCCGACCGCCGTTCGACGATCTCCGGGTGCGCCAGGCCATCAACTACGCCATCGACCGCGAGAGCCTCAACGCCCTCTTCGACGGACAGGGCGAGCCGATGTGGGGCTTCTTCGCCGAGGACAGCCCCTGGCACGTCGATGGCCTCGATGACTACTACGAGCGGGATCTGGCGAAGGCCAGGAAGCTCCTCGCCGACGCCGGGCAGTCGAACCTCACCTTCGACGTGTTCGTGTCCCCGGGCCTCGACGGGCAGCGGGCCGGTGAGGTGCTCCAGCAGCAGCTGGCCGAGGCCGGCGTCACCATCAAGCTGAACACCCTCACCACCCAGACCGACTTCTTCCCGGATGCCACCAAGGCGCCGATGTACTTCTTCCCGCTCTCCCGGGCCGGGCTGAACAAGATCACCCGGGTGTACGTGCCCGGCAGCTACGGCAACGTCTGCACCTGGAACGACCCCGTGCTCAACGAGCTCGTGGCCGACCTGCAGGCGGTCCAGGAGGACTCCGCCGAGGGCATCAGGCTCTGGAAGGAGATCCAGGAGCACGCCTTCGAGACGGCGGTCTCGATCTTCGGCCTCTTCACCGTCCAGTCGAACGCCTGGTTCGAGGACCGGGTCGGCGACGTGGACTTCCTCTTCATCGCCACCGCACCGGTGCCCGACTTCTACCGGATGTACATCAAGAAGTAGGCAGGGGGGATCGACGCGATCCCGCATGACGACGACCTGACGAGGAGGGAGGGACCGCATCCCGCGGTCCCTCCCTCCCGCCGCACCCGTCGACGGGGAGCGACGTGATCGGCAGCTGGTTCGACTGGGCCTTCCGGAGCCGGGCCACGGGCCGCGTGTGCATCGCCCAGGCCCCCAACCCGCCCCTGTGGGTGTTCCTGGCGGCGATGACGGTGCGGCTCGTGCTCGACCCGGACGGGACGGCCGGGCGGGCCGTGGGCCTGGTGGCCGGCATGGCCCTGGCGTGGTGGGCCGCCGACGAGGTGGTGCGGGGCGAGTGCCCGTTCCGGCGCCTGCTGGGCGCCTCGGTCCTCGCCGTCCTGCTGTGGGGGATCCTCGACGGGTAGGGCAGCGCGTCGTGGCCCGGCCGACGGGGTCCGTGCCACCATGGCCCGGTGGCGGGGGGCGACGACGAGCTGCTCGAGCGGGTGCGGTCGGTCTGCCTCGACCTCCCGGAGGTGACGGAACGGCCGAGCCACGGGACGCCGGCGTTCTTCGTCCGCGACAAGGCGACGTTCGTCTACGCCTGGATCGGCGGGCACCACGACCACGAGTTCCCCCACCTCTGGTGCGCGGCCCCCGAGGGCATGCAGGCGGCCCGTCTCGCCGGCGGCGATCCCCGCTGGTTCCGGCCTCCCTACGTCGGCCACCGGGGGTGGATCGGGCTCCGGCTCGACGGCCCCGTCGACTGGGACGAGGTCGCCGACCTTGTCGAGGACGCCTACCGCGCCGTCGCCCCCAAGCGCCTCCTCGCCCTCCTCGACCCCCCGGCCCAGCCCTGAACGAGAGGGTCCGGGGGTCCGCCGGCGCGCCATCGGTACGCTGGCTGGCTCCGCCCCCGCGGGGACGTAGCTCAGCTGGCTAGAGCACCTGCTTTGCATGCAGGGGGTCGTGGGTTCGAGTCCCATCGTCTCCACCACCACGAACGCCACCACCACGAACGCCCCACCAGGGTCGTGTCCTGGATCGACCGCGGCCGACGGCCCGTGATCGGATCACGAGCCTCCGGCACCCTTGACCGGACAGCAGCCGACCGGCGGCCGACGCCGCAAGGGCCGCCTGGTGCGACCCGGACGGAGCGGTCAGGATTCGAGAAGCGCGGGTCCCGGCCCCGAAGCCAGCCTGACCTCGCAGCCCCACGAACGGCGCCGACGGCGCCGGTCGCACGACGGACGGAGAGACGACCTTGCCCACGGCCACCAGGAAGGACGCGGCGGCGACGGCCCCGCACGTCGCCGACAGCCACGACCTGATCCGGGTGCAGGGCGCCCGGGTGAACAACCTCAAGGACGTCACCGTCGAGATCGCCAAGCGCCGGCTGACGGTGTTCACCGGCGTCTCCGGCTCGGGGAAGAGCTCGCTGGTCTTCGGCACGATCGCGGCCGAGTCGCAGCGGATGATCAACGAGACCTACAGCGCCTTCGTGCAGGGCTTCATGCCCACCCAGGCCCGGCCCGACGTCGACGTGCTCGAGGGGCTGACGACGGCGATCATCGTCGACCAGGAGCGGATGGGTGCCGACCCCCGGTCCACCGTCGGCACCGCCACCGACGCCAACGCCATGCTGCGGATCGTCTTCAGCCGGCTCGGGAAGCCCCACATCGGGTCGCCCCAGGCCTTCTCCTTCAACGTCGCCTCGATCAGCGGGGCGGGCGCCGTCACGCTCGAGCGGGGCGGCAAGACCGTCAGGGAGAAGCGCAGCTTCAGCATCACCGGCGGCATGTGCCCGCGGTGCGAGGGCCGGGGCTCGGTCACCGACTTCGACCTCACCGCCTTCTACGACGACAGCAAGTCGCTCAACGAGGGCGCCCTCACCATCCCGGGCTTCAGCATGGAGGGCTGGTACGGCCGCATCTTCAACGGCTGCGGCTTCTTCGACCCGGACAAGCCGATCAGCAGGTTCACGAAGCAGGAGCTGCACGACCTGCTCCACAAGGAAGCGACCAAGATCAAGATCGACGGCATCAACCTCACCTACGAAGGGCTGATCCCAAGGGTCCAGAAGTCGTTCCTGGCCAAGGACGTCGACGCCATGCAGCCCCACATCCGGGCCTTCGTGGAGCGGGCGGTCACGTTCACCGCCTGCCCGGCGTGCGGCGGGAGCCGGCTCAGCGAGGCGGCCAGGTCGTCGAAGATCGACGGCGTCAGCATCGCCGACGCCTGCGCCATGCAGATCAGCGACCTGGCCGGGTGGGTCCGGGGGCTCGACGAGCCCTCGGTGGCGCCACTGCTGGCGAAGCTGGTGCACACCCTCGATTCCTTCGTCGAGATCGGCCTCGGTTACCTCTCCCTCGAGCGGCCGGCCGGCACACTGTCGGGCGGCGAGGCGCAGCGCACCAAGATGATCCGCCACCTCGGGTCGGCGCTCACCGACGTGACCTACGTCTTCGACGAGCCCACCATCGGCCTGCACCCCCACGACATCCAGCGGATGAACGAGCTGCTGCTGCGCCTGCGGGACAAGGGGAACACGGTGCTCGTCGTCGAGCACAAGCCCGAGACGATCGCCATCGCCGACCACGTCGTCGACCTGGGGCCCGGGGCCGGCACCGCCGGCGGCACCATCTGCTACGAGGGCGACCTCGAGGGACTGCGGGCCAGCGGCACCGTCACCGGCCGCCACCTGGACGATCGGGCCACCCTCAAGGAGTCCGTACGCAGGCCCACCGGCGCCTTGGCGATCCGTGGTGCCACGGCCAACAACCTGCGGGACGTCGACGTCGACATCCCGCTCGGCGTGCTGGTCGTCGTCACCGGCGTCGCCGGCTCTGGCAAGAGCTCGCTCGTGCACGGCTCGCTGGTGGACACGCCGCTGGCAGCCGAAGCGGGTGTCGTCGCCATCGGGCAGGCCGCCATCCGCGGCTCCCGCCGGAGCAACCCGGCCACCTACACCGGGCTGCTCGAGCCCATCCGCAAGGCCTTCGCCAAGGCCAACGGCGTGAAGCCGGCCCTCTTCAGCGCCAACTCCGAGGGCGCCTGTCCCACCTGCAACGGCGCCGGCGTAATCTACACCGACCTGGCGATGATGGCCGGGGTCGCCACCACCTGCGAGCTGTGCGAAGGCCGGCGGTTCGACGCCTCGGTGCTCGAGTACCGCTTCGGCGGTCGCGACATCAGCGAGGTGCTGGCCATGTCGGTCGCCGAGGCCGAGGCCTTCTTCGGCGACGGCGAGGCCCGCACCCCGGCTGCCCACGCCGTCCTCGAGCGCCTCGCCGACGTCGGGCTCGGCTACCTCGGCCTCGGCCAGCCCCTCACCACGCTGTCCGGTGGCGAGCGCCAGCGGCTCAAGCTCGCCACCCACCTGGGGGAGAAGGGCGGCGTCTACGTCCTCGACGAGCCGACCACCGGGTTGCACCTGGCCGACGTCGGGCAGCTGCTCGGTCTGCTCGACCGCCTGGTCGACGCGGGGAGGTCGGTGATCGTGGTCGAGCACCACCAGGCGGTGATGGCCCACGCCGACTGGATCGTCGACCTCGGCCCCGGTGCCGGCCACGACGGCGGCCGGGTCGTCTTCGAGGGCACCCCCGCCGACCTCGTCGCCGACCGCTCGACCCTCACCGGCCGGCACCTCGCCGCCTACGTGGGCGCCTGACCGCCTTTCTGGCGCCTCACCCACGTCGGCTGTTGCTGCGCCGCCAGAAAGCGAGGGTCAGGATGCGCCGCGACCGACACCATCCACCGGGGTCGGCGGGCCGCCGTCGTACGGTGCGGCGTGCACCGGCTCGACACGCGGTGGGGCGGGAACGCGCCGCCGGCGATGGTCCACGACCCCGAGGTGGCGGAGGCCCGGGCCGCGGTCGACGCCGCCCTCGGCACCCTGCGGGATGCGCTGCACCGCCGGGGCCGGCTGGCGTCTCGGAACGAGGCGCTCGACGAGATCGCCAGGCTGCTCTTCGCCCACGTGACCGCCCAGCTCGACGGTGGCGACGGGATCTCGGCCCGCGCCCTCGCGGCCAGGCCCGAGGCCACGCCGGCCGCCCGCCTCCGCGGCTTCGTCGCCGACGTCCACGCCCGCCACCTCCCGGCCTCCGTCACCGGCCACCTGGGGCCGGACGACGTGACCCTGCGCCTCAAGCCGCAGGAGGACGCCCTCGCCGGCGAGATCGTCGCCTGCTTCGAGCAGCTCCACGCCGTCGAGGCGACGAGGTCGATCGGCGGCGAGGACGGCATCGACGTCCTCAACGACGTCTTCGGTCGCTTCCTCGCCGACTCCTTCGCCGACGAGAAGGAGCTCGGCCAGTACCTGACGCCCGTCGAGGTGGTCGAGTTCATGGTGCGGCTCGCCCTCGGCACCATGACCGGCGACGAGCGACGGTCGTTGGCCTCGCCCGGCGCCGCCACCGGCTTCGGGGCCGTCCTCGACCCGGCCTGCGGGGTCGGCTCGTTCCTCACCGAGTTCGTGCGGGTGGCGGGCGCCGAGCTGGCACCGGACGACGTCGCCGGGCGCCGGGCCTGGCGTCATGCGGTGTGCCGTGAGGTCGTCGTCGGCATCGACAAGAGCGACCGGATGATCCGCTTCGCCCTCGGCAACATGGCCCTGTTCCGGTTCCCCGCCGGGCGGCTCCACCTCGCGAACGCCCTCGCCCTCGACGGGCCGGACGCAACGGTCACCCAACCGCTCGAGGGCACCGCCGGCCTGATCCTCACCAACCCCCCGTTCGGAGCGTCCTTCTCGGGACCCGACCTGGCCGGCTACCGCGTCGCCGGCGACTGGGCGTCGAAGGCTCGTGCCGCCGTCGACGCCGAGCTCCTCTTCGTCGAGCGCTGCCTGGCCTGGCTCCGGCCCGGCGGCCAGCTCGTGGCCGTCGTCCCCGACAGCGTCCTCACCAACCGGGGCCCGTTCCGCGACCTCCGGCGGGGGATCGCCCCCGAGGTCGAGCTCCTCAGCGTGACGTCGCTCCCGCCGGTCACCTTCGCCCCGGCCGGCACGAGCACGAAGACGTCGGTGCTCCACCTGCGCAAGCGCTCCGGCGACGGCCGACCCCGGGCCCGGCGGACCACGGCCTTCGCGGTGTGCGACGACGTCGGCTACACCGTCACCCGGCGGGACTCCCGCCGGCTCAAGCGCCACGGCGGCGGGGGCGAGCTGCCCGCCATCCTCGAGGCCCTGCTCGACAGGTCGGACGACGGCCGCTGCCGGGCGGTGGCCGACGTCGAGGCCGCACCCCGCTGGGACGCCGGCTTCCACGCCTCGCTGCCGCAGGACGTGCACGACCGGCTGGCGGCGGCGAGCGCCGACGACGTGCGGCTCGGCGACGTCGCCGTCGTGGCCACCACCCGGGTCGACCCCCGGCGGCTGGAGGCCCCCACCTTCGCCTACATCGAGATAGCCGACGTCGACGGCCGCTCGCTGTCGGCGACCTCGAAGCCGGTCGCCCGCGAGGACGCACCGGGCCGGGCGAGGAAGCCGGTCCGTGCCGGCGACGTGCTCCTCTCGACGGTGCGGCCCGAGCGCAGGGCGGTGGCGGTCGTCCGCGACGACCAGGACGGCGCCGTCGCCACCACCGGCTTCGCCGTCGTCCGTCCCACCGGCATCCACCCTCTGGTCCTCGCCAAGCTCCTGCAGAGCGAGCTCGTCACCGCCCAGCTGCTGCGCAGCAACGTCGGCATCGCCTACCCGGTGATCGACGAGTCCTGCCTGGCGGGCCTGCTCCTGCCCATCTCGAGGGCCGACCTGGCCCGTCTCGACGCCGACGCCGACGAGCTGCTCGCCGCCGAGGCCGCGCTGGCCAGGCGCCGGGCCGGGCTCGGCGAGCTCGTCGACGACCTGGCCCGCAACTGGGCGGTGGGCGCCCCCACCCGGCCGGCCCCGGCCCGTGCGGAGAGGACCGCCCGGACCGGGGAGGACGGCGAGGCCGCTACTTCTTGATGTAGACCCGTTCGTTGTCGAGGGCCGGCGTGCCGTTGGCCGTCTGGATGATCTCGATGCCGGCGACGCGGTCCTCGTTGTTGGCGTAGGGCTGGGTGGCGAACACCCCGAACAGCCAGAGCGCGTTGTCG
>JBFWQW010000021.1:0-35803 GCA_050249235.1 Acidimicrobiia bacterium | reverse complement strand
TCGGGTCCTCGAGCGTGGCGTGGAAGAGGAACACGACCTCGTGGCCGTCGATGCCGCCGACCCTGAACAGGTTCTCGACCACGGCCAGCAGCCGCACCTCCCCGAGGGGCTGACCGATCTCCTCGAGGAACTCCCTGCGCACCGCGTCCTCTGCTCGTTCACCGAACTCGACTCGGCCTCCGAGGGGGCGCTCGAAGTCATCCCCTGGAGCAGCGGCAACCAGCAGCGCCCCATCCGACGGTCGCCTCACCAGCGCCATGGCGGCCACGGAGGGCGACGGCATCCAGAGAGTGTGTCCGCATCGCGCCGACGCTGTCATCGCGCCGTCGACGGCGCCGTAGCGTCTCCGGTCTGGACACCCGGATGTCGCGGCGTGTCGACGGTTGGTGCGCGACCCTGGTGGGCGGCATGACTGGAGCGGCGGCCGCTGAGGCCTTCGCCGAGCGGGCCTGGGGCGTCGCGTACCGCCTCCTGTCGCAGGCACCGCAGGGGGACCTGACCCACGCCGACCTCGACCGGCTCGCCGTCGCCGCCTACCTCGTCGGTGAGGATGACGAGGCGGTTGCGGCATGGGAGCAGGCATTCAAGGGCCACGCCGATGCAGGGGACCGAGCCGAGGCGGCGCGGTGTGCGTTCTGGGCCGCGTTCTGTCTGATGATGCGGGGACAGATGGCGCACGCCGGCGGCTGGCTGGGCCGTGGCGAGTCAGTGCTCGGTCCAGACCTCGACTGCCCAGCACGCGGCTATCTGCTGGTACCTGCCGTGCTCGGCGCGCTCGGTTCGGACGACGCCGCTGGCGCCCGCCAGCTTGCCGTGCAGGCCGGTGAGATCGCGGCGCGCTTCGGTGACGCCGACCTGGCCGCGTTCTCGACGCTCGGGCACGGCCAGGCGCTGCTGGCGATGGGCGACGAGTCCGCGGGGATGGCCCGGCTGGACGAGGTGATGCTGAGGGTGAGCTCCGGCGAGGTGGGACCGATCGTGTCCGGGATCGTCTACTGCGCGGTGATCCTCGAGTGCATGCAACGCTTCGACCTGGCCCGGGCCGCCGAGTGGACGGCAGCGCTGGACGGCTGGTGTCGGGCCCAGCCCGACCTGGTTCCCTACCGGGGTCAGTGCCTGGTGCACCAGTCGCAGCTCCGGCAGGCGGCCGGCGACTGGCCAGGCGCCGTGTCGACGGCGGCGGACGCCCGGGGACGGCTCAGCGATCCCCCGCATCCGGCGCTCGGCCTGGCCTGCTACCAGGACGGCGAGCTCCACCGCCTGCGCGGCGACGTCGATGCTGCGGTCGACGCGTATCGGCGGGCCAGCAGGGCCGGATACGAGCCGATGCCGGGGTTGGCGCTGCTGGAGCTGCAGCGAGGAGACGTCGGGTCGGCGGCGGCCAGCATCCGGCGGGCCGTGGGCGAGGCGGGCCAGCCGTTCCAACGGCCCGGCTTGCTGGCCGCGGCGGTGGAGATCGACCTCGCGGCCGGTGAGGACGCGGCGGCGGCCGAGGCGGCCGCCGAGCTGGTGTCGATCGCGCAGCGGTCGAGCTCCCCCGTGCTCGAGGCGATGGCGGCCCACGCCACCGGCGCAACCCTGCTGGCATCGGGCCGGACCACCGACGGGTTGGTGCACCTGCGGGCCGCCAGCACGGTGTGGAAGCGGCTCAACTTGCCGTACGAGGCGGCCCGGACCGCGGTCCTGGTGGGCCTCGGTTGCGCGGCATTGGGCGACAAGGCCTCGGCGGGGCTGGAGCTCGACAACGCCCGGAAGACGTTCGAGTCCCTGGGGGCAGGGCCCGACCTGCGGCGGGTGCGTGAGCTCACCGGCAAGGCGGCGGGCAGCGGTGCGCTGTCGGCACGCGAGCTGGAGGTGCTCGGTCTGGTGGCCGAGGGCAAGACCAGCCGCGAGATCGCCGCCGCGCTGACGATCAGCCAGCACACCGTGCGCCGGCACCTCGAGAACACGTTCGCCAAGATGGGCGTCAACAGCCGACCAGCGGCCATCGCGTACGCCTACGAGCACGACCTGCTCTAGGCCGGCGCACCGGCGATGGTGCATCTGAGCCATCGCGCCGTTCTCCCGAAATGGGACAGCCGGGCGATGTGGGGACCACGCGGCACTTCATACGGTGTCCTCGGGCCGTAGACGTCGCAGGAGCCCACGGAGGTAGCGCCCATGGCCACCCAGACCCGCACCGCTCCCGACCCGGCGACCGACCAGGGCGCTCGCCGCCGAGTTCCGTCGCTGCGCCAGCGCCGGATCCGTGCCGTGACCCACTGCAGCCGTGGCCAGAAACGACGAGTCGCTCGCCCGCCACGTCGGGAGGCACCGGTGTTCCGACCCTGACCGACCGCTCTCCCTCACGTGCCCCTCGAAAGGAGACCGCCATGACCAACGCCACCTACCGCCACTACTCCGGCAGCGGGGCCGAGCTCTACCAGCGCTTCTTCGTGCCCTCCATCACCATGCCCGTCTCGGGTGAGCTCCTCCGCACCGCCGCGCTACGTCCGGGCGCCCGGGTGCTCGACGTCGCCTGCGGCACGGGAGCCGTCACCCGGGCGGCCGCCGAACAGGTCGGCCCAACCGGCTCGGTGACCGGCGTCGACGTCGCGCCCGACATGATCGCGGTCGCCAAGACCATCCCTGCCGGCGGCGCACCCATCACCTGGCAGGAAGCCGACGCGGCGTCGCTCCCCCTGCCCGACGAGTTCTACGACGTGGGCCTCTGCCAGATGGGGCTGATGTTCATGGAGGATCGAGCCGGCGCGCTGGCCGAGCTGCACCGGGTGCTGGCACCGGATGGCCGGGTGGTCATCAACACGCCGGGCCGCATCCAGCCGCTGTTCGCGGCGATGGAGCGGGCCATCGCCGCGAACCTCGATCCTGCGCTCGGCGCGTTCGTGAGCGCGGTGTTCTCGATGCACGACCCGTCGGCACTCGAGGACCTGCTGCGGGAGGCCGGCTTCGGTCACGTGACGTCGAAGGAGTACACGGCAACCTTCGACCTGCCCGGCCCGGCGGAGTTCCTCTGGAACTACATCAACCTCACGCCGATGGGTCCGCTCGTGGCCGATGCGCCAGAGGAAGCCAAGGCGGCGATGGAGCGCCAGGTCGTGGAAGCCTGGACTCCCTCGGTCGTGGCCGGCCGAATCCCCGTCGAACAGCCGATGGCGCTCGCATGGGGCACGCGGTCCTGAGGGGCCGAGTCGCTCGGCGCTTCCAGCACCCAGCAGGACGACGCGCCGCCCTCCGTCGGTCTCACGTTGGTGCTATGCCTGCACGTTGATGCCGTTCTTCGATGCCCCGACGCCCCAGGAGCCCCCGGCCCGTCCGGCGCCGGTGCCGCGCGCTGCATGGATGGGGCCGCCGGAGGGTGGCTCGGCGGCTTCGTTCCGACTCGGCTGGTGTTGGCGAAGACTGCCGAACGGGTCGTGGTCCTGGGCGCGATGGCCGCCTTCCCGACCGGCGTGGCGATGACGCTGGTCGACACGTCGCGTGAACCGGTCCGAGGCTCGCTGATGGTGCCAGGCGGCGTCGGCCCAGCCGGAAGCGAGATGCCGCTGCTCGGCGTCGCGTTCTCGGATGGTTCGAAGTGGCAGGCGGGGGATCAAGCGCGCGTTCCATCCAGCGTCGATCCGCCGGCCGCTCCGTACGTCCAGTTCCAGGGTGGTGGCGGCGGCGGGGGAACGTTCCGGATGGAGCTCTGGCTGTGGCCGCTGCCGCCGGCAGGGCCGGTCACCTTCGCGTTCGCGTGGCCGGCCCGGGGCATCGAGGAAGCCACCGTCGTCGTCGATGCCCAGGTCTTCCGGACCGCCGCCCTCCGGGCAGAGCAGCTCTGGGAACCGCTCACCCCCGACGAGCGGGTCGCGCTGGAGGACCAGTTCCGCCGGGCGATGCGCCCACCGCCGGGGACCGGGTTCACGACCAGGCCGCTCCGACTCCAGCGACCGGGCGAACCTCCGAGCGACCCACCGGGCACCTCGCACCCGGGCTGACGGCGCCGGGACTGGCGCGGCCGGACGCGATCGGGCCCATCGCCCTGGTGTCGTGGGCGCCTGGGGGGGTTGGACGTCGAGTGGCCAGTGCGCCCTCGCGGGCTGCCCGGCGCCCGCAGCCGTGATCCTCAAGGTCAGCGGAGCGGTGGGAGCGCCCGTGCTCGTGCCTCTGCGACCCATCGCTCCGACGTCCGACCGTCGAAGGGCGGGACCCTCGCCGCCATGAGCTCGAACACGAGGGTGGCAGCCCGTTCGGCGGTGGCGACGACCTCCTCCGGGTAGCCGAACGCCTGCTGGTGAAGCTCGAACTCGTCCCGGTCGACGACCTCCAGCCGGTCGTCGCCGAACCGGATGACGTCCAGATCGAGATCGGTGGAGCTCACACGATCCGCCGACCACAGAGGCGGCGTGCCGATGTTCACGTACACCTCGACCTCCGGGTGACCGAGCCACCAGGCCGGCGACCACCAGGTCTCGGGCACCAACAGGATCAGGGCGTCCTGCTCGGTCACGAACAGCGGTTCGCCGCCACGGGAGATCGAGCGACCCGCCGGTCCCCACACCCAGGTCCCGTGCACGTCATCACCCAGGACGTGCACCTGCCCCCGATAGTGCGGACGCCCACCCCACTTCTCGGTGACGAGCTCCACCGCGGCAGCCTCCCACGTCCGTCCACCAGAGCGACGACGAACCGCGCACGGGATGCCGGACCGCACGGGATCACGATCCCGTCCAGGTGTTCGACGGCGGCGTACCTGCCGCCTCTTCGCTCCTTTGGGTGCTCGGGTCAGAAGGTGGGACCTTCACCGGTGCACGCTCAAGCGCCCGGGGGGCGGTACGCCACCGAGCGCCCGATCGCGGCGTCGGCTTCCTCGAGCGTCAGGAGCTTCACGGTCTTCACCTGGGTGGCGGTGCTCGCACCGACGGTGAAGGCGGCTGCGGCGGCCGCCTCGTCGTCGGGGAGCTCGACGATCACGTAGGCGTCGACGTCGCCGAAGGCGAAGTGGAACGACTCGAGGCTCCCGCCGAGGCCGGCCGCCATGTCGCCGATCGCCTTGGCCCGGCTGGACGCGCCGGCGTCCTTCAGGCCACGGACGCCCTCCGGGGTGTACTTCGCTTCGAACAGGTACTTGGGCATGGCTGGTCCTCTCGTCGTGGGTGGAGATGTGGACCCGGCTCAAGCGGCGGGGCAGGCGACGTGCCGTGCTGCCGGCCACAGGCATGGCGCCGGCGGCGTCGACCCGCTCAACGTAGGTGGCGCTGTCCTCCCTGAGCCAGCGATCCGGCGCGATCGCAGCCTGGCATCTCGGGACGGGCCACGGCACGCTTGCCAACCTGCGTTGACGGTCCCGCCGCGTCAACGTACGTTGGCGCCGTGTCGCTCGCCGAGACGATCACCGTGCCGGACCCCACCGACACCGAGGCCGCATTCGTCGCTGTGGTCGCGCTGCGGCAGCTCGCCGACCGGCTGGAGCTCGCGGCGGTCAACGTCGCCGCAGGGAACGGGTGGTCCTGGACTGACGTCGCAGCCGCCCTCGGGGTGACCCGACAGGCGGCCCACAAGAAGTTCGCCCGTCGTGTCACCCGTCCTGGTGCCTGATCTCACCGAAGGAGCTCGGTCATGTTCAGGAAGCTGAAGGCGCGGGCCGCCGCGATGAAGACCATCGGTGCGCTCTTGCGGCAAGCCGAGGCGATCGCCCGATCCCGGGGAAGCGACAAGCCCGCCGCCGAGCATCTCGTGCTCGCCGCACTGCGCCTGCCCGACGGAACAGCGTCACGGGCTCTCGCTCGCCTCGGGTCATCGGAGGAGGCCTTCGCCGCCGCGCTCGATGCACAAGCGATCGAGGATCTGGAGTGGGTGGGCATCCACGCTCCGGACGACCGCATCGAGGCGGCGTTGCCCGGCCCCACCAAGCCCGGAGGTGTGTACAGGAGCGAGCCTTCCGCTCGGCAGCTGTTCCAGTCGGCTGGCGATGACGCCCGACGCGGTGGAGGATCGATCGTCGGTGCCCACGTGCTCCGGGCAGCCAGCGAGCTGGAACACGGCCCCACGACGAGAGCACTCCGCCGCATGGGTGTCGATCGGGAGGAGCTGCGGAGGGCGGCAAGCGCCGAGATCGACGCCGTCGGCGGCGATGGCCCCTGACGTCCGCCGCGCCAACCGCTGACCGGTCTGCCGATCTCGGCGTGGTCTGCCGGTGTCGCCGTCGGACGTGGTGGGGTCCTCGTTGCGCACGACTCGCGACCGGTGGTCGTCACCGAGCGTCGTAGAAGCGGACCATCTCCCGCCAGTACCAGAGCACGGCGCTCATCGTGCCGAGCGTCGCGACCGTCATGGGCCAGCGACGATGACGGCGTGCGCTGTCGACGGCGACGAGCAGGGCCGCGGTCGCCACGCAGTCGATGGCCAAGGCGCGGGACACCGGTCGCTCCTCCAGCCATCGCTCTTCGCCGAGAATCGCCCGGGTCGAGTAGGCGGCGTCATCGCGAGGTGGCGGGAAGACGACGGGATTGAGCGCGAACCACGCCGCGACGACAGCCCCCTGCCTTGCACTCCGGTTCCAGACCGGGAGGAGGAGAAGCGGTGTCGTCGCCCACCTGCTCCACGCGCTCCAGGGATGCGAGTGCCGGGAGAAGACCCACCGCTTGAACTGCGATCCGGTGGAGGTCACCGGGCAAGTCTTGACGCGTCGCCGCCCGACGTGCTGCCAGCCGAGGATCGCCATCGCCGAGAGCGACGAGCGGGCCGATCCGGGATCCGATTCCGGACGGAGAAGGCGACGGGCATCCTTCGGGATAGCCAGACGTTCAGAGACAGCAGCTCGGAGGAGTCCGAAGAATCCCGTGAGGAGGGCTGAGTCGGTCGCGATGTACGCGCGAGCGGAAACGCGAGGCCGGTCGGGGCGAGAGATCCGTACGGTTCGGCGATGGACGCCTACGAGCGGAGCGCGCACGCCTATGACCTCATCCAGTCGGCGCGAGGCCGTGACGACAGCGCCCAGGTCGACCGCTTGGTGGCGATGATCGATGCGCGGTGCCCCGGTGGCGGCTCGCTCCTCGACGTCGCATGTGGAACCGGTTTTCACCTCGCCGGCCTGCGCCGTCACTTCACCGACCTCGCCGGCGTGGACCTCAGCCAGGCGATGCTCCGACGCGCTCGCGCCCTGGTCGGTGACGTACCGCTCGAGCTCGGTGACATGCGCACGTTCCGCCTGCGTCGGCAGTTCGACGTGGTCACGTGCCTGTTCAGCAGCATCGGCTATATGGTCACGCTCGACGATGTGCGAACCGCCGTCGCCAACATGGCCGCGCACGTCGATGTCGGCGGTCTGCTCTTGGTCGAGCCCTGGATTCACCCGGACCAGTGGCACCTCGGCCATCGAGTCGCCGAGTCCGCAAACGCGGACGGCCTGGCCGTGAGCCGCGTGTCCGTCAACGGTCGCGAAGGGCATGTGAGCACCTTCGACCTCTACTGGACGATCGCCAGTGACGAGGGAGTCGAGCAGTTCACCGAGCCACATCGGATGGGGCTGTACACGCCAGGGCAGTACCTGGATGCCTTCCGGGACGCTGGACTGACAGTGGAACACGACGACACCGGGCTGATCGGTCGGGGGATGTTCATCGGCCGACGGCTTGGAGACGACCGCCGGCCATCGGAGCGCGCGACCGCGTGACCGCCCGCCCCGGCGCGGTTGCTCGGCCCGGCGTGCGGTGCGACGGCCGCGCCGCCTACGAGTCGGGGATCCGCCAGGCCTGACGCCGCTGGATGACCTGGAAGCCGAGCCCGGCGAAGAACGACTGGGCCGTCTGGTTGAA
Organism: Acidimicrobiia bacterium; assembly: GCA_050249235.1. GTDB lineage: Bacteria > Actinomycetota > Acidimicrobiia > Acidimicrobiales > CADCSY01 > JAEKLB01. The sequence goes on along the minus strand of JBFWQW010000021.1, from coordinate 28,004 downwards.
CTCCCAGACGGTCAGCTCGAGCGTGTCGACCCCGAGCTCCCTGGCCCACTCGACGACCGCGAGGACGAGCGACCGTCCTGCCCCGGCGGCACGGTGGTCGTCCCGTACGGCGATCTGGTCGAGCTCGACCCATCGCTGAGGTGAGGTGAAGGGCGTCTCTGGTCGCTCCCGGCTCACGGCGATGACGTAGCCCACCGCTTCGCGTTCAGCCGACTCGCACAGCCAGCCGCGTGTCTCGGCCTGACCCGGGAGCCAGTCCCGCGCATGCCCTGGCTCGAGCCATTCGCGAAAGACCGGCTCGACACGCTGCGCGTCGGGAACCAGGAAGCGATCCGGGTGCGCCGCGGCGTGGATGCCTTGAACGATCACATTGAGGTCGGCGACGGCCCCGGCATCGCCGGGGCCGGCTGGGCGCACGGTCAAGGCTCCTGGCATCTCGCGATCGTCGCATCCGGGGAATGGATGGTCACCGCCTTTGTGACGATCGGCGTGACCGAGGGAGCGTCAGATCGCTCGAGGAGCGCTCCATCAGGCAACTCCTCGTGGGCGGGCGTGGCGAGCGTGCTCGATGACCTCGGTTGGCACGTCGTGATCCCCAATCTCAGTGACGCCGCCCAACAGAGCGGTGACGTGCACGCCGTCGTGGCAGCGGCGGCGGCCCAACTCCCGGCCGGGGACGTTGTGCTCGTCGGGCACAGCGGCGCCGGCCTGCTCCTTCCCGCCATCGGCGCCGCCAGCCGAGCCCGCGTCACGGCGCACGTCTTCGTCGACGCCCACCTGCCACCCGAGGACGGAGCGATCCCGCTCGCTGACTCCGACTTCGTGGAGTCGCTGCGACGCCTCGCGGTCGGCGACCGACTTCCGCCCTGGTCGTCATGGTGGGGTCCGGAGGCCATGACCCGCCTGGTCCCTGACCCCTCCGTCCGCGCCGCACTCGTCGAGGACATGCCCCAGCTCCCCCTCGCCTACTTCCACGGGTCGGCATCTGTGCCGTCCGGTTGGATGTCGTCGGGACGACGCGGCTACGTCCGCCTCAGCGAGCTGTACGAAGCGAGCGCCGTGCTAGCCGAGGACCGCGGGTGGCCGGTGCAACGATTCACCGGAGGGCATCTCGACGCGGCGGTCCACCCTCGGGCGGTCGTCGACGCCATTCTCGCCGTCGCAGGACTCCCTCCAAGGCCCTGACACCCGCACGTCGATCACGCCTGCGGCCCCCACGGTGGAAGGGGGATGAAGTGCGTCGGGGGATGGAGGCGCCGGCCTGGTGCACGTTTGGGAGCGGAACGGTGGGATGGCGGTCGACGTGATCCGTCCCGACGGAGCGGTGGCCCTGCCGTCAACCCCATCGCGGCTTGAGACCCGGAGGTCGGGTCGTGGGGTACGGGAGGTGGTCCCTGAGCATCTCGACGAACGGCGGCATGGTGAGCCGCAGCAGCTCGTCGTCCTCGACCGTGGCGACGCCGTCGTAGGCCCGGCCGGCCGCCCGAATGGCGGGATGCCACGTCTCGGGAAGGTGGGTGAGGGCCCACGCTCCCGCCGATCGCTTGGAGATCACCGGGCTGCCGGTGGCGAGGGTGTGCAGCACGCGGCACCCATTCCACATGGCGAAGGTCGCCTCGTAGGGATCGGCGGCGTCGCCCTCGTGGACGTGGCGCTCCAGGTGCTCGATCTCGCGGGAGAGCGCCCACCGCATGTCCTCGGGTCGCGGGGCGAGAACGAGGTCCTCGGGTCGTCGACCGTGGAGGTGCACGTACTGACCGGCCAGCCAGTGGGCCCGCACGACCGGCCAACGGTTGTGGCGCCGAGCAGCGAAGAAGGCCGCTCCCGGTCGCTCATGTCCGCCCATCTCCTCGACCAGCAGGTGGTCGGCATCGATGGTGCGGCCGTGCTCCACCTCGACGGCCCGCTGGGCGGCCACGAGTCGGGCCGGGCGCGACGCCGGGTCGTCCTGCCAGCTGCCCGGATCACGCTCCTCCGGCGTCAGGTTGGTGACGACGACGCACACGTCGAGGTCGCCGGGAACGAGTGGACGGTCGGTGAAGGTGGTGCCGCCGTCCACCCACATCCCGACGAGGTCGTCGGCGAGGATGGCGATGGCCGCGTCGCGGAGCGCGAGGGCGGCGCGGGCTGCGGCCGGCGGCAGCCCATCGAGTGAGATCGACACGTGAGCTCCTTGCTGAACCGGTCGCGGGAGCGACCAGGGGACGATGGCCGGGCGCGAGCACGCCGACAGGGCGCTCGCGGGCAGTGCGTCAGGCGCAGCCAACGGCTGCATCGGGCTCAGCGACTCACGGGACGAGGCTGGCCCGACCGTCGGCCGTGGTCAATCGAGTATCCGCCGGGCGGGGCCCACCTTGGGCTTCGGTGCCGGTGCGCCGGTCGTAGAAGTGCCGAGGTGTGGATGGGCCCGAGGGTGCCGGTGTCCGGCGACGATCGCATCGGGACGAGGATCCGACGACCACACGGCTCGCCCATGTCGTCGTCGATGCACAGGACCCGGGCGCCCTCGCCCGCTTTTGGGCTGTCGCGCTGGGTTGGCGGGTGGTGGTCGACGGACCGGAGGAAGTCGAGATCGAAGGTGGACGTGACGACGTCAACCTGATCTTCGTTCCCGTCCCCGATGCGAAGACGGGGAAGAGCCGCGTCCACCTGGACCTCGCGACGTCCGCTGACGACGACCATTCGGCCAAGGTCGAACGGCTGCTCGAAGGCGGAGCGAGCCGGGTCGACATCGGACAGGCCGACGTCCAGTGGATCGTGCTCGCCGATCCCAGGGCAACGAGTTCTGTGTCCTGACGCCGATGACGGAAGGCCGCTGGCAACCTCGCCGATGCTGCCCGTGAGGGTCAGGAACCGACGGCCAGTTGACGAACGACCCAGGACTCCGTCGCCGACCCCAGGTCCTCGGCGATACCCATGAGGCCGGCCTCGAGCTCTTCGAGCCGGCTGTACGGCACGAAGGGTGGACGGCTCGGTGAGCCACCAGCGAACGTTGAAGCGGTAGATCGTGGCGGCCAGGGCCACCGGGACGGTGACGGCGACGCAACGGCCGCCGAGGGCGGCGACGCCCTCGACCAGGAGGGCGCCGGTCGGCCGAGGGGCAGCGCAAGCTCTCCGGACCACCGGCGCTCGCCTGCCGGCCCGAGGGTTGCTCACCCGGAAAGCCTGACACCCAGCCCGCGACTCGCAGCGTGGGGGGGGTCGGCCACCGGAGCGGCGGTCAGTACGAGCGCTCGAGGTCCTCTTCGTCCTGGAGGTGCTGGTCGAGCTTGCGCTTGATGCGCTGGAGGGCGTTGTCGACCGACTTCACGTGCCGGCCGAGCATCTCGCTGATCTCCTGGTAGCTCTTGCCGTCCACGTAGAGCTGGAGCACCTCGACCTCGAGCCCCGAGAGCATCTCGGCCATGGCCGCCCGCATCGAGTCGACCCGCTCGTTCGAGACCACGAGCTCGGCCGGGTCGTTGGTCACCCGGTCGTCGAGCAGGTCCTCGACGGACCGCTCGCCGCCGTCGTCGCCCGGCTTGGCTGCGGCGATCGACACGTACCGGTTCAGGGGCTGGTGCTTCTGGCGGGTGGCCGTCTTGATGGCGGTGATGATCTGGCGGGTGATGCAGAGCTCGGCGAAGGCCCGGAACGACGCCTGGCGGTCGATCTGGTAGTCACGGATCGCCTTGTAGAGGCCGATCAGGGCCTCCTGCTGCACGTCCTCCGCGTCGCCGCCGACGAGGAAGAAGCCCCGGCCCTTGGCCCGCACCAGGCGCCGGTAGCGCTCGAGGAGCACGGTCTGGGACTGGCTGTCGCCACCCTGCGCGCGGACGACGAGCTCGTCGTCGGAGAGCTCGGTGAGCGGGGCGGTGGCGAAGCGGAGGGACATCGTGAGCTCCTGGGGGTGACGGTGAGTGGTGACGAGGAGTGACTAGGTGACTGGTAGTCACCGTACTAGTCACCCTTCCGCTCCGGAATGGGGTAGCACCCCCACGGAACGGAAGATTCCCAGGATGTGAGGCTGTGTTGACCACCCGTTGGGCAGTTCTGCCGACGGAGCGTGTGGCAACCACCAGGGAGCCATCAACCGGCCCACTCGGGCCCCCGGTTCATGCCCGAACGGGGTGGTCTCAGGGCTGGGACCGGCCGGGCTCCCGGCGCCGGGCCACCTCGAAGCAGGCCAGCGCACCCGCAGCCGCCACGTTGAGTGACGGCAGCCGACCCTGGAGGGGGATGGCGGCCACCACGTCGCACCGGGCCCGGGTCAGCCGGCCGAGCCCGCTCCCCTCGGCGCCGAGCACGAGCACCACGGGCTGGTCCGCGACAGGGAGGTCGAACAGGGAGGTGTCCCCGCCCTCGTCGAGGCCCACGATCCAGAGGCCGAGCTCCCGGGCCCGGGTGAGCGCGGCCGGCAGCCCGCCCACCACGGCGATGTCGAGGTGCTCCACCGCCCCGGCCGCGACCTTGGCCGCCGTCGGCGAGATGTGGGCCGACCGGTGCCGGGGCAGCAGCACCCCGGTGACCCCCGCCCCCTCGGCGGTGCGCAGCAGGGCACCGACGTTCTGCGGGTCGGTGACGCCGTCGAGGGCGAGCAGGAAGGGGGGGCGACCGTGGGCGCCCCGTCGGCACAGGGCGTCGAGGTCGGCCTCGGGGAGGGGCGCGGCGTGGGCGATCACACCCTGGGGCGCCTCCGAGCGGGCCTGGGCCTCCAGTGAGGCCCGGGTGATGCGGCGCACCGTCACCCGGAGCTCGTCGGCCAGCTCGACGATCTCGTCGATGATCGGCGCCGGGTCGAGGTCGTCGGCGAGCAGCACCAGGCGGGCCCGACGCCGGCCGGCAAGCAGCAGCTCCCGCACCGCGTGCCGTCCCTCCACCTGCTCGCCGCCGAGGCCGCGGGACGGGCGCCGCGGACCGTCGTCGCCGGGGAGGGCGCCGCCCTGCCGGCCGGCCGGCCGGCGACCGCCGGCACCTCGGGGCGGGCCCCCGCCACCCGGCCGCCCGGGAGGGCGCCGGCGGGGCGGGCGGGAGGCCGTCATCGCTCGAGGAGGGCGACCGCGTAGCAGGCGATCCCCTCTCCCCGGCCCAGGGCGCCGAGCCCCTCGGCCCGCCTGCCCTTCACGGTGACGGGCGACCCGACGGCCGAGGTCAGCCGCTCCTGCATGGCGTCGCGCCGGTCGGCTAGCCGGGGCCGCTCGGCCACGACGGAGCAGTCGACGTTGGCCACCGACCAGCCCTCGCCCCGCACCATGGCCGCCACCCGCCGCAGGAGCTCGATGCTGTCGGCACCGGCCAGGGTCGGGTCGGTGTCGGGGAAGTGCATGCCGATGTCGCCCAGGCCGGCCGCGCCGAGCAGCGCGTCGGCGGCGGCGTGAGCCACCACGTCGGCGTCGCTGTGGCCCGATAGGGCCACCTCGCCGGGGAAGGTCACCCCGCCGAGGACGAGCACCCGGTCGGCGTCCTCGGAGAAGGGGTGCACGTCGAAGCCCATTCCCACCCGGGTCGTCACGGTGCCACCCCACCCCGGTCGGCGGTTCCGCCCGGCTCGGTCACCCGAGCGCCTCGGCCAGGGGGCCCAGGTCGTCCGGCGTCGTCAGCTTCCGGTTGCGGAGGTCGCCGGGCACGACCACCACCTTGCCACCCAGCTGCTCGACCAGCGTGGCGTCGTCGCCGGCGTCAGCGCCACCGGCGTGGGCCCGGCGCAGCCAGTCGGCGGCAAAGGCCTGCGGGGTCTGGACCGCGATCAGGGCCGACCGGTCGAGCGTCTCGACGACGACGCCCCCGGCGCCGACCCGCTTCACGGTGTCGACCACCTCGATGCCGGGCACCGCCCCCTGTGCACCGCCCCCTACGGCCTCGACGACGGCTCGGAACAGCGCAGCACCGGCGGCGGGCCGGGCCGCGTCGTGCACCACGACGATCGAGGCGGTCGCCGGCACCGCCGCCAGCCCGGCCCGGACCGACGCCGATCGGGTCGCGCCACCGGCCACGACCTGGTCGGCACCGGGGACGGCGCCCCCCTCCTCGCCGGGGGCCACGACCAGCACGACGCCCTCGGCAACCGACCGGGCCGCCTCCAGCGACCAGTCCACCACCCGGCGACCGGCCAGCACCACGGCGGCCTTCGGGCCACCGAAGCGGACGCCGTCCCCGGCCGCCACGACGATGGCCCAAACCGTCACCGGGGCACTGTAGGACCGCGGCCCGACGACCCCGCCCCCCGGAGGCGCGGCCGTGCCTACCATCGGCGGCGGTGGCCGAGCCCGACGTCCTCGACGAAGCCGATCTCTTCCGGATCCTGCCCGAGGACGCGCGCCAGCGGATCCGCGACGCGGCGTCGGCCCGCGCCCTGCGCCGGGGGGAGCTGCTGTTCCGGGAGGGCGACACCTCGAGCTCGCTCTACGTCGTGCGCCGGGGCCGGATCGCCATGGAGACCCGCTCGCCCGATGGCCGCGAGTCGGTGATCGCCCTCATGGAGGCCGGTGACATCTTCGGCGAGATGCCGCTCTTCGACGGCCAGGGCCGATCCGCCGACGCCCGGGCCCTCGAGTCGAGCGACGTGCTCGAGATCCACTACGAGGTGGTCCGCCAGGAGCTGGCCGCCGACCCGGCCATGCTCTGGGGGGTCGTGAAGATCCTGGCCGAGCGGCTCCGCTCGGTGAACGAGGCCCTCGCCGACGCGGTGTTCCTCGACGTCACCGGCCGGACCGCCAAGCGCCTGCTCGAGATGGCCGGTGACGAGGACGAGTTCCAGCTGCCCATCACCCAGGAGAAGCTGGCCGGCCTGGCCGGCGCCTCCCGGGAGCGGGTGAACAAGGCCATCGCCTCGTTCATCAAGCTCGGCTGGATCAGCCAGCGGGGCCGCCGCTACACCATCACCAACCGCGAGCAGCTCACCCGCCGGGCCCGCTGATCCCGTGCTCTGTCGACCGAGCCGGCCTTGTTCCCGGCCAGTCGACAAGGAACGGGAGGGTCAGGAGTAGCGCTCGAGGATGGAGCTCTCGGCGACGCGGGCCAGGCCGTCCTTGATGGCCCGGGCCCGGGTCTCGCCCACGTCCTTGACATCGTCGAGGTCCTCGATCGAGGCCCGCATCACCTTCTGCAGCGTGCCGAAGCGCTCGACGAGCTGCTCGACGACGGAATCGGGCAGGCGGGGGACCTTGGCCAGCATTCGGTAGCCGCGGGATGTCAGGCCGACGTCGAGGTCGCCACCGGGCAGGTGGAGAGCGGCCGCCACCACCTTCAGGTCGAGCAGATCGTCGGTGGACAGCTCGGAGAGGGCGGCGATGGCCTCGCCGAGGTGCCAGCTGGTGTCCTCGTGGAAGTAGTCGCGGATGACGTGGCGGCGGTCGTCGTCGATGCCGCCGATGAGCTCCTCGAGCTGGAGCCGGACCAGCCGGCCGTCGACGCCGAGCTCGACGATGTAGCCGTCGATCTCCTCGGCGATGCGGCGCACCATCTCCGTGCGCTGGAGCACGCTCACCACGTCCCGGAGCGTGACCAGGTCCTCGACCTCGAGGGCGGTGAGGCCGGCGGCGACCGAATCGAGCCGGTTGCGATAGCGCTCGAGGGTCGAGAGAGCCTGGTTGGCCCGGTTGAGGAGTCGGGGCACGGGCTCGAGGGGGTGCTTCTCGTCACCGACGTAGACGGCGATCACCTGCTGGTCCTCGGAGACGGTGATCACGGGGACGGCGATCGACCGGGCCACCCGCTCGCCGGTCCGGTGCCGGGTGCCCGTCTCGGAGGTCGGCACGTTGGGGTTCGGCACGAGGTGGACGTTGGCCCGGGCGATCCGGGAGGCGTCGGCGGCGAGGATGATGGCGCCGTCCATCTTGGCCAGCTCCGAGAGCCGCTGCGGGCTGAAGGCGGCGTCGAGCAGGAAGCCGCCGGAGCAGATGTTGAGGACGTCGGGCTCGTCGCCGACGACGATCAGCGCGCCGATGCCGGCGCCCAGGATGCGCTGCAGCCCCTCCCGCAAGGGCTTGCCCGGAGCCACCGAGGCCAGGGCCTCCAGCATCGAGCTGCTGTGGCGCTGCGGCATCGGCGCAGTCTACCGAGGGGCTCGGAGGCGATCCCGGGCCCGGGGCCCACCGCTCGTCACCCGTCGCGCCGCCGGGAGCGGGCCGGGCCGCCGAGGACCAGGTCCATGGCTTCCTGGAGCGTCGACGCCCGCAGCGCGGTCATGCCGGGCGGCGGCGGGGGGCCGGACGCCGGGACGACCGCGGCGGTGAAGCCCAGCCGGACCGCCTCGGCGAGGCGCCGGTCGAGCTGGCTGACCTGGCGCAGCTCGCCCCCGAGCCCGACCTCGCCGCAGGCGACGACCTCGGGCGGGAGGGCGGTGCCCATCGCCGACGAGGCGACCGCCAGGGCGATGGCCAGGTCGGCACCGGGCTCGACCAGGCGCACGCCGCCGACCACCGAGGCGTGCACGTCGGACTTGCCGAGCGGCACGCCGACGATGCGCTCGAGCACGGCCAGCAGCAGGGCCAGGCGGGGCCCGTCGAGCCCCTGGGGCGACCGCCGGGGCGGGAGGAACGGCGCCTCGGAGACCAGGGCCTGCACCTCCACCAGCAGGGGCCGTTGCCCCTCCATGGTGGGGACCACCACCGAGCCGGGCAGGCCGGGCCGGCGGTCGGAGAGGAACAGGCCGCTGGCGTCGGGCACGCCCCGCAGCCCGCCCTCGGTCATCTCGAAGAGGCCGAGATCGGCCGTGCCGCCGTAGCGGTGCTTGACGGCCCGCAGGAGCCGAAGTCCGTGGTGGCGGTCGCCCTCGAACGAGAGCACCGTGTCGACCACGTGCTCGAGCACCCGGGGCCCGGCCAGCGCCCCCTCCTTCGTGACGTGGCCGACGAGCAGGATCGAGACGCCCCGCTCCTTGGCCTCCCGAACCAGGCGGTGGGCGCACTCGCGGACCTGGGCCACCGAGCCCGGCGCCGAGCCCAGGGAAGGCTCGTAGACGGTCTGCACCGAGTCGACCACCACGACGTCGGGCGCCACCTGGTCGAGGGCGGCGATCACGTTCGGCAGGCACGTCTCGGCCAGCAGGAACAGGTCGGGCACGGCCGCGCCGAGGCGCTCGGCCCGGGCCCGCACCTGGGCCGCCGACTCCTCCGCGGTGACGAGGAGGCAGCGGGACCCGACGGTGGCCATGGAGGCGAGGGCCTGCAGCAGCAGGGTGGACTTGCCGATGCCCGGCTCGCCGCCGACCAGCGAGACGGACCCGGGCACCAGCCCGCCGCCGAGCACGCGGTCGAGCTCGTCGATCCCGGTGGGGCGGGACAGGCCGCCGCCCTCGGCGACCTCGGTGATCGGCATCGGCACCGAGCGGGGCGCCGGTGTGCCGGCGGCGACCTCCCGCTCGGCCTCCTCCACCATCGAGCCCCACTCGCCGCACCCGTTGCAGCGCCCCACCCACTTGGGCTCGGACGAACCGCACTCGACGCACCGGAACACGCTGCGGACCTTCACGGACCCGACCCTAGGAGGCCGGGGTGACAGCCGGTCCGCCCACGGGCCGGACCCGTGAGCCGGCACCGGGGGGAAGGCACCCCGACCCGGCACCCGGCCCGGACGCGCCGAGGGCGTGGCCCGCAGGCCACGCCCTCGCCACGACCGGCTAGCTCGACGACACCTCGGTCTCGACCAGCTCCTCGACCGGCGGGATCTCGAAGCCCTCGACGGCGCGGAAGACGATCTCGTCCCCCTCGGCATCGACGACGATGGTCTCGCCGGCGTGGAACTCCTTGTAGAGGATGCGCTCCGAGAGCGGGTCCTCGATCATGCGCTGGATGGCCCGGCGCAGCGGCCGGGCGCCGAGCGACGGGTCGTAGCCCTTGTCGGCCAGCAGCACCTTGGCCTCCGGGGTGAGCTCGAGGCCGATGCCCTGGCTCACGAGCTGACGCTGCACCCGCTTGATCAGCAGGTCGACGATGGTGGTGACCTCGGCCTTCGAGAGCTCGTGGAAGACGATCACCTCGTCGATCCGGTTCAGGAACTCGGGCCGGAAGTGCTGCTTCAGGGCCTCGTTGACCTTCTCCTTCATCTTGGCGTAGGAGACGGCCTCGTCGGTCTTGGCGAAGCCGACGCTGGCCTTGCGCAGGTCGGCCGAGCCCAGGTTCGAGGTCATGATCAGCACGGTGTTGCGGAAGTCGACCGAGCGCCCCTGGCTGTCGGTGAGCCGGCCCTCCTCCAGGATCTGGAGCAGCGTGTTGAACACGTCGGGGTGGGCCTTCTCGATCTCGTCGAAGAGGACCACCGAGAACGGCTTGCGGCGGACGGCCTCGGTGAGCTGGCCGCCCTCCTCGTAGCCCACGTAGCCGGGGGGCGAGCCGACCAGGCGGCTGACCGTGTGCTTCTCCATGTACTCCGACATGTCGAGGCTGATCAGCGAGGACTCGTCGCCGAAGAGGAACTCCGAGAGCGTCTTGGCCAGCTCGGTCTTCCCCACGCCCGAGGGGCCGAGGAAGATGAACGAGCCGCTGGGGCGCTTCGGGTCCTTCAGGCCGGCCCGGGTGCGCCGGATGGCCTGGGAGACCGACCGGATGGCGTCCTCCTGGCCGATGACCCGCTTGTGGAGCTCCTCCTCCATGCGGAGGAGCTTGGCCGTCTCCTCCTCGGTGAGCTTGTAGACCGGGATGCCGGTCCAGATCGAGAGGACCTCGGCGATGGCCTCCTCGTCGACCTCGTCGAACAGGTCGACCCCGGAGTCCTTGATCTCACGCTCCTTGGTGGCCTTCTGCTCGAGCAGGGCCTTCTCCTGGTCGCGGAGCTTGCCGGCCTGCTCGTAGTGCTGGGCCTCGACCGCCTCCTTCTTCGACTGCTGGACGCGGGAGATCTCGTTCTCCAGCTCCTTGTAGTCGGGCGGGGTCTGCATGCGCCGGATCCGCATCCGCGAGCCGGCCTCGTCGATGAGGTCGATGGCCTTGTCGGGGAGGTGGCGGTCCGAGATGTAGCGGTCGGCCAGGTTCGCCGCCGCCACGAGGGCCTGGTCGGTGATCGTGACCCGGTGGTGGGCCTCGTAGTGGCCCCGCAGGCCCTTCAAGATCTCGATCGTGTGGGCGACCGTCGGCTCCTCGACCTTGATGGGCTGGAAGCGCCGCTCGAGGGCGGCGTCCTTCTCGAGGTGCTTGCGGTACTCGTCGAGGGTGGTCGCCCCGATGGTCTGGAGCTCGCCCCGGGCCAGCATCGGCTTCAGGATGGACGCCGCGTCGATGGCGCCCTCGGCGGCGCCCGCACCCACGAGGGTGTGGAGCTCGTCGATGAACAGGATGATGTCGCCCCGGGTGCGGATCTCCTTGAGCACCTTCTTGAGGCGCTCCTCGAAGTCGCCGCGGTAGCGGGAGCCGGCGACGAGCGCACCGAGGTCGAGCGTGTAGAGCTGCTTGCCGTGGATGGTCTCGGGCACGTCGCCGGAGACGATCTTCTGGGCGAGGCCCTCGACGATGGCGGTCTTGCCGACGCCCGGCTCGCCGATGAGGACCGGGTTGTTCTTGGTGCGGCGGGACAGCACCTGCATGACCCGCTCGATCTCGCGGGCCCGGCCGATGACGGGGTCGAGCTTCTTCTCGCGGGCCTGCTGGGTGAGGTTGCGGCCGAACTGGTCGAGCACCAGCGAGCCCGAGGGGTTGTCGCCGCTGCCGCCGCCGGTGCTGGCGCCGGGCTTGGCTCCCGGGTCGCTCGGCGTGGACCCCGAGTAGCCGGAGAGGAGCTGGATCACCTGCTGGCGGACGCGGCTCAGGTCGGCGCCGAGCTTGGCCAGCACCTGGGCGGCCACGCCCTCGCCCTCGCGGATGAGCCCGAGGAGGATGTGCTCGGTGCCGATGTAGTTGTGGCCGAGCTGCAGGGCCTCGCGCAGCGAGAGCTCCAGCACCTTCTTGGCCCGGGGGGTGAAGGGGATGTGGCCCGACGGCGACGAGCCCCCGTGGCCGATGATCTCCTCGACCTGGCCCCGCACGGCCTCGAGGGAGATGCCCAGCGACTCGAGCGCCTTGGCGGCCACCCCTTCGCCTTCGTGGATCAACCCGAGGAGGATGTGCTCGGTCCCGATGTAGTTGTGGTTCAGGAGGCGTGCTTCCTCCTGCGCCAGCACGACCACTCGGCGAGCCCGGTCGGTGAAGCGTTCGAACAAGGGTGCCGCCCCTTTCAGGCTGGGCGATTCGTAGGCCGAGCATACCGAGTCGATGGCTCGGAACCCGCTCCCCCGGCGGACTGTCCACCGCCTGTGACGGACGGCTCGGATCGCTTCGTTGCCCGTGCCGGCCGGCCGGTAGCCTCCCGCGTCGATGGTCGCGCCGTCACCGCTGCTCAGCGCACCGGGGATGGCCCCCGAGATGGCACGGGTCGACCTCGCGCTGCGGGCGGCCGTCGCCAACCGCGATCCGCACATCACCGAGCTCGCCACCCACCTCATCTCGGCCGGCGGCAAGCGCCAGCGGCCGGCCCTGGCGATCGTCGCCGCCGGCGCCTGCGGGGGCGGCCTGCCCGCCCCGGAGGACGCCGTGCTCGGCGGGGTGGCGGTCGAGCTGGTCCAGGTCGGCTCGCTGTACCACGACGACGTGATCGACGACACCCGGCTGCGCCGGGGGGTGCCCACCGCCAACGCCCGCTTCGGCAACCGGGAGGCGATCCTCGGCGGCGACTACCTGCTGGCCAAGGCCTCCGAGCTGGCCGCCCGGCTGGGAACGGCGGTCTCGGCCCTCCTCGGCGCCACGATCGCGTCGATGTGCGAGGGCCAGGTCCTCGAGCTCCGCACCGGGTTCGACGTCGACCGCGCCGAGGCCGCCTACCTCGAGTCGATCGCCGGGAAGACGGCCTCGGTGTTCGCCGCCGCCACCCGGATCGGCGGGATCGTGGTCGACGCCCCGCCCGCCGTCCTCGACGGCCTCACGGCCTACGGCCACGCCTACGGCATGACGTTCCAGCTCGTCGACGACGTGCTCGACCTGGTCGCCACCGAGGCCGAGCTGGGCAAGCCGGCCGGCCACGACATGGCCGAGGGCGTCTACACGCTCCCCGTCATCCGGGCCCTGGCGGCGGGCGACGACGCCGCCGCCGAGCTCCGGTCGCTGCTCGGCCACGAGCTCGAGTCGGCCGACACCGAGCGGGCCCGCAAGCTGGTGCGGGCCGGCACCGGCGTCGACCAGGCCCTCGAGCTGGCCCGCCACCACGCCGCCGCCGCCGGCACCGCCCTCGACGCCCTCCCCGCCGGTCCGCTCGTCGACACGCTCCGGGCCGCCGCCCTCGCCCTCGTCGAGGACCTCCCCGCCTCCTGACCGGCGTCGGAAGCGGCCACCCCCGTTCTGGGTGCGGTGGAAGCCGCCCCGCGGCTTCAGTGGCACCCAGTTCGGGTTCGGCGGCTGCCGGCCGGGCTCAGGGCTGTTCGGGGCGGAGGGTGGGGAAGAGGATGACGTCGCGGATGGTGGTGGTGCCGGTGAGCAGCATCACCAGGCGGTCGATGCCGATGCCGAGCCCACCCGTCGGGGGCAGGCCGTACTCGAGGGCCCGGATGTAGTCCTCGTCGACGACCATGGCCTCGTCGTCGCCGGCCGCCTTCCGGGCGGCCTGGGCCTCGAGCCTGGCCCTCTGCTCGACGGGGTCGACCAGCTCGCTGAAGGCGTTGCCGAGCTCCCGCCCGGCCACGATGGGCTCGAACCGCTCGACCATGCCGGCCAGCTCCCGGTGGTCGCGCGCCAGTGGCGAGACCTCCTTCGGGTAGTCGGTGACGAACACGGGCCCCCAGAGCTCGGACTCGGTGGTCTTCTCGTAGAGCTCCAGGAGGAGCTTGCCCGGGCCCCACCCGTCCTCGAGCGCCACGCCGTGCTCGGCGCACACCCGCCGCAGCTCGTCGACCGGCGTGCGCAGGTCGACCCGAACGCCGGTCTGCTCCTCGACCAGGTCGGCCATGGAGGCCCGGCGCCACGGGACGGTGACGTCGAGGGTGCGGCCGTCGTAGGTGAGCACGGTGGTGCCGTGCAGCTCGAGGGCGAGGTGGGCCACCAGCTCCTCGGTGATCGCCATCATGTCCGTGTAGTCGGCATAGGCCTGGTAGAGCTCGAGCATCGTGAACTCGGGGTTGTGCCGGGGCGAGAGCCCCTCGTTCCGGTAGACCCGGCCGATCTCGAAGACCTTCTCGAACCCGCCGACGACGAGCCGCTTCAGGTAGAGCTCGGGCGCGATGCGGAGGTAGAGGTCGACGTCGAGGGCGTTGTGGTGGGTGACGAAGGGCCGGGCCGTGGCCCCGCCGGGGATGGGGTGGAACGTGGGCGTCTCCACCTCGACGAAGCCACGGTCCTCGAGCCACCGCCGGGTGAGGGCGACGATCCGGCTCCGAGCCCGCAGCGCGGCGGCCTCGTCGTCCGACACCCAGAGATCGACGTAGCGCTGCCGGAACCGGGTGTCGGGGTCGGTGATCCCGTGCCACTTGTCGGGGAAGGGCCGGCGGGCCTCGGCCAGCACGACCCACTCGTCGACCGACACGGAGAGCTCACCCCGCTTGGTCGTCATGACCCGGCCGGTGACGCCGATCCAGTCGCCGATCGACCGGGCCCCCAGGTCGTCGAAGCGGGGGGTGGACGCGGCCGTGGCGAAGAGCTGGATGCGGCCGGTGGCGTCCTGCAGCGTCCCGAAGGCGAGCTTGCCCTGCACCCGTCGCAGCATGAGGCGGCCGGCGATCGTGACGGTGTCGTCGGTCTCGGTGCCGGGCGCCAGGTCGGGGTGCGACGCCCGGATGGCGGCGGCGGTCGACGTCGGCTCGTACCGGTAGGGCGGTGCGTCGGGCATCGGGAGCTATCGAGTCCGGTTCTTCTCGAAGATGATGCGGAGCCCCCGGAGCGTGAGCCAGGGCTCGACGTGGTCGATCCGGTCGCAGAACCGGGTCATGAGGTCGGCCAGGGTGCCCGTGGCGAGCACGGTCGCCACGACGCCGAGCTCCCGCTCGATGCGCCCGACCACCCCGTCGACGAGCGATCCCATCCCGTGCACGACGCCGGACTGGATCGCCTCCTGCGAGCTGCGCCCGATCACCGAGCGGGGCTCCTGGATCTCGACCCCGCGGAGCATGGCGGCCCGGCCGACGAGGGCGTCGAGGCCCACCTCGATGCCCGGGACGAGCACGCCGCCGAGGTACTCGCCCTTGGAGGAGACGGCGTCGAGGATCGTGGCCGTGCCCGAGAAGTCCACGATCACGAGGGGCGGGTCGTACTGGTCGAGCGCCGCCACCGCGTTGGCGATGCGGTCGGGACCGACCTCGCGGGGGTTGTCGTAGAGGATCGGCATGCCCGTCCGCACCCCGGCCTCGAGCACGACCGCGTCGAAGCCGAAGTAGCGCTCGCTCATCTCCCGCAACGACTTCGTGGTGCGGGGCACGACCGACGACACCACCATGCCGGCGACGTCGTCGTCGAAGCTGTGGCCGTGGAAGGCGAGGAACTCCTGCAGCAGGAGGGCCAGCTCGTCGGAGGTGCGGTCGGGGTTGGCGTTGATCCGCCAGTGGTCGATCAGCTCCGACCCGTCGAAGAGGCCGACGACCGTCTCGGTGTTCCCGGCGTCGATGGCGAGCAGCATCAGCCGGTCCGGACCACGTCGAGCCCGATGTCGACGACCGGCGCCGAGCTCGTGAGCGCGCTGGTCGAGAGCAGGTCGGCACCGGTGCCGGCGTAGGAAGCCACGTTGGCGAGGTTGACACCCCCGGACACCTCGAGCAACGGTCGATCGGCCGATCCCCGCAGCGCCACGCAGTCGACGACCTCCTCCGGGGTCATGTTGTCGAGCAGGACGATGTCCGCCCCGGCCGCGATCGCCTCCCGGACCTGGTCGAGGTGGTCGGCCTCGGTCTGCACGACCCGGCCCGGCCACCGCTCGCGGGCCCGACCCACCGCCTCGCTGATGGTCATGCCGGCGAGGTGGTTGTCCTTCAGGAGCACCCACTCGGAGAGGTTGCCCCGGTGGTTGCTCCCGCCCCCGGCCCGGACGGCGGCCTTCTCGAGCGCCCGAAGGCCGGGCGTGGTCTTGCGGGTGTCCCAGATGCGCAGCCGGCCGCCGGCGGCCCGGACGAAGAGGCGGGTGGTCGAAGCCACGCCCGACAGGTGGCCGAGGAAGTTGAGGGCGGTCCGCTCGGCCGTGAGGATCGACGCCAGCCCGCCCTCGACCCGGGCGATGACCGAGCCCGGCTCGAGGTCGGCGCCGTCGGGCAGGCGCCAGTCGACCACCAGCGAGCCGTCGACCTGGGCGAAGGTCTCGAGGGCGCAGGCCGAGCCGGCCACCACGCCCGGCTGGCGGGCGACGAGGTCGGCCACCGCGGTGGCGCCGGGCGGGAGCAGCGCCGACGTCACGTCGCCGAGGGGCTCGAGGTCCTCGGCGAGGGCCCGCGCCACGGCGGCGCGCACGGCCGTCACCGGCGGGTCGAGCGGGTTCACGGCAGGTTGTGTACCAGCCGCACCGCCAGGCCCGGGTCGAGATGCCCGTGGTCGGCCCGCCAGTGGTTCCCCCGGCTCTCGGTGCGCTGGAGGGCGGCGGCCACCAGCGCCCGGCCGAGCACGGCCAGGTTGGCGAGCTCGGCCTCGTCGGCGCCTCCCCCCGCCGGGGCGGCGAGCCCGTCGAGCACCGCCCGCAGGGAGGTGTCCGTGCGGACGACGCCGGCGCCCCTCGTCATCGCCTGCTGGAGGTCGACCCGCCGCCGCTCGGTGGCGGCCGGCGCCGGCCGCTCGGCCGGGTCCCCCGCCGCCCCCGCCGCCACCACTGCCGCCGGCGCCGGCGGCACGGGCTCGACCGCCCGGACCGGGATGGCCGGTCCCGGCCGCGGCGCCCCGAGGAGCGGGGCCATGGCGCCCGTGGCCTCGGGACCGTCCCGGCCGGCGTCGATCGCCTCGACCACCCGGGGAGCGAACACCATCCCTTCGAGCAGCGAGTTCGAGGCCAGCCGGTTGGCGCCGTGCACGCCGGTGCAGGCCACCTCCCCGCAGGCCCACAGCCCCGGCAGCGAGGTGGCACCGTCGAGGTCGGTGACCAGCCCGCCGGACAGGTAGTGCGCGGCCGGCGCGATCGGGAGCCAGTCGACCGTGGGATCGAGGCCCACGGCGGCGAGCGCGGCGGCGATGGTGGGGAACCGCTGCCCGAACGACTCGAGACCGGTGGCGTCGAGCCAGAGGTGGTCGGTGTCCTGCCGGAGCATGCGGGTGGTCATGGCCCGGCTCACCTGGTCCCGGGGCAGCAGCTCGTCGACGAAGCGGTCGCCCTTCGTGTCCCGGAGCACCGCCCCGTGGCCCCGGAGGGCCTCCGAGAGGAGGGGCCGGGGCATGGCCGGGTGGTGCAGCGCGGTGGGGTGGAACTGCATGAACTCGACGTCGGCCACCGCCACCCCGGCCCGCAGCCCCATGGCGATGCCGTCGCCGGTCGCCTGGCGGGGGTTGGTCGTCACCCAGAAGAGCTGGCCGGCGCCGCCGGTGGCCAGGAGGGTGTGGGTGGCCCGGACCTCGTGCCGCTCGCCCGCCGGGTCGAGCGCGACCACGCCCCGGCACCGGCCGCCCTCGACCAGCAGGTCGATGGCGAACCACTCCTCGAGGACGACCGCGGCGGTCGCCCGCACCGCCTCCACCAGGGCCCGCTCGATCTCGGCGCCGGTGGCGACGCCGCCGGCGTGCACGATCCGGGCCTTCGAGTGGCCGCCCTCGCGGGCCAGCTCGAGGCGGCCGTCGGTGTCCGTGTCGAAGACGGCGCCGAGGGCGATGAGCTCGTGGACACGGGTCGGTCCCTCGTCGACCAGCACCCGGACGGCCTCGACGTCGCAGAGCGCCGCGCCCGAGGCCAGGGTGTCGGCCAGGTGGAGGTCGGTGCTGTCGGCGTCGTCGCCGAGCACGGCGGCGATCCCGCCCTGGGCCCAGCGGGTGGCCGACTGGTGGAGCTCGGCCTTGGTCAGCACCCCGACCCGGAGGCCGGGCCGGGTGGCGGCCCGCACCGCGGCCGACAGCCCGCCGACGCCGCTGCCGAGGACCAGCAGGTCGAGCGCGGCGATCGGCGTGGGGTGTGGAGCCAGGGCGGTGGGTTCCAGAAGGGAGGAGCGAGCCGGCGGGGGCGGGACTCAGCCCAGGGCGGCGTCGAACTCCAGGTAGCGGCGCGACTCGGGCACCAGCGCCGGGTCGACCGGCCGGTTGGCGGTGTCGACGTGCACCACCGTCGGCTTGAAGCCGTCGAGCTCGGCCGGCTCGAAGTCGCCGTAGGTGATCACGATGACGCGGTCGCCGGGCTGCACGAGCCGGGCGGCGGCGCCGTTGAGACAGACCTCCCCCGGCTGGCCGAGGATGGCGTAGGTCTCGAACCGGGCGCCGTTGTCGACGTCGAGGACGGCGACCTGCTCCCACTCGAGGATGTCGGCCAGCCGCATGAGCTCGGGATCGAGGGAGATCGACCCCACGTAGTGGAGATCCGCCCCCGTGACCGTGGCCCGGTGGATCTTTGACTTCATCATTCGACGGCGCATCAAGCGTCCTTTGGGTTCGTGGGCGCCGGAATGGTCGCCCCGAGGTTGTCGATGAGTCGTGCCGCGCCCGATCGTAGACGGGCCGCGACGAGAAGGCGAAGTGACCCGGTCAGCGGGTCGGGGACCTGCAGGTCGTCGGCGTCGACGACCTCGGCGTAGTCGAGCTCGAAGAGGGGCTCGGCCTCGATCACCTCGGCCATGCGGGCCCGGACGGACACCGGGTCGGTGTCCCCCGCCTCGACCGCGGCCAACCCCGCCGACAGGGCCCGGTGCAACGCGGTCGCCCGCGCCCGCTCGTCGGCACCCAGGTAGGCGTTGCGGCTCGAGAGGGCCAGGCCGTCGTCGTCGCGCACGGTCGGGCACGGCACCACCTCGACCGGGAACGACAGGTCGTGGGCCATCCGGCGGACGACGGCGAGCTGCTGCCAGTCCTTCTCGCCGAAGTAGGCCCGGCAGCGGCCGGTCATGGCGAAGAGCTTCGCGACGACGGTGGCCACGCCGTCGAAGTGACCGGGCCGCCTGGCGCCCTCGAGCACCTCCGTCATGGCGCCGCCGACGTGCACGGTCGTCCACGAGCCGGTGCCGTACATCTCCTCGACGGAGGGGGCCAGGACGAGGGCGGCGCCGGCCCCGCCCACCAAGGCCACGTCGGCGTCGAGCGAGCGGGGGTAGCGGTCGAGGTCCTCGTTCGGCCCGAACTGCAGCGGGTTGACGAAGATCGTGACGGCCACGACGTCGCACTCCGACGCGGCCCGCTCGACCAGGCTGCGGTGACCGGCGTGGAGCGCGCCCATCGTCGGGACCAGCCCGACCGTCCGCCCGGCCGCCCGCTCGGCGTCGAGGGCGGCCGAGAGCTCGGCGACGCGGTGCAGCAGCCTCACGAGCCGCCGCGCTGGTCCGGGGTGGGCACGGGCACCAGTTTCGACGCCGCGGCCGCCATCGCCTCGTAGGCGGGCCGCTCGCCCGGGTGGATGGCAGCCAGGTGACGGGCCACGGTCTCGAGGTCGCCCCGTCGCACCGGTCCGGTGAGGGCCGCCGCCGGGCCGAGCCGGGCCACGTTGTCGACGGTCTGGCGGACCAGCTCGACGTAGGCCTCGAAGGGCACGCCCGCCGATGCGGCCACCCGCTCGACCTGCCCGAGCAGGGCCACGAGGTGGTTGGAGGCGATGCAGGCGGCCGCGTGGTAGGCGACGCGGTCGGCGTCGTCGACGGCCACCTTCCGGCCCCCCATGGCATCGACCAGGGTGGCGGCCATCGGGTCGCCCGCCACCGCGAACCAGGCCCCGGCGAGCGGCGTGTCGGGCGTCGGGATGCTCCGCAGCGGGTGGACGGATGCCCGGCGGGCGTGCGGGGCCAGCGCGTCGAGGGTGAGGCTGCCCGAGAGGTGCAGGACGACGGTGCGCTCGACGGGCTCGACCGACGCGGCCACCCCGGCGACGGCGGCGTCGGGCGTGGCCACCACGAGCAGGTCGGCACCGGCGGCCGCACCCGCCGGGTCGTCGCCGCGGCGGACCGGCTGGAGCACCTGCCACCCCGCCGCGGCCAGGGCGGCGGCGAACGAGCTGCCGGCCCGACCGGGCCCGATGACGCGCAGCACGGGCATGCGATGCCGTCTCCTCGTCGGATGCGGCCCCGGGGTGGGTGCCGCTCGTGGCGCCCAGGCTACGGGCCGGTGCCCGACTCCGTCGAGACGCCGGGCCGTCGAGGCGCCGGCCTGTGGTGGCGGGGCTCAGTCCAGCGACAGGTCGGTCCGGCGCACCTCGCCGCCGGCGGCGGCGACCTGCTCGACCGACACCAGGTCGGGCGCGAGGTCGCGGAGGGGGGCCAGCACGAACCGGCGCTCCCAGAGCCGGGGATGGGGCACGACCAGATCGTCGTCGGCCACCGCCAGGTCCCCGACCAGCAGCACGTCGACGTCGAGGGTGCGGGGCCCCCAGCGCTCGAGCCGCACCCGCCTGGCCCGCTGCTCGAGCGCCTGGCAGACCTCGAGCAGCGCGCGGGGCGACCGCTCGGTGTCGAGCTCCACCACGGCGTTCAGGAAGGCGCCCTGGTCCGGGCCGCCGACCGGGTCGGTCTCGTAGACGGGCGACACCGCCACCCGGTCCGGGACGCCGGCAACCGCCCGGCGGAGGATGGCCAGCCGGTCACCGAGGTTCGACCCGATGCCGAGGAACGCCCTCACCGGGCCCGACGGATCCTCACGCCCGAGGTGTCGAGGTGCTGGGGCACGGGCGGGCGCAGCTTGCGGACGGCGACCGTGACGGCGGCGACCCGCCCGTCGGCCGCCAGCACGGCGCCGGCCAGCCGCTCGGCAAGCCGCTCGAGCAGGGCCACGTGACCGGCACCCACCTCGGCCTCGACCGCGGCGCAGAGCGCCCCGTAGTCGATGGTGTCGGCCAGGAGGTCGGAGCCGCCGGCCACGGCCAGGTCGGCCTCGACGTCGACGTCGACCTCGATGGGCTGGTGCCGATCGCGCTCCTCGGGCAGGGCACCGACGAGGGCGGCGAAGCGCAGCCCCCGCAGCTCGATGCGGTCGTTCACCGCCTCGCTCGCCCCCCGGCCGGCGTCACGCGCCCCGGGCATCGCGGACGCGGGCGGCCACGCCGACGATCTCGCGGCCGAGCGGCCCGAGCGGGCGCTGCATGACCTGCTCGACGACCGACACGGCCCGCGGCTCCTCGGGCACCATCCCGGCGAAGACGAGGTAGCCGGCGACGGCGCCCTCGAGGCGGTCGCCCACCTCGTCGTGGTGCACGAGCACCTTGTCGCCGCCGGCGAGGAGCCGGCGGAGCTCCTCCCAGAACGGCGAGAGGGCGCCGGCCACGTCGTCGTGCGGTCCGAACGGGTGGTGGCGGTAGGCGACGCCCAGCTCCTCGTAGGCGTGCAGGTTGTGGGGCGAGGCCAGCAGGCTCACGACCACCGCGAAGCCCTGCTCCCGGATCCAGACGATCTCCTCCTGGCGGCGAACCCGGCGGTGGTTGGCGCCGTAGCCGCCGGGCCGCTCGCACACGGCCAGCTGGTCCTTGATCACCCAGGTGAAGTTGCGGGGCACGATGCCCTGGGCCCACTTGCCCTTCATGCGATCCCCACCCCGGCCACCGGCTCGCCCACGATCCGCATGGCCTGGACCGTGGCGGCCACGTCGTGGACCCTGACCATGCCGGCACCGAGGGCGGCGGCCACCACGGCCGAGGCCAGCGACGCCTCCAGCCGGTCGTCGACGCCGGCGCCGCCGGTGAGGCGGCCGAGGAGGCCCTTGCGGCTCGTCCCCACGAGGACGGGGAAGCCGGTGGCGGCGAGGACGTCGGTGCCGCGGAGCAGGGCCAGGCTCTGGGCGTCGGTCTTCCCGAAGCCGATGCCGGGGTCGATCCACACCTCGCCGACGCCGGCGGCCTGCGCCTGCTCCGCCCGCGCCACCAGGTGGTCGCGCACCTCGGCGAGCACGTCGCCGTAGGTCGGGGCGTCCTGCATGGTGGCCGGCTCGCCCTGCATGTGCATGGCCACCCAGCCGACCGAGCCGGCCGCGGCGACCTCCCAGAGCGACGCGGACACGTCGTTGACGAGGGTGGCCCCGGCCTCGATGGCGGCCTCGGCAACCGACGCCCGCCTGGTGTCGACCGAGACCCGCACGTGCGACCGGAGGGCCTCGATGACGGGCACGACCCGCCGTCGCTCCTCGGCCGGGTCGACCGGCGTGGCCCCGGGTCGGGTCGACTCGCCGCCGACGTCGACGATCGCCGCCCCCTCGGCCGCCAGCCGGAGCCCGTGGGCGACGGCGGCGTCGCGGTCGAACCAGCGCCCGCCGTCGGAGAACGAGTCGGGGGTGACGTTGAGGATGCCCATCACCAGTGGTGCCACCGCCTCACCGCGCCCGGCTCACCGGGAGCCCCGGTGGATGAAGTCCATGGCCTCGGCCCGCGTGGCCGGGTTGTCGCGGAACAGGCCCCGGACGGCCGAGGTGACGGTGCTCGTCCCCGGCTTGCGGATGCCCCGCATCGACATGCACAGGTGCTCGGCCTCGAGCACGACGAGGACCCCCCTGGGCGTGAGCGTGCGCTCGATCTCGTCGGCGATCTGGCCGGTGAGCCGCTCCTGCACCTGGGGACGCTTGGCGTAGGCGTCGACCAGGCGGGCCAGCTTCGACAGGCCGGTGATGCGCCCGTCCTCACCGGGGATGTAGGCCACGTGGGCCCGGCCGATGAAGGGGATCAGGTGGTGCTCGCAGGCGCTGTAGAGCGGGATGTCGCGCACCATGACCATCTCGTCGTGGCCGGCCTCGAAGGTCACCTGGAGGTGGTGGTCGGCCACCTCGTGCAGGCCGGCGAAGATCTCGGCGTACATCCGGGCCACCCGGTCGGGGGTGTCCTGCAGACCGTCGCGGCTCGGGTCCTCGCCGATGGCGTAGAGGATCTCCCGGACGGCGGCGGCGATGCGGTCGAGGTCGATCCGACCCCCCTCGCCGTCGACCCCGTAGCCGACCTGGCCTCCGTCCTGGTTCTCCGCTCCCACCGCGCTCCCTCCCGTCACGCCGGCTCCGGTCACGAGCCGGCGGGCCGGGACGCCGAGCCCACGGACCCCTCGGCGGCATCGCCCGCGGCCGGGCCGTGGTGCCCCGAGCCGTTCAGGGAGGCGCCGGCCCACGACGGCAGGTGGCCGAAGACCTCGTCGAGCTGGGCGGCGTCGAGCGTCTCCTGCTCCACCAGGGCGTCGGCGAGACGATCGAGCGTGACCCGGTGCAGCGTGAGGATCTCCCTCGCCTCGGCGTGGGCCTGGTCGATCAGGCGGCGCACCTCGTGGTCGACCCGGGCCGCGATCTCGTCCGAGTACTCCCGGCTGCCGCCCACCTCCCGGCCGAGGAAGGGCTCGCCCTGGCGGGTGACGAGCTGCTGGGGACCGAGGGCCTCGGTCATGCCGAACTCGGTGACCATGGCCCGGGCGATGTTGGTGGCCCGCTCGATGTCGTTCTGGGCGCCCGTCGTGGGGTCGCCGAACACCAGCTCCTCGGCGGTGCGCCCGGCCAGCAGCATCGAGAGCTCGTCGCGCAGCTCCGAGCGGGTCTGCATGTGGCGGTCCTCCGTGGGCAGGGCGAGGGTCCAGCCGAGGGCCCGCCCCCGGGCGATGATCGAGACCTTGTGGATGGGGTCGGTGTTCGGGAGCACGTGGCCGGCCAGGGCGTGACCGGCCTCGTGGTAGGCGATCACCCGCTTCTCCTTCTCGGTCATCACCCGGCTCTTGCGCTCGGGGCCGGCCATCACCCGGTCGATCGACTCCTCCATGGCCCGCATGTCGATCAACCTGCTGCCGCGCCGGGCGGTGAGGAGGGCGGCCTCGTTCATGAGGTTGGCCAGGTCGGCGCCGGTGAATCCGGGGGTCCGGCGGGCCAGCACGTCGAGGTCGATGTCGGTGTCGAGGGGCTTGCCGGTGGCGTGCACGCCGAGGATGGCCCGCCGGCCCTGGAGGTCCGGGCGGTCGACCACGATCTGGCGGTCGAAGCGGCCGGGCCGCAGGAGGGCCGGGTCGAGGATGTCGGGCCGGTTGGTGGCGGCGATGAGGATGACGCCCGACTTCACGTCGAAGCCGTCCATCTCCACCAGGAGCTGGTTGAGCGTCTGCTCCCGCTCGTCGTGGCCTCCCCCGAGCCCGGCGCCCCGGTGGCGGCCGACGGCGTCGATCTCGTCGACGAAGATGATCGCCGGGCTGCTCTGCTTCGCCTGCTCGAAGAGGTCGCGCACCCGGCTGGCGCCGACGCCGACGAACATCTCGACGAAGTCGGAGCCGGAGATCGAGAAGAAGGGCACGCCGGCCTCGCCGGCCACCGCCCGGGCGAGGAGCGTCTTGCCGGTCCCTGGCGGCCCGAAGAGGAGGACGCCCTTCGGGATCTTGGCCCCGATGGCCTGGAACTTGGCCGGCGACTCCAGGAACTCCTTGATCTCCTGGAGCTCCTCGACCGCCTCGTCGCAGCCGGCCACGTCGGCGAAGGTCACCTTCGGGGCGTCCTTGGCCACCTGGCGGGCCCGGGACTTCCCGAACTTCATGACCCGGCTGCCGCCGCCCTGCATCACGTTGAGGAAGAAGAACAGGCCGGCGAACAGGAGGATCACCGGGAGGAAGTTGAAGAGGAGCTCGACCCAGAGGTTCGAGCCCGACCGGCTCACCTCGGTGGGGACGTCGGCCTCGTTGAGCAGGTCGATCAGGCCGTCGCCGGCCTCGGCGACGTAGCTGGTCCGGAAGGCGGTGCCGTCCTCGAGCTCGCCGGTGATGCGCGACGAGTCGTCCTGGATCTCGACCCGGGCCACGTTGCCGGCCCGCACCTCGTCGGCGAACTCGTCGTAGCGGAGGTCTTCGCGGCTGTCGCCCCCGCGGAGGAGCTGGCTGCCGGCGAACAGCACGACGAGCGCGAGGACGACCCAGAACGAGGTGCGGCGGAAGAGCTTGGGCACTGGGTCGATCAGGCTACCGGCGTTCGGGCTCCCGGTAGGCACAGACGAAGGGCAGGTTGCGGTAGCGCTCGGCCACGTCGAGGCCGTAGCCGACGACGAACTCGGGCGGGATGTGAAAGCCGGTGTACTTGAGGTCGAGCGTCACCGCGGCCAGGCCCTCCCTCACGAAGAGCGCGCAGATCTCGAGGCTGGCCGGTGCCCTGGCCAGCAGGTTCCGGCGGAGATAGGCCAGGGTGAGGCCGCTGTCGACGATGTCCTCGACCAGCAGCACGTCACGCCCCGTGAGGTCGAGGTCGAGATCCTTCACGATGCGGACCACCCCGCTGGTCTTGGTCGCGCTGCCGTAGGACGCCACCGCCATGAAGTCGAACTCGGCCGGCAGCTCGATCGCCTTGGCGAGGTCGGCCATGAAGACGAACGCGCCCTTCAGCACCCCCACCAGCAGCGGCGTCCGGCCCCTGTAGTCCTCCGTGATGGCCCGGCCCAGCTCCACGATGCGGGCCTGGAGCTCCTCGGCGCCGACCACGACGTCGCCCAGCTCGGGGTTGGTGTCGTGAGGGGCGGGAGGGCGCACGCCGCCGACGTTAGAGCCGTCCCGTCGCCGGTCGGGACGGCGGGTGACGCCGGTCAGCGCATCGGGATGGTCGCCGGCGACTCGAGCAGCAGCCGACCCTTCGAGCGCCGCACCCGCCGACCGGCGCCGACCTCCGCGGCCAGGGCGTCCCCCCGGGCGACGGCGAGGACCCGCTCGACCGTCGCCAGGTCGGGCGGGTAGCCGCCGACCGCCAGCCACCGGCGCACGGCCCGTCGGGCCAGCGGGGCGGGCGCGGCCCGCAGCGAGGCC
This sequence comes from Acidimicrobiia bacterium, assembly GCA_050249235.1. Taxonomy (GTDB): domain Bacteria; phylum Actinomycetota; class Acidimicrobiia; order Acidimicrobiales; family CADCSY01; genus JAEKLB01. The sequence goes on along the minus strand of JBFWQW010000021.1, from coordinate 2,266 downwards.
ACGATGGTCGGGTCGACGGCGCCGGCCAGCTCGTCGAGGAGCCTGGCGTCCTCCTCCAGCAGACCGGCCGCCCGGGCCAGGAGGGCACCGGCGTCGCGGTCGGCGACGTCGTCGAGGAGGGGGAGGACCTCCGACCGCACCCGGTTCCGGCGGAACGCCGGGTCGGCGTTGCTGGGGTCGTCGAGGAAGGGCAGCCCGAGCTGGGTGCAAAGGCCCCGGGTCTCCCGGCGGCGCAGGCCCAGGATGGGCTTGGTCGGTCCCGGCCGCATGCCGGCCAGCCCGTCGAGGCCGGACCCCCGCAGCAGCCGCAGCAGCACGGTCTCGGCCTGGTCGTCGGCGGTGTGGCCCGTCATGGCACCCGGTCCCAGCGCCTCGAGCCTGGCCTCCCTCGCCCGGGCCTCGAGGTTCGGGCCGGGCCGCACCGTCACCCGCTCGGATCGGAAGCCGGCGCCAAGGCGCTCGGCCAGCCGGGCCACGTGGCCGGCCTCGGCGCCGGAGCCGGCCCGCAGGCCGTGGTCGACGTGGACGGCCGTGACCCGGCAGCCGGCCTCGACGGCCAGGGCCAGCAGGGCGGTCGAGTCGACGCCCCCCGACACGCCCGCCACCACGTCGGTCCCGGCCGGAGGGAAGGTGCAACGGCCGAGGAGGACCCCGGTCACGCCGGCCGCCCGCTCGTGGCCACGCCGTCCCCTCAGCCGGCCGGGACGGGCTGGCCGAGGCGCTCGAGCCAGCTCGACGGCGACCGGATCTCGGACATCGTCGGGAGGTTCTCGGCCCGCTCCCAGGCCAGGGCGACCACCCCCGGGCCGCCGGCCCGCTCCACCTCGGCGATGAACGCCTCGCCGAGCTCGTACTGGCGCAGCTTGGCCTCGAGCCCCACCAGCTTGCGCACCAGCGAGGCCGGACCCGGCCGGGCCGCCCGCCGGGCCCGGAGCACGCGGGAGAAGCGGGGCGCGGACGGGATCCGGTCGGCCCCGGCCCGGTCCATGGTCACGTCGCCGTGGCCCTCGAGCAGCGCCATCAGCCCGCCGACCCGGTCGAGCGTCTCCCGCTGGGCCTCGGTGGCGAGCAGGCCCACCAGCCCTCCGTCGTCCAGGGGGTTGCGGCCGGCGCGGGTCTCGGCGACCGCCCGCTTGAGGGCGTCGGTGAGCCGGCCCGGATCGGGATCGACCGAGCCGAGGATGCCGTCAACCATCGACCGGTAGTGGGCACCGAGCCAGGGGACCCCGGTGAACTGGGCCCGGTGCGTGACCTCGTGCAGCGCCAGCCAGAGCCGGAACTCCCGGGGCGGGAAGGCGTAGCGGCGCTCGAGGGCGAGCACGTTGGTGCCCACGTAGTACACGAGGTCCTGGTCGGCGGGGTCCTCGTCCTCGACGAGCAGGAGGTCGTACTGGCCGAGCACCCGGGTCGACATCCAGCCGAGCATCGTGCCCACCTCGACGCCGGCCACCCGGCTGCCGATGGCGCCCGGCCCCCGCCGGGTGGCGCCGTCCTCGGTCGTGAGGAGGCGGTCGGTGAGGGGCGCCAGCAGGCGGCGGAACGACCGCACGTTGGCGGCCACCCAGCCGGCCCGGTCGGTCACCCGGACGCGGGCCGGACCGGCCGCCGACCGCAGGCCCGTCTCGGCCGCCACCAGCTCCTCGGCCTCGGCCGTGAGCTCCTCGAAGTCGCCGACGAGCGAGTCGACGTGGTACGAGCCCTGGAAGGGGTCGGAGCCGCCCACCCGGGCCGCCACCCGCTGGGCCAGGTCCCAGGCGACCGTCTCCGTGGGCACTACTTCTTCGGGTACTTCACCGACTGGACCTTGCGCAGGTAGCCGGCGACCAGCGAGATCGAGGCCAGCACCGCGCCGGCGGCGAGGGGGACGGCGAGCCAGTAGTGCCAGACCTCGGCGGCGAACATGGGGCGATCGTACGGGTTCGCCTGGAGCACAGCGAAGCGCGCCGGGGATCGCAGCGAAGCGCGCCGGGGATCGCAGCGAAGCGCGCCCGGGGATCACCGTGAAGCGCGGACTTCGGCCCCGGTGGGTGGCGGCGACGCGCGCCGGGATCAGGACCGGCCGGTCTCCTCGTGGAGCAGATCGGCGAGGGCGGCGGCCACCCGGTGGCGCAGGGCCTCGGGCACCTCCTCCTTGCAGGACGCCGAGACCACCTGGCGCAGCTCGACCTCGAAGTCGTAGCCGCCGAAGCTGTCGGGACACTCCTCGAGGTGGCCCCGGATGGCGCTGCGCCGCTCGTCGGTGAGCTCGCCGTCGTGGAGGTTGTAG
>JBFWQW010000020.1:0-35868 GCA_050249235.1 Acidimicrobiia bacterium | reverse complement strand
CCGCGAAAAAGAACGGAGGGGGGTGGTTGTCTGCGACTAGGACTCGTTGCCCGTCCAGTTGGCGGCGTCGCGCACCACCTCGCGGAACGGCTTGTGGATGTCGAACGCCGGCTCCCGGGGCAGGCCGAGCACCCGCTCGCCGATGCCGTTGCGCTGCACCTCGTTGGTGCCGCCGGCGATGCCGCCGAGACGGCCGTTGAGGTAGGTGACGGCGGTCGACGCGCCCTTCTCGTCGCCCGGCTCCCACGTGAGGGCCGACGCCCCGCCGATCTCGACGGCCATCCGGGCCCGGGCCGCGCCCAGGGTGCCGCTGGCCAGCTTCCCGTAGGCGGCGACGCCGGAGTTGGGGCCGCCCTTGCGGAGGTGGCCGGCGATGCGGCTGGTGAGCTGGCGCTGGGCGTAGTCGTTGATGTGGGCCTGGGCGATGAGCTGGCGCACGGTGGGCTCGGCCTCCCGGCCGAGGCGGGTGGCCAGGCCGACCAGGTCGGGGGCGAGCCGACCCGGGCCCCGGGGGGTGCGGTCGGATCCGGCCCGGCCGGCGCCCCGCTCGAACACGAGCATGGTCTGGGCCACCCGCCAGCCGTTGTTGACCTCGCCGATGACGTCCTCGTCGCTCAGCTGGACGTCGTCGAAGAACTCCTGGCAGAACTCGGAGCTGCCGTTGATCTCCTTGATGGGCTGGACGGTCACGCCCGGCTGGTCGATCTTCACCGCGAACCAGGTGAGGCCCCGGTGCTTCGGCGCGTCCCAGTTGGTGCGGGCCAGGCACATGCCCCAGTCGGCGAAGGCGGCGCCGCTCGACCAGATCTTCGAGCCGTTGAGCACCCAGCGGTCGCCGTCGCGGTCGGCCCGGGTGGTGACGCCGGCCAGGTCGGAGCCGGCACCGGGCTCGGAGAAGAACTGGCAGAAGAGCTCCTCGCCCCGCAGGATCGGCACCACGTGGCGCTTCAGGTACTCGGGGCTGGCGTGGGCGAGCATCGTCGGCGCGCACACGCCGAAGGTGGTGCCGCCGGCGACGCCGAGCCGGGGCAGGCGGTAGCCCGACGACTCGTCGGCCCAGATCGACTCGTGCGCGTCGGTGAGCCCCTGGCCGCCGTACTCCTTCGGCCAGGAGATGCCGGCGTAGCCGGCCTCGTAGATCTTCGCCTGCAGGGCGCGCTCGGGCACGAGCAGCTCCCACGACATGTGGGTGGCGCCCGACCGGCCGCCGCCGAACTGGCCCATCGGGTTGTCGGTGGGCTCGAGGTTGGCCTTCAGCCACGCCCGCATCTGCTCGCGGTACTCGTCGAGCGGCTGGCTGGTGGTGGTCTCCGTGGCGGTCATCGGGGTGCCTCCTGCGTCGTCTCTGCTGCGGGTGTCGCTGGCGTCGGGTTCGGGCTTAGAGCTGGTGGAGCTGGACGATCCGCTCCCGCTGGGCGGCGGGCTCCCCGTACAGCAGGGCATCCATCGCCAGGCGGCGGAGGTAGAGGTGCTGGTCGTGCTCCCACGTGTAGCCGATGCCGCCGAAGATCTGGAAGCAGCTCTGCGAGAGCGTGATCCCGTTGTCGCCGACGAGGGCCTTGGCCATGCGGGCGACCTCCCCGGACCACTCGTCCTCGTCGGACACGGCCCGGGCCGCCGCGCTCGACATGGCCTTGGCCATCTCGAGGGCGAGGCCGGTGTCGGCCAGCACGTGCTTGATGGCCTGGAACGACCCGATGGGTCGGCCGAAGGCGGTGCGGGCCTTGGCGTAGTCGAGGGTGACCTCGAAGATCCGGTCCATGGCGCCCACCGACTCGGCCACCGTGAGGGCGAGGGCCACCTGGAGCTCGCGCTCGACCAGGTCGGCGCACTCGCCCGGGGCCCCGACCGCGGTGGAGGCGGCGGCCTCGACCCCCGACAGGGTGACGGTCGAGAACCGGCGGGTGAGGTCGAGGCTCTCGAGCGCGGTCACGGTGAGCCCGGGGGTCGATGCCGGGAGGAGGAACTGGGCCGGCCCGCCGCCGGGGACCGTGGCGAGCACCAGGATCCAGTCGGCCAGATGGCCGTCCTGGACGAGCCCGGAGGCGCCGTCGAGCTGCCAGCCGCCGTCCTTCGGGGTGGCCTGGACGCCGGCGCCGGGCGACCAGTGCGAGCTGGTGTCGGCCACCGCCCAGGTGGCGACCACCGATCCGTCGATGATCCCGGCGAGCACCTGCGCCTGCTGCTCGGCGGTGCCGCCCCGGGCCAGGGCGTCGGCGACGACGTTGGCCGGCACGAACGGACCGGGCTGGAGGAAGCGGCCCCGCTCCTCGGCGATGACCGCCGCGTCCCGGAGGGGATGGCCGGAGATGCTGCCCCCACCGAGGGCCTCCGGGACGAGCAGGGCGAACCAGCCGAGCTCGGCGCCCTTGGCCAGGTAGCCGTCGTCGAGGCCGGTCGGGCTCTCGGCGAGCCGGCGCACCTGCACGAGGTCGCAGTCGGCCTCGATGAACTTCGCCGTCGTCTCCCGCAGGAGCTCCTGGTCGTCGGTCAGGTCGAGATCCATGGCGTCACTACACCCCCCGTCGCTCGTCGTTGTCCAGAAAGCTCAGATGGACGCGGGGCAGCCCCCGTTCGTTGGCCGACTGCGCGGGGGTTGTTCTGCACGAGTCGACAGAGAACGGTCAGGCGGTCATGAGGAAGGCGGCCGAGAAGGGGCCCACCGCGTTGGTCCACACCGACACCTCGGCGCCGGGGACCTGACGCTCGCCGCACTGGCCCCGGATCTGGCGCACCGCCTCGATGCAGAAGTTGGCGCCGTGGCGGCGACCGACGTTGCAGGCGCCGCCGTCGGTGTTCACCGGCATGCTGCCGCCGAGACGGGTGGCGCCGGACGACACGAAGGCGCCGGCCTCGCCCTCGGGGCACAGGCCCAGCGCCTCGAGCCACTCGATGGTGATGACGGTGAAGCCGTCGTAGAGCTGGGCGCAGTCGACGTCGGCCGGCGTGAGGTCGGTGCGGGACCACAGCAGCTCGGCGCAGTGGTGCGGCGACGTCCGCACCATGTCCGGCAGGTTCTCGAACGACAGGTCGCTGATCGACGACAGCGCGCTGGCCTCGACGAAGACCGGCTTCTGCTTGAGGTCCCGGGCCCGCTCCTCCGTGGTGAAGATCACCGCCGACCCGGCGTCGACCGGGTAGTCGCAGTCGAGGATCCGCACCGGCTTGCTGATGTAGCGGGCGGCCAGGTAGTCGTCGATCGTGAGCGGGTCGCGGTGGATGGCGTCCTCGTTCAGCGAGGCGTGGTAGCGCTGGGCCACCACGTGGGCACCGAACTGCTCCTCGGTCATGCCGTACTCGAGCATCCGCCGCTTGGTGAGCAGGCCGGCCCACTGGGTGGGGCTCCCGGCGCCGAAGGGGGCGACGAACTGCATGTCGCCCGGCACGCCGTTGGCCCGGCTCATCGCGCTCATCGCGAGGAGGGCGTCGCCGGTGGGCTGCTGCTGGATGATCCGCGTGGTCATCGCCGTCTCGCACTGGCCGCTGGCCACCGCCGCGATCGAGTAGATGGCGGCGTGGGAGAAGGCCGGCGACGCCATGCCCGAGGCGAACCAGCTCAGCGGCTGCATGCCGAGCATGGCGGCGTCGGACATGGGCTCGCCGCCGAGGGTCGACCAGCCGTCGATGTCCGACGCCTGGAGGCCGGCGTCGTCGAGGGCGGCGTCGACGCACTGCGCCGTGAGCTGGCGGGCCGACAGCCCGGTCTTGCGCCCGATGGTGGAGTAGCCGACGCCCACGACGGCGACCCGCCGCCCGCTCATCGGGCCGCCCCGGCCAGCGTGAAGAGCGGGAGCACGAGGTCGGGGGCCACCTCGCGGAACGTCACCTGCACGGGTGCGTCCATCGACAGGTCGTCCTCGGTGCAGTCGACCATGTTGGTGACCATCCGCAGGTCGGCCTGCTCGTCGAGGGCGACCGTCGCCACGATGTAGGGGAGCCGGCTCAGGAAGGCGGGGTGGAAGGCCTGGGCGGCCACCGTCCAGCTGTAGAGCGTCCCCCGGCCCGACACCTCGGTCGGCGCCAGATTGGACGACCGGCACGTGCGGCACACCGGCCGGGGCCAGTGGATGTAGGTCCCGCAGTCGTTGCAGCGCTGGATCAGGAGGCGGTGCTCCCTGCAGCCGTCCCAGAAGAAGCTGGTGAGCTCGTCCGGTGCCGGTCTCGGCATCTCCGCGGTCGCGTCCGCCATCGATCGTGCCTCCCGTGTCGTTCCGTCCCGGGCGGCGTCGTGGCTCCGGGCCAGCCGACACTAGGCACGGACCGGGCCGGCGGGTCCGGCCCGCCGTCCAACGCCCGCGCCCCGTCTCCTTGCCGGGTGCTGACAGGCGCTGACAAGCTCGGCGGCCGAGTCGACGACGGGGAACGGGGAGGGCACATGTCCGACGAGCTGACCTGGGCTCCGGCCTGGCAGATCCGCGAGCGGATCGCCAAGGGCGAGCTGTCCGCGGTGGAGGTGCTCGACCACTTCCTGGGCCGGATCGAGGAGCACGACCCCGTCCTCAAGGCCTTCCGCCACGTCGACCACGAAGGGGCCCGCGCCCAGGCCGCGGCGGCCGACGCGGCCGTGAAGCGGGGCGACGAGCTCGGCAGCCTCCACGGCATCCCGATCTCGGTGAAGGAGCACATCGCCGTCGCCGGCCTGCCCGTGATGATGGTCGGGGCCGCCGGCGGGGCCGACCGCAAGGCCCGCAACGACGACCTCGGCATCGCCCGGCTGCGCGACGCCGGTGCGGTCATCGTCGGCACCAACACGATGATGGGCACCCAGGCCCCCGCGCCCGGCCAGTACAACTGGGAGGCCGAGGCTCGGAACCCGTGGGACCCCACCCGGGCCCCCGGGTGGTCGAGCTCGGGCGGTGCGGCCACGGCCGCGGCCCGGCTCCTCCCCATCGCCATCGGCTCCGACGGCGGCGGCTCCACCCGCCTGCCCGGTGCCTACTCGGGCGTGATCGGCGTGCACCCCACGGCCGGGCTGGTGCCGAGCTTCAACTACTCCGTGAAGATGCGCCGCAACCCCACCGGCACGATCGGCCCGCTGGCCCGAGACTCGGTCGACGCCGCCATCACCATGCAGGCCATGGCCGGCCCCGACGGCCGCGACTTCGACTGCATCCAGACCGACCCGCCGGACTACCTGGCCCACCTCGACGACGGCATCGAGGGCATGCGCCTGGCCTGGACCGACGACTACGGCTTCGCGTCGATGTACGCGTTCGACGAGAGCCCGCGGGTGATCGCCGCCGTCCGGGACGCGGCCAGGGGGCTCACCGCCCTCGGTGCCACGCTCGAGCCGACCGGCGAGACGTGGGAGGACTTCTTCCCCGGCCTGGCCGGCACGTCCTTCCTGTTCGCCCCGCCGTCGGTGGCCTCGCCGATGCCGGAGACGGCGGCGTGGGTGGCCGCCATCGACGTGCGAGACCGCAACTGGCGGACGTTCCGTGAGGTGCTGCGCACCCACGACGTGCTCGTGAGCCCCACCACCCAGCTGCTGGCCCCGACCATCGAGGACTGGGCCGCCCGCTGGGCCGGCGACGGCCCGGTGCCGTTCCCGCACGGCACGTTCGCGCCGCATTACACGAGCCACACCCACATGTTCAACTGGCTCGGGTTCCCGGCCCTGTCGGTGCCCTGCGGGTTCGTCGACGGCCTACCCGTCGGCCTCCAGCTGGTCGGCTGGCCCGGGAGCGAGGACACCCTCTTCCGCGTCGCCCACGCCTTCCTGAAGGCCAACCCCCGGGACGAGCGGCCACCGGTCAGCTGACCCGGCTGACCGGGCCGGGTCGGGCCGATCCCGCCGGTGCGGGCTCGCTAGCCGTGCTTGCGGAGGTAGCGCTCGGCCCGGGTGGCGGCCGTGCGGCCCGGGAGGCCGGTGACCCCGCCGCCCGGGTGCATGCCCGAGCCGCCGAGCACGAGCCCGGCGAGCGGGGTCTTCCCGGTGCCGAGGCCGATCGTGGGGCGCAGCGGCCCCGACCGCATGAGCCCCATGTCGATGTGGGTGACGCAGCCGTTGCGCACCCGCAGCCGGCGGCCGAGGTCCTCCGGGGTCTCGACCAGGCGCCCGATCTCGGCCTCCTCGAGGGGGCCGATGTAGGTGCCGAGCTTCGCCAGGATGCTCGCCACGGCCGGCTCGCGCTGCGCGTCCCAACCGGACCGCGGGTGCACCGGGGCGGCCAGGGCGTAGATGTAGAGGGACTCCTCCCCGGGGGGCGCCTGCGACGGGTCGGCCCCTGACGGGCTGACCACCCAGAGGGCCGGGTCGTCGGGCAGGTCGCCACGCGCCGCGGCGGCGTACGACTCGCGGACCGACTCGGCCGTTCCCAGCAGCAGGGTCGGCATGCGCACGTCCACCTCGTCGTCCCGGGTGTGGCGCCGCGCCGCGATCTGCGACCGCAGCGCCATGTCGATCTTGAAGGGGCCGGCACCCGTGCCGTTGGCCGGGGCGAAGTCGAGCCGGGCCGCCGTCTTGCGGTCGACCACGTCGTCGCCCACGAGCTCCCGCAGCGTGACCCACGGATCGCACGTGGCCACCACCGACCGGGCGTGCACGACCCGCCCGTCCTCCAGCCGGACCCCGCGCACCCGCCCGCCGGAGTGGAGGATCTCCTGCACCGGCGCGGCCGTCGCCAGCACCCCGCCCTTTGCGCCGAGGCTGGCGACGAGCGCGTCGGTGAGCGACTGCATGCCGCCGATCGGCCGCCCGGCGCCCACCCGACCGAGGAGGGCGAGGAGGATGTAGCCCAGCCCGCTGCCCGGCTGGTCGACGGGGCCGGCCCCGGCCGCCAGGTTGAGCAGCGCGCCCTTCGTGACCGGGTGCTCGAAGCGCTCCTCCGTCGCCGCCGTCGCCGAGCCGGTGAGCAGGGCGACGACGTCGGCCAGCCGCTTGCGGTTCTTCACCGCCACCTTGGTGCTGGCCCACAAGGCCTTCGGGTCGGGTCGCCCGAAGTCGATGCCGAGCACGGGCAGGATGGCCCCGATCATGACGTCGAGCAGCTCGGTGAACTCGAGGAAGGCGCGGGCGTCGGCCCGGGAGTAGCGCTCGATCTCGGCGGCCGTCCTCGCGTTGTCCCGCCAGATGGCGAGCGAGGCGCCGTCGGGATGGAGGGAGAGGTAGCTCGGGTCCGGCTTGACGATCTTCAGGCCGTGGTCACGGAGCTCGAGCTCGGCGAAGATCCGCGAGTGGAGCATCGAGATGATGTCGACCGCGCAGGAGTTGACGATGTGCCCCGGCGCCTCGGGGATGAGCGCACCCGAGGCCGTCATCCCTCCAGGCAGGGCGCTGGCCTCGACGACCGCCACCCGGAGCCCGGCCCTGGCCAGGTAGCAGGCGGACACCAGCCCGTTGTGCCCCGCGCCGATGACCACGACGTCGACCGTCGCTGGGAGGGGTCGCTCGCCGAGCCCGTCGGCTCCGGTCACGGCCATCCCGCTCGGCACCGGTGCATCGGCCATCCAGCCACCCCCCTTCTCGTCCCGGGCCGAGCCCGGGCCCCACGGCGTGGGCGGACGCTACTGCGACGCCCCTGTCCTCGTTCTCCGTCGACGTTCTCTGTCGACCGGCGCGGAACGACCCCCGCTCGGTCGACAGAAGGACGGGTGCCGGTGGCTCGTAGCCTCGGTGCGATGACCGGTCCCGTGCTCCAGACCGTGGCCCTCGGCGCCCAGTGGCCGACGCTCGACCCGTTCCTCTTCTGCGCCCACCACGACGACGCCTACCCGCCCGGCGACCCCCGGCTGGCGCCGGCCGTGCCGATCGACGACCGCGACCTCGGCCGGGACTTCTCGGGCGCGGACGGCTGGAGCATGTACCACGGCCGGGTCGTCCCCGGCTTCCCGAGCCACCCCCACCGCGGGTTCGAGACGGTGACGTTCGTCCGGACCGGCCTGATCGACCATGCCGACTCGCTGGGCGCGGCGGCCAGGTTCGGTCGGGGCGACGTGCAGTGGATCACCGCCGGACGCGGCATCGTCCACTCGGAGATGTTCCCGCTGCTCGACCGGGAGCGGCCGAACCCCCTCGAGCTGTTCCAGATCTGGCTGAACCTGCCCGCCGCCGACAAGCTCGTCGACCCCTCGTTCGCCATGCTCTGGGACGCGCAGATCCCCCGGCTCACCGAGCGCGACGGCGCCGGCCGGACCGCCGAGGTGACGGTCGTCGCCGGCGCCCTCGGCGGCCTGCGACCCCCGCCGCCCCCGCCCGACTCCTGGGCCTCGCGCCCCGGGAGCGACCTCGCCATCTGGCACCTCCGCCTCGAGCCGGGCGCCACCTGGACGATGCCGCCCGCCGCCGGGCCCGGCACGAACCGGGTGCTCTACGTCTTCGAGGGCGACACGCTGACGGTGGGCGGCACGGTGCTCGGCAACGACACCGGCGCCGTGCTGCGGCCCGACGTGGCCGTCGACCTGGTCGCCGGCGGCCGGGAGGTGGAGGCCCTGCTGCTCCAGGGTCGGCCCATCGGCGAGCCGGTCGAGCGCTACGGGCCGTTCGTGATGAGCACCGCGGCCGAGATCGAGCAGGCGTTCGACGACTACCGCACCACCGGCTTCGGCGGCTGGCCCTGGCCCGACGAGGCCCCTCACCACGGCCCGACCCGGGGCCGCTTCGCCCGCCACGTCGACGGCCGGGTCGAGGAGATCGACCCAGTCCCCGCGCCGGGCTGACAGTCCCCGCGCCGGGCTGACGGTCCCCGCGCCGGACGCAACAGTCCCCGCGCCGGGCTGACGGTCCCCGCGCCGGGCTGACGGTCCCCGCGCCGGACGCAACAGTCCCGCGCCGGACGCAACAGTCCCCGCGCCGGACGCAACAGTCCCCGCGCCAAGAGCCAGCACACCCCTCGCCGGACCCCCGCGGTTCCCACGGCCCGACCCGGGGAACTCCCTCGGCCCGACCCCGGGTGGCGCTGGATAGCGTCCCGGCATGCACGAGGGCAGCCGCACGGCCGTGGTGGCCGCCCTCCTGGCCAACTCCGGGATCGCGGTCGCCAAGTTCGGGGGGTTCGCCGTCACGGGTGCCGCATCGCTGCTGGCCGAGGCGGTCCACTCCCTCGCCGACGCCGGCAACCAGGGGCTGCTCCTGCTCGGCGGGTCGCGGGCCCGCAAGGCGGCCTCGCCCGACCACCCGTTCGGGTTCGGACGGGAGCGCTACTTCTGGGCCTTCGTCGTCGCCCTCGTGCTGTTCCTCCTCGGCGGCGTGTTCGCCATCTACGAAGGCGTGCAGAAGCTGGGCCATCCCCACGAGGTGGAGAACCTCCCGGTCGCCATCGGCATCCTCCTGGTGGCGATCGGCCTCGAGACGGTGTCGCTGCGCACCGCCATCCTCGAGGCCCGCAAGGTGAAGGGCGACGAGTCGTGGTGGGCGTTCATCCGCCACTCGAAGAGCCCCGAGCTCCCGGTGGTGCTGCTCGAGGACATCGGCGCCGAGCTCGGCCTCTTCCTCGCGTTGGCCGGCGTCGTCATGGCGCGGGTCACCGACGAGGCCCGGTGGGACGCGGCCGGCAGCCTCGGCATCGGCATCCTGCTGGTGGTCATCGCCGTCGTCCTCGTGATCGAGATGAAGAGCCTGCTCATCGGCGAGTCGGCCACGCCCGGCGACATCGGGCGCATCGAAGGCGCGCTCTCGTCGGCGCCGGGCGTGCGCAGCATCATCCACCTCCGCACCCAGCACATCGGGCCCGACGAGCTGCTGGTGGCGGCCAAGGTGGAGCTGGGCGCCGAGCTGACGTTCGCCGAGGTGGCGGCCTGCGTGGACGGGGCGGAGCAGGCCATCAGGGCGGCGGTCCCGACGGCCCGCCTGATCTACCTCGAGCCGGACGTCACCCGGCCGGCCGGAATGGCCCCGGGCCCGGCCGCCGGGCACTGACGCCCGGCCGACCACCCACCGGCCGACGGCCGGGGAACGGGTGGTGGGCTGTCCCACCCGCCCGGCAGACTGAGCGGTCCGCCCCCACCCGGAGCCTCGCCCCATGCACACCGCGCCCCAGCACGCCCAGCCCGACATCCCGGCCGAGGTCCTCGCCCGGCGATGGTGGATCCTGGCCCTGCTCTGCCTCTCGCTGATCATCGTCATCGTCGGCAACACCAGCCTCAACGTGGCCATCCCCCGCCTGTCGGAGGACCTCCGAGCCTCGAACACGGCCCTGCAGTGGATGGTCGACTCCTACTCGCTGGTCTTCGCCGGCCTGCTGCTCACGGCCGGCGCCCTCGGCGACCGCTTCGGCCGCAAGGGTGCCCTGCAGCTCGGCCTGGTCATCTTCGGCGTGGCCTCGGCCGCGGCCGCCGTGTCCGACTCGTCGAACCAGGTCATCGCGGCACGGGCGGTCATGGGCCTGGGCGGGGCGTTCGTCATGCCCTCCACGCTGTCGATGATCACCAACGTCTTCCCGGCCGACGAGCGGGCCAAGGCCATCGCCGTCTGGGCCGGCATCTCGGGGGCGGGGGCCGCCATCGGGCCGATCGGCTCCGGCCTGCTCCTCGAGCACTACTGGTGGGGCTCGGTGTTCCTCGTCAACATCCCGATCATCCTCACCGCGCTCGTGGTGGGGCGGTTCCTCCTGCCGAAGTCGAGCGACCCCACCGAAGCGCCGCTCGACCCGGTCGGCGCGATGCTCTCCGTCGTCGGGATGTCCGCGCTGGTCTACGCCATCATCGAGGCGCCGAACCACGGGTGGGCCAGCGGCACCTCGCTGCTCCTCTTCGCCGCCGCCGCCGCCGTGCTGGTCGCCTTCGCGGGCTGGGAGCGGTCCCGCCGGCACCCGATGCTCGACCTGTCGTTCTTCGCCGACCGCCGCTTCAGCGTCTCGTCGTCGGGGATCATGCTGCTGTTCTTCGCCCTGTTCGGCACCTTGTTCCTCGCCACGCAGTACCTGCAGCTCGTCCTCGGCTACTCGCCGCTCGAGGCCGGCGTCCGGCTCCTGCCGCAGTCCGTCGTGATGGCGATCACCGCCCCGCAGGCACCCAAGCTGGTGGCCAGGTACGGCGCCAACAAGGTGGCCGGCACGGGCCTGCTGCTCGTGGCCCTCTCGCTGGCCTCGCTGGCCCTCTGGGACGCCGACACGTCCTACCTCCAGCTGGTGGCCAGCCTCGTGGTCATGGCGGCCGGCATGGCCGGGACCATGGCCCCGCTCACGGCCGAGGTCATGGCGGCCGTGCCGCCGGCGAAGGCGGGCGTGGGGTCGGCGATGAACGACACCACCCGCGAGCTCGGCGGGGCGCTGGGCGTGGCGCTGTTCGGCTCGATCGTCGCCGGCCAGTACGCCTCGGGCATCGCCGACCGGCTGGCTGCCCTGCCGGCCGGCGTGCGCGACCTGGCCGGCACCAGCCTGTCCACCGCCGTCGGGCTGGCCCAGGACCCGGGTCGGTTCGGGGTCGAGCTCGACGCCGCCGCCCGGCGGGCCGTCGAGCTGGCCGGCCAGCACTCGTTCCTCGACGGCTTCCACGCCGCCTCGCTCCTCGGCGCGGCCGCGCTGGGCATCGCCTCCCTGCTGGTCTTCCGCCTGCTCCCCCCGATGCAGCACGACCCGAGGGTGGCGGCCGACCCCGACGGCGATGCGGCCGAGCCGGGCCCGGCCACCGGGCCGGTCGCCATCGCCGAGCTCACCTGATCGGCGCCCTCCCCGGCCCCGGGCCAGCCGTCGCCGCTGGCCCGACCGCGCTCAGGCCCGGGTGGCGGAGAAGGAGCCGCTGCCGAAGGAGCCGAAGCTGGCGTCGCCCGACATCGAGTCGCCGTCGACCGTGCCCTTGAAGGACAGCGTGATCGCCATCGGCTGGGTGAGCTTGCACTCCCAGGCCACGGCGTCGCCGTCGATCGTGCCGGCCTCGACCGCCATCGAGCCCATGGCGCTGCCCATCGTGCCCGTGAGCGTCGAGCCCTCTGACTGCAGCTCGATCGTCATCGCCTGCGCGCCCTGCGGCGTGTTCATGGTGGCGTTCCACGTCCCGTCGACGGCCATGGTCGCGATCCCCCTGCCTCGGGGCGGTGCCCCGTCGACCGGCGACGCTAGCCCGGACTGTCAGGCTCTGACCATGTGCCGATGCTGCACCCGCACGGTACCGGCGCGGTCGCTCTAGGGTCGGCCGGCACCGAGCGAGGAGCAGATCCCACCATGCCGCACGGGCCCGTCGAGCCGCTGCACCAGGACATGCCGGGCCGGCCCCCCGAGGCCGGGGGCGGCCGCCCCCGGAGGGCGGGCCGCCCCGCCGGGCCGAACGCCGGCCTCCGCTACGGCACCGCCGCCGGGCGGTGGGTGCTGGTCACCACCGCGCTCGGCTCGGGCATCGCCTTCCTCGACGGGTCGGTGGTGAACGTGGCCCTGCCCGCCATCGGCGACGACCTGGACACGTCCGTCGCCGGGCTCCAGTGGACGCTCAACGCCTACCTCGTGACCCTCGCCGCGCTGCTCCTGCTGGGCGGCAGCCTCGGCGACCGCTACGGCCGGCGGGCCGTCTTCGTGGCCGGCCTGGTCGGGTTCACCCTGGCGTCGCTCCTCTGCGGCCTGGCCCCGTCGGCCGGCTTCCTCGTCGCGGCCCGGGCCCTCCAGGGCGTGGGCGGGGCGCTGCTCGTGCCGGGCAGCCTCTCGATCATCTCGGCCACCTTCCACCCCGACGACCGGGGCCGGGCGGTGGGCGCCTGGTCGGGCCTGGCCGGCGTCGCCAGCGCGCTCGGGCCCTTCCTCGGCGGCTGGCTGATCGACACCGCCACCTGGCGGCTGGTCTTCCTCGTCAACGTTCCGCTGGCCGCCCTCGCCGTCGCCCTCGCGCTGCGCCACGTCCCGGAGACCCGGGCGCCCGAACCCGGCCGGCTCGACCTGGCCGGCGCCGCGCTCGTCACCCTCGGCCTGGCTGCGCTCTCCTACGCGGCGATCGAGCACCGGGGCCCGGGGAGCATCGCCGCCGCCGCCGCCGGCATCGGGCTCGTGGTCGCCTTCCTCGCCGTCGAGTCCCGGGTGGCCGAGCCGATGCTGCCGCTGGCGATCTTCCGCTCCCGGCAGTTCAGCGGTGCCAACCTCACCACCTTCGCCGTCTACGCCGGTCTCGGCGGGGCCATGTTCCTGGTCGTCGTGCGCCTCCAGGTGTCGCTCGGCTACGGCGCCCTCGAGGCCGGCGCCGCGCTCATGCCGTTCACCGCCCTCCTGCTGTTGCTCTCACCTGCGGCCGGCAAGGTGGGCGACCGGCTCGGGCCCCGCCTCCCGATGACCGTGGGCCCGGTCGTGGCCGGGATCGGCCTGTTCCTCCTCGGCGGCGTCGCCCCCGGCGACCCGTACGTGCCCGACGTCCTGGTGGGGGTGAGCGTGTTCGGGCTCGGCATGGCGGCCACGGTGGCGCCCCTCACCGCCGCCGTCCTGGCCGGTGTCGACGACGCCCGGGCGGGCGTGGCGTCGGGCATCAACAACGCCGTCTCCCGCTTCGCCGGCCTGCTGGCCGTGGCCGCCCTCCCGGCGCTGGCCGGCATCGCCACCGACGGCTCCCTGGCCGAAGGCCTCGAGTCCGGCTACGCCGGCGCCCTGTACGTCTGCGCCGGGCTGTGCGCGGCCGGGGGGCTCGTGGCCTGGGCGCTCGTGCGCGCCGCCGACGGGCGCGGCCTGCCGGTGGTGCACCCCTCCCCGGCGATGGCCTGCCACGACCCGAGCACCCGCCGGCAGGCCGCCTGACGGCCCTCGCGGGCCGCCGGCCGGAGGCACCAGGAGGACGGCTCAGTCCGGCCGGTCGGCCCGGGGCCCGGCGAGGCGGGCCAGCACCTCCGGGTCGGCGTCGGGGCCGAACGCGCTCACCAGCACCCCCCGCCCCCCGCAGGCCGGGCAGTCGAGGCCGAGCACGATGGCCTCGTCGGCCGGGTCGCTCGGGCCCTCGAACCGGTAGAGCCGCTCGATGGCGGCGTGGTCGAGCTCGTGGGTGGCTGCGCAGCGGGGGCAGCTCGCCGACGTCCCCACCAGGTTGAAGTCCTCCGTGTAGCCGTCGGCGGCCAGGAGGGCCAGGGCTTCGGTCACCGTCTCCGGGGCGTCGGTCACCGCCCCATCATGCCCAGCGAAGGGGGGCCCCACCCGCCCGCCCGCCGGGCCGGCCGGCGCCGCCCGTAGCGTCGAGGCGCCCGTAGCGTCGAGGGTCGAGACGGAGGGAGGCCCGATGGCCGTGCAGCTCGACCACACCATCGTTTGGTGCCGGGACCGGTGGCGGTCGTCGGCGTTCCTCACGGACCTGCTCGGCCTGCCGCCGGCCGTGCCCTTCGGACCGTTCGCCGTCGTCGAGCTGGCCAACGGCGTATCGCTGGACTACGGCGACACCGACGACGAGCCCACCGTCCAGCACTACGCCTTCCTCGTCACCGAGCGCGAGTTCGACCAGGCCTTCGGCCGCATCCTCGCCGCCGGGCTCGACCACTGGGCCGATCCGGGGCGCACCCGCCCCGGGCAGATCAACCACGAGGACGGCGGCCGGGGCGTCTACTTCGAGGATCCCGACGGCCAGTTCATGGAGCTGCTCACCCGCCCGTACGGCAGCGGACCCCTGGCATCTCCGCCGGGCTGAGGATCCGGCGGCGGGCGCTCGGGACCCTCTCCGTCAGCCCTGGCCCAGGGTGACGAGCTCGAGCGGTGACGACACCACCAGGCGGAACCGGCCCCGGCCGGTCTTCTCCAGCTGCCGAGAAGGCGCTTCACTCTCCGCTCTCGGCGTCTCCGGCGCCGGCCCGCTCGGGACGACGCTGCGCCCCCGGCTCGGACCCCTCAGGCCCCTGCCAGGACCAGGGCCCGCCGGACGAGGTCGGCGAAGGGTCCGGGCTGCGAGCGGTGGGCGTTGTGGCCGGCGCCGGGGAGCTCCACGATCTCGACGCCGGGGACGACCGACTCGAGGTAGCCACCGATCACGCCGAACCGGGCCCGGTCGCTGCAGCCGTAGACGAGGGGCATGCGGAGCCCGGCCAGGTCGAACGGGGCCGGTCCCCGCCGCACCGAGCGCTCCTCGGCGACGAAGGCCCGGGCCTCGAGCAGCCACCGGCTGCGCTCGTCCGGCGCCATCGCCTCGTACCGCGAGCCGAACATCATCCGGGCGCCCTGGGCCTCCGGGTCGTCGCCCCAGAGCATCGCCTGCATGTGGGCGTCGTCCCAGCCCGGCGCCCAGGCCATGCCGGTCTCGTACACGACGACGGCCCGGACCAGCTCCGGCGCCCGCATCGCGGCGCCGAGAGCGGTGACACCGCCGAAGGAGTGGCCCACCACCACCGCCGGGCGCCCGTCGAGGACGTCGAGGAGGTCGGCGGCATGGACGTCGACGCCGACGGGCACCGGCGCGAGGTCGAGGGAGTCGCCGTAGCCCCGGCGGTCGTACCAGGCCATGCGGCACTCGTCGGCCAGCTCCTCACCGACGAAGCGGAACGACCGGCCCCGGTCGAGCACCCCGTGGGCGAACACCACGAGGTCGTCGCCCCGACCCAATTCCGTCACCGCCAGCTCCGTTCCCACCCCGGGCTTCCTAGCGGCCCGCCGCCCTGGACGAGGTCCCGGCAGTTGGTCCCGCACCGGTCCCGGGCGGCCGTGCACGGGGGTCCCGGCACCGGGATGGATCCGCGCACCGGGAACGACTAGACGGTTCGGGGTGACCGATCCCGCCGGCATCGCCCCGGAGGCCATGGCGTTCGTGCGGGCCAACAGCCGCTCGTTCCTGCTGACCCGGCGGGCGTCGGGCGCGCCGACGGGCCACCCCATGACCCTGCGGGTGGGCGCCGACGGCGCCCTCCTGTTCAACACCTACCGGGCCAGCGCCAAGGTGCGGAACCTGCGCCGCGACCCGCGGGTCTCGTGCCTGGTCACGACGCCCGCGGGCGATCCGGCGCCCCACTGGGTGCTGGTCACGGGGACGGCCGAGCTCCTGGAGCGGGCGGCGGGGGCGGAGGCCTGGCGCGCCTCGACGGGCGGCCCCGCCGTGCGGGTGGGCCCGGCCGAGGTGGGCGCGACCGTGCAGGCCAGGCTGGCCGACGGCCGCCGGGTCGTGGTGGCGCTGCACCCCGTCGGTGCGTCCGGCCCGGTCGCCGGTCCGATCGGGCCGGGCTGAGTCGTGCCCCGCGAGGAGATCGACCTCGACCCCGGCGAGATCCGGGCCTTCCTCGCCGCGGCCCGCACCGCCGTCCTCGTGACCGCCGGCACCTCACACCCCCTCGGCGAGGTCGTGACCGTCGAGCCCGCGGCCGGCGACGAGGAGCTGGTGGTGCTGCCCACCCCGTCCGCACTCGCCGCGGTCGCCGCCGATCCGCGGGTGTGCGTGATCGTCGAGGAGCAGCCCGACTTCTCCGGCATCCGCGGGGTGCTGGTCCACGGCGACGCCGCCCCCGTCGACGGTGGACGGTTGGCCGTGTCCCTCACCGACGTCGTGAGCTTCGACTTCGGCCGCCTGCGGGTGAACAGGGCGCCGGGTTGACCGCCGGGACGGGACGGCTGGGCCCGGTGGCACGGATCGTCTCGGGCGGCCAGACCGGCGTCGACCGGGCCGCCCTCGAGCTGGCCGAGCGCCGGGGCATCGCCGTCGGCGGCTGGGTCCCGGCCGGGGGCTGGGCCGAGGACGCCCCGACCCCGCCGGGCGTGCGGGCCCGGTTCCCCGACCTGGTCGAGACCGGCTCGGCCGACCCCGCCGAGCGGACCCGCCGCAACGTCCGCGACGCCGATGCCACCCTCGTCCTCGTCCTCGACCTCGACCGGGGCGCCCCGTCGCCGGGCACCGACCTCACGATCGCCGAGACCCGCCGCCGCGGGCATCCCCTGCTCGTCGTCGGCCTCGACGGGGAGGACGCCCTGGCCGCGGTGGTCGCCTTCGTGGCCGCCCTGCCGGCGGGCTCGTCGCTCGTCGTCGCCGGGCCGAGGGAGAGCGAGGCCCCCGGCGTCCACGCCGCCGCCTCGGCGCTGCTGGCCGCGGTGGCCGACGCCCTCGACGCCGGACCACTCGACGCCGGCCCCTGAGCGGCGCCGCCGGCTCGGGGTTCACCGTCGCGCCCGAGGGTCCCGGCACCCGGGTGGGGTTCCCTCGACCCGGAGCCGGGCCCTACAGGCCGAGGGCGCCGGCGGCCTCGGCGAGGGCCCGCAGGTGGCCGTCCACACCGCCCAGGCCGGCGCCCATGGTGTTCACCGACACGTGACTGGCGCCCGACGCCCGCCAGGTCTCGACGTGGTCGGCGAGCTTGTCCGGCGAGCCCCGCCACACCACCCGCCCCTCTATGCCGATCGACGCCGGATCCCGGCCGGCGGCCACGGCCCCTGCCTCGACGTGGGCCCGGGCCTCCTCGAGGGCCGGGCCGGGCGACGCCTGGGGGAACCAGCCGTCGGCCAGCCCGCCGGCCCGGCGCAGGGCCGGCGGGGAGCTGGCCCCGAACCACACCGGGATGGGTCGCTGCATCGGCATCGGGGCCAGCCCGGCACCCGTCACCCGCTCGTGGTCGCCGTCGAAGGTGACGGTGGACTCGGTCCACAGCCGCCGCAGCAGCGCCACCTGCTCGCCCAACCGCCGGCCCCGGTCGCCGAAGTCCTTGCCGAGGGCCTCGTACTCCACCCGGTTCCAGCCGATCCCGACGCCCAGCCGCAGCCGGCCACCGGTGAGCAGGTCGACCTCGGCGGCCTGCTTGGCCACCAGCACGGTCTGGCGCTGAGGGAGGATCACGATGCCGGTCACCAGCTCGAGCGACGTAACCGCCGCCAGGTAGCCGAACAGCACGAGCGGCTCGTGGAACGTGGTGTGCACGTCGTAGGGCCCCGACCAGCCGGCGTGGACCTCCGGGTCGGCCCCGACGACGTGGTCGTAGGCCAGGAGATGGGAGAAGCCGAGCGACTCCACCCCCTCGCCGTAGGCGCGGACCGCGCCCACGTCGCCGCCGAGCTCCGTCTGGGGGAAGACCACGCCGAGCCGCATCCCGCCGGTCTAGCGCTTCCTGTCAGGTCGAGCGGCCGCCGGCCGGTGCCGCGCCCGCGCCGCCGGGCGGCGACGGCGACGAGCCCGGCCGCGGCCGGCGACGAGCCCTCTAGGGTCCCGCGGTGCGCTCTCCCCGGCTGCCCGCCCCCTTGCCGGTGCCCTACTTCGAGCTGCTCCGCCTCACCGGCGTGTCCTCGACCGACGACCGCTCCACCTGCGAGATGGACGTCGGCCCGTGGCTCCTCGGCGCCGGCGAGCTCGGCATCCAGGCCGCCCTGACCGGCTTCGCCGACACCCTGCTTTCGTACGCCGCCACCGCTCCCGACCCGAACGACCTCAACGTGACGCTCGGGCTCCATGTCGACTTCTGGCGCGACCCGCCCCGGCCCGGCACCCGGCTCACGGGCACGGCCGAGGTGCAGCACCGCCAGGGCTCGGTGGCGCTCGTGCACGGCCGGATGCTCGTCGGCGACGAGGTGCTCGCCACCGCCAGCCTCCGGGCCATGGCCGCCCCGGCACCGCCCGCGGCCGTCCCGACCGGTGCCGTCCCGGCCGGGGCCGGCGGGGCCGGGCCGGCTCGACCCGACGCCTCCGGGCCGGTACCGGACGCCGACACCCCGTCGACGGAACCTGGCGGCGACCTGGCCCTCGTGCTCGCCCTCGAGCTGGCAACCATGGGAGGGACCCGGGTCGAGCACCGGCCCGACGGGGCCGTGGCCCTGCGGCTGGTCCCGCCGGCCCGGTTCGAGCGCACGGTCGGCGTGGTCCACGGCGGGGCCGTCGCCGCCATCGGCCAGCTGGCCTCGGCGGCGGCCCTGCACGCCGCGCTGCCGGCCGGCGTCCGGCCCCGGCGGCTCAGCGTGGCCGTCGACTACCTGCGGCCGACGCCGGTGGGCGAGCCCCTCGTCGCCACCGCCCGGGTCACCCACCGGAGCCGCCGGGTCGTCCTCACCGAGGTCGAGCTGGCCACGACCGGGGGACGGACCACCGCCCGCCTCGTCGAGCGGTCCGTGATCGAGCCCTGACCGGGCACCCCACCGGCCCCCGAAGTTTGGTGTTGGCGGTACCGTTCGTCGTGGTAGAACCACGCATAGTGCTTGTGCGCGCACACTCCGAGGTGGATGGCGGGTGCGCGCCGCTCCCCGGCCCCGGCGCGTGTGCCACCCGGCAGCAGCATCCACCGTCGGCGGCCCCGCCACCGAGCCGTCCGGCCGGGCGGGCGCTGCTGGTGGGTCTCGGCCTCCTGGTCGCCGTCCTCCTCCTGTCCGCCCGCCCGGCCACCGCCTCGACCGCCGGCGGCGACCCGCCCGCCCCGCCACCGTCGCCCGGCGACCCGCTCGACGACCCCGCCGAACCCCGCCCCGCCGAGACCACCGACACCGCCGAACCCGATCCGGCTGACCCGGAGGATCCTCCCGAGCCCGCCGTCACGGTGCCCGACGAGCTGACCGAACCGGTCGGGGGGGAGCTCGTCGGCGAGGTGGTCGAGCCGTCGCCCGACGGTGACGCCGGAGCCCCGGTCGGCGACGAGGCGGCCGAGCTCGAACCGGTCCCCGAGACGGTCCGGGCCGTCGTCCCGCTCGTCCCGCCGGGGCCGGTCCCGGTCCTGGGCGTCCGGCCCCCCGACGGGGCGGTCGCGCCCGCGCCCGAATCCGGGCTGGACCGTCCGACCGACGGGCCCGTCGCCGACGCTCCCGACCCCCCGCCGCCCCGGGCCCGACGGAGCCCGCCACCCCCTGCCCCCCCTCCCGACCCTGGTGCCGGCGTCGCCCCGCCGTCGTCGCGAGTGCCCGCCCCCCCGCGCGGACCCTGGGCCGACGCGGCCCCGTCGCCGTCGCGGGTGCCCGGCGTGCCGGCGTCGTCGGGATCGGGCCCGAGCATCCCGATGCCGCCGCCGGCGGTGCTGCCGTCCGTGCCGGCGGCCGCCGCGGCCGGGTACGCGGTGGCGCTGGCGGACCGGGTCGACCCGCTCCGCACCCTCGCGATCGCACCGCTCGTCCGGCCGGGCTGACCCTGCGGCATCCGGGTGGCCCCGCCGCGGCCGCCCACATCCCGAGCCCCGGCACGGTGGCTCGGGACGTCGGCACCCGCGCTCGGGGCGCCGACCGCAACGGTCCGAGAAGTGAAGAGAGGAACGTCTCCATGTCCTTCCGCTGCAAGCTCGCCGTCGGTGTGGTGGTGCTCGCCGTGGGCGTCCTGTCCGCCTACGGCACCGCGATGGCCGGCCCGCAGGTCCGTGCCGACGCCCCCGCGACGCCCCCTGCCTGCGTCCCGGCCGCCGGGCCCGCCGACTGCCCCCCGCCCGGGGCGACCGGAGCGGCCGACCCCGCCGTCGCCCGGTCCGCGACCGGTCAGGCCGACAGCGGCGGCGACCGGTCCGGGGACGCAGGCGGCCCCCCGCCGGTGGCGGGCTCCCCGATCGTCGGGCTGGCGGTCGCCGCGGGTGCGCTCCTCGGCCTGTACGGGATCGGGGAGCCGTGGCGCTCGTCCCAGCGGGACGCCGAGCGCCGCTGCCAGCCGGTCCGACCCTCACCGGCCCCAGCCCCTCGGCCCGTCGCCCGGCGGCCCATTGCCCGGCGGGTCGAGCCGGCGGTGGTCGACGCCCATCGCCGCAGCCTCCGGCGCGGCAACCGGGCCTGCGACCGCCCCCCGGAGGAGCGGGGCGCGCCCGGCCTGCACTCGTCGCTCCGCCGCCGGAGCCGCTGAGCCGGTCGCCCTCGCCCGTCGCCACCCGGGCCGGCGCCATCCGGCCAACCCCGATCGGCGGAACGCCGGCAGGAACGGACGTGGTCGGACCGGACATGGCCGGACAGGGGTCCGGGGTACAGGACGACCCCCGACCCCCGACCCGGGTGGCGTGCCGAACCGGAGGGGGAACCCTGGACGCGCTGGTGGTGATGGAGGGCGTCGAGAAGTGGTTCGGCCCGCTGCACGTCCTCCAGGACGTGAACCTCGATGTCGCCCGGGGCGAGGTCGTGGTCGTCATCGGCCCTTCCGGCTCCGGCAAGTCGACCCTGTGCCGCTGCATCAACCGGCTGGAGCCCATCGACGGCGGCCGCATCCTGGTCGACGGCGTGCCCCTGCCCGAGGAGGGCAAGGCGCTGGCCCGGCTGCGGGCCGATGTCGGCATGGTGTTCCAGTCCTTCGACCTCTTCGCCCACATGACCGCGCTCGAGAACGTGACGCTCGGGCCCACCAGGGTCCGGGGGCTCGATCGGCGCCAGGCGAAGGAGCGGGGCATGGCCCTGCTCGAGCGGGTCGGCATCGCCGAGAAGGCGGACCGCTACCCGGCCGAGCTCTCGGGGGGCCAGCAGCAGCGGGTGGCGATCGCCCGGGCGCTCGCCATGCAGCCCAAGGTGATGCTGTTCGACGAGCCCACCTCCGCGCTCGACCCCGAGATGATCGCCGAGGTCCTCGACGTCATGGTCGACCTCGTGGCCGACGGCACGACCATGGTCGTCGTCACCCACGAGATGGGCTTCGCCCGGTCCGCCGCCAACCGGGTGGTGTTCATGGACGGGGGCCGGATCGTCGAGACCGCGCCCCCGGCCCAGTTCTTCGCCTCGCCCACGTCGGAGCGGGCCCGCAGCTTCCTCTCGAAGATCCTCGCCCACTGAACCCCCTCGCCCACCGAACCCGTCCTCCAATGAACAAGGAGCGCAACATGCGAGCGCATCGCTGGTCCCTGGTCCTGATCCCGCTTCTCGTGCTGGCGGCCGCCTGCGGGGGAGACGACGACGACGGGTCCTCCGATCCGTCCGACGAGGCGGCCGAGGTCGAGGCCTTCCCGGCCGGCACCACCATGGCCCGGTTGCAGGAGGCCGGCGAGATCACCGTCGGCACCAAGTTCGACCAGCCCCTGTTCGGCCTGAAGAACCCCCGCAACGGTGAGGTCGAGGGCTTCGACGTCGAGATCGCCCGGCTCATCGCGGCCCGCCTCGGCCCCGACGTGAAGGTGAACTTCGTCGAGACGCCCTCCTCGATCCGGGAGACCGCCATCGAGGACGGCACCGTCGACCTGGTGGTGGCGACCTACACCATCAACGACACCCGCAAGACCCGGATCGACTTCGCCGGCCCGTACTACGTGGCCGGTCAGGACATCATGGTCGACGCCGACGACGACTCGATCGAGAGCGTCAACGACCTCGCCGGCAAGACGGTGTGCTCGGTCCAGGGCTCGACCTCGATCGCCAACATCAAGACGTTCGCGCCCCAGGCCCGGACGGTCGAGTACGACGTCTACTCGAAGTGCGCCGACGACCTGCGCAACGGCCGGGTCGACGCCGTCAGCACCGACAACGTCATCCTCGTCGGGTTGATCTCGACCTCGAACGGCGCCTTCAAGCTCGTCGGCGAGCCGTTCACGACCGAGCCGTACGGCATCGGTCTCAAGAAGGGCGACACCGCCTTCCGCACGTTCGTCAACGACGTGCTGGAGGAGATCGCCGAGAACGGCGAGTGGGCCGATGCCTACGAGGACACCGTCGGCACCGTCGCCGAGGAGACGCCGGAGCCGCCCGCGGTCGACCGCTACTGATCCCCTTCCGGACGAGGAAGGGAGCGCCCGCTGGACGTCGTCCTCGACCACCTCGGCGACTACGTCGACGGCGGCCTCACCACCATCTCGCTGACGGCGTGGGCATGGCTCCTCGCCTTCTCGCTGGGAACGGTGGTGGCCGCCTGCCGGGTCAGCCCGGTGCCCCCGCTGCGCTGGGCCGCGGCGGCCTACGTCGAGACCGTCCGCAACTGCCCCCTCACCGTGCTGTTCGTCCTCTTCTTCTTCGGGCTCCCGGACATCGGCCTCATCTGGCCCCGCTACACCTCGGCGGTGCTCGTGCTCGGCCTGTACACGGGCGCCTTCGTGGCGGAGGTGGTGCGGGCCGGCGTGAGCACGGTCGCCGCCGGCCAGGCCGAAGCCGCCCGGGCCATCGGGCTGACGTTCACCCAGGTGCTGCGACTGGTCGTGCTGCCCCAGGCGCTCCGGACGGTGGTGGCTCCCCTGGGGAACCTGCTCATCGCCCTCGTCAAGAACACCGCCATCGCCTACACGATCTCGGTCATCGAGCTCACGGGCACGGCCCAGCGCCTCGCGGTCGAGACGGCCGCCTTCTTCCCCGTCTTCCTCGGGGCAGCCGCCGCCTACCTGGTCATCGCCATGCCCCTCGGCTGGGCCGTCGGTGCCGTCGAGCGCCGGACGGCCGTGCGCCGGTGAGCCAGTCGCTCCTCACCGACCGGCTCGGGCCGAAAGGGCGCCGTCGCACGTGGATCGCGTCGGCCGTCGCGATGGCCCTGATCGCCGCCGGCGTCGTGGTGGCCGTGCGCCGCTTCGCCGACAACGGCCAGCTGGAAGGGGAGAAGTGGGAGCCGCTCACCGAGTGGGACGTGCTCCGCTTCCTGCTCGGCGGCCTCGGCAACACCCTCAGGGTGGCCGTGCTGGCGATGGTCGCGGCCCTCGCCGTCGGCCTCGTCCTGGCCCTGGGCCGGCTGGCACCCAGCCGGGTCCTGCGGTGGGCGGCCGGCGCCTACGTCGAGTTCTTCCGGAGCCTGCCGCTGTTGCTGCTCCTGCTCTTCTGCGTGTTCGGGCTCCGGTCGCGCGGCGTCGACATCTCGAACTACACCGCCCTCGTCCTGGCCCTGAGCATCTACAACGCCGCCATCCTCGCCGAGGTGTTCAGGGCCGGGATCCTCTCGATCGACCGGGGCCAGACGGAAGCGGCCCAGGCCGTCGGGCTCTCGCGGGGCGAGGTCATGCGGCTGGTGGTGCTGCCCCAGGCCCTCCGGCGCATGGCGCCGGCCATCGTCAACCAGCTCGTCACGCTGCTGAAGGACACGTCGCTCGGCTTCTTCATCCAGTACGAGGAGCTCCTCCGCCGGGGCCAGCTCTCCGGCACGTTCGACGGCAACCTCCTCCAGGCCATCGTCGGCGTGGCCGTGATCTACATCGCCGTCAACCTGGCCCTGAGCTCGTTCGCCCGCTGGCTCGAGGCCCGCCAGCGCCGCCGGCTCGGCGGCGGCCGGCTCGCGGTCGGCGGCACCGAGGACCTCGCCGTCGCCACCCTCCCCACCCGTCGCTAGCGACGCTCGCCGCCGATGCCGGCCGGAGGGGGCGACCCGGGCCGTCGGGCCGTCAGGCCAGGTTGGTACCGTCCGAGCGATGGAGACGCGGCGGCTCGGCTCGCTCGAGGTCTCGCTGGTGGGCATCGGCACCAACAACTTCGGGTTGGCCGGCCACCTCGGGCCCAAGGTCAGCGCGGTCGAGATCGACCAGGCCCGGGCCAGCGCCATCATCGGCGCCGCGCTGGACGCCGGCGTGACGTTCATCGACACCGCCGAGGAGTACGGCTACGGCCAGTCGGAGGAGATGATCGGTGTGGCTCTCGGCAGCCGCCGCGACGAAGCCGTCATCGCCACCAAGTGCAACTCGGCCACGTCCCCGACGCCGGGAACGGGCGCGGGCGTCGAACGCATCGTCCGGTCGGCCGAGGACAGCCTGCGCCGGCTCGGCACCGACCGCATCGACCTCTTCCAGCTCCACTTCCCCGACCCGGCCACCCCGATCGACGAGACGCTGGAGGCCTTCTCCCGCCTCAAGGAGCAGGGCAAGGTGCTCGAGGTGGGCTGCTGCAACTTCTCGGGCGCCCAGCTCGACGAGTCGTTCGACGCCGCCGCCCGGGGCGGGTGGGCGCCCTTCGCCAGCGCCCAGAACGGCTACAGCCTGTTGAGCCGTCGCATCGAGGACGACCTGGTGCCGGCCCTGCGCCGCCACGGCGTCGGGCTCATCCCCTACTGGCCACTGGCCGGCGGCCTCCTCACCGGCAAGTACCGGCGGGGCGAGGTGCCCGCCACCGGCACCCGCATGTCGGGCCAGCCCGAGGACCAGCAGCAGCGGTTGCTGAGCGACCGCAACTTCGACCGGGTCGAGCCGCTCACCGCGGTCGCCGCCGAGCGGGGCCACACCCTGCTCGAGCTGGCCATGTCGTGGTTGGCCGCCCAGGACACCGTCGCCTCGATCATCGTCGGGGCCACCAGCCCGGCCCAGGTGACGGCCAACGCCGCGGCGGCCGGCTGGGGCCTCGACGCCGACGACCTGGCCGCCGTAGACCGGGCCCTCGGCCGGCCGGCCTGACGAGCCGACCGTCTCCGTCATCAGGCCCGGCGCCCGCCGGCGCCGCCACGGCCGGGCCGACCTGGCCTGGCCGTGCCCTGTCGGGGCCGGGTCAGGCGGCCCGGACCGCGTCGAGGCGCTGGAGGAGGTCGTGGGCGGCGAGCTCGACCTCCTTGTGGCGCCACTCCGACGCCCGGTAGACGCAGGCGATCAGCGCCGAGCGGTGGACCCGCCGGAGGTCGCCGACCACGAACGCGCACCTCGCCTTCGTGCCGTCGGTGGCCCCGACCCGGAGGCCGAGGTGCCATTCGGCGTAGTCGTCCCAGGAGTGGGCGGCGAGGTAGGCGTTCTCGTCCTCGGCGCTGGGCTGGGCCTCGCCCCAGTCGCTCTCGAGGACGTACTGGTGGGCGGCGATGAGCCGGCGGGCCCTCGCCACCGCCCCGGGGTTCACGGCGTACCTGGCCATGCTCCCCACCCTTCCCCGCCCACCGATCCGGCGATGCCCATGCGCCCGGGCCCCGCACCACGAACCGGGTGCCACTGAAGCCGCCCGGCGGCCTGGGTGGCACCCGGTTCGGGTCGGGGCCGGCGCGTCAGTCGGTGCCGGCCGCCTTGGCCAGGGCGAAGGGGTGGACCGCCTCGACGCCGGCCTCCCGCAGGGCGGCGGCGACCACGGTGAGGGTCCAGCCGGAGTCGACGAGGTCGTCGACCAGGAGGACCGCGCCGGCCGGCACGTCGCCGGCGGCCTCGAAGGCGGCGTCCACGTTGCGGAGCTGCTGGACGCTGTTCGCCATCTCGGCCTGGGGCCGGCCCGGGCGGGCCCGGCGCAGGGCGGGGACGTAGGGGAGGCCGAGCTCGGCGGCCACCCGGCGGGCGAAGGCGGCCAGCACCTCGGGTGAGGCGACCGATGGGACGGCCGTGACCCACGCCGGCGGGGGCTGGGGCCGCCAGCCCCCCAGCACCTGCCGGGTGGCGTCGACCAGGGCGTCGGGATACGGCCCGCCGGCAGCCCGGGCCTGCTGCACGACCGACCCCCACCCGCCGTCGCCGACGACGCCGAGGGCCCGCCCCACCTCGGCCCGCTGCCCGGGTCGGATCGTGGCCCGCGAGCCGCCTCGCACCCACTGCTTGCGGGGCTCGATCGTGAGCCGGGCGCTGCGGAGGAAGGCGCTGGCCTCGGCCACGTCGGCGGGCTCGACGGCTGGGTCGAGCAGGAGGCCGGTGCACCGGTCGCACCGGCCGCAGGGCGCGCCGGCCGGGTCGTCCAGCAGGGCCCGGAGGAAGACCATGCGGCAACCGGGGTCGGCGGCGTAGCCATGCATGGCGGCCTGCTCCGAGCGGCGCTGGGCGGTGACCCGGGCCACCCGCTCGGCCGGGTAGGTCCACGGCTGGGTCGTGCGTCGCCACCCACGGTCGGCCTGCTCGACGGCGCCCTCGACGTCGAGCACCTTGAGCATGGCCTCGAGCCGGCTGCGCCGGGCGTTGACGGCGGCCTCGAGCTCGCCGAGCGGCACCGGCTGCTCGGCCCCGGCCAGGAGCGCCACGATGGCCTCCGCCTGCTCCCGGGGCGGGAAGGCCGTGCGGATGAAGTGGTCCTGGATGTCGGCGTCCTCGTGGCCGCGCAGCAGGATCCCGTGGGCGGAGGCCAACGCCCGGCCGGCCCGGCCCACCTGCTGGTAGTACGCGATCGGCGAGCCCGGGCTCTGGAAGTGCACCACGAAGGCCAGGTCGGGCTTGTCGAAGCCCATGCCGAGCGCCGAGGTGGCCACCACCACCTTCAGCTCGTTGGCGAGGAGGCGGCGCTCGATCTCGATGCGGTCGTCGTTCTCGCCCTGGCCCGTGTAGGCGACGGCGTCGAAGCCCTTGCGCTGCAACCACTCCGTGAGGCGATGGACGTCGTGGACCGTGAGGCAGTAGACGATGCCGCAGCCGGGGAGCTCGGCCAGGTGGCCGGCCAGCCACGCCATGCGGACCGCCGGGTCGGGCAGGTCGAGGACGGCCAGCTGGAGGCTCTCCCGGTCGAGCGGGCCCCGCACCACCTGCAGGTCGGCGCCCAGCTGGTCGACGATGTCGCCCACCACCCGGTCGTTGGCCGTGGCGGTGGTGCAGAGCACCGGCACCGACGGCGGGAGGCGCTCGAGCACCTGCTGGATGCGCCGGTAGTCAGGGCGGAAGTCGTGGCCCCAGTCGCTGATGCAGTGGGCCTCATCCACCACGAACAGGCCGACCGAGCGGACCAGGTCGGGGAGCACGTCCACCCGGAACTGCCGGTTGTTGAGGCGCTCCGGCGAGATGAGGAGCACGTCGACCTCGCCGGCGGCGATGCGAGCCTCGATGGCGGCCCACTCGTCGCGGTTGGTGCTGTTGATCGTGGCCGCCCGCACGCCGAGCCGGGCGGCGGCGTCGATCTGGTTCCGCATCAGCGCCAGGAGCGGCGAGACCAGCACGGTGGCGCCCGCCCCCCGGTCACGCAGGAGGCGGGTGGCGATGAAGTACACCGCGCTCTTGCCCCAACCCGTCCGCTGCACCACGAGGGCGCGGCGGCGCTCGCCCACCAGCGTCTCGATCGCCTCCCACTGGCCGGCGTGGAACTCGGCGTCGGGCCGGCCCGTCAACCGGCGCAGCAGGCGGTCGGCCTCGTCGCGCAGCGTCATGGTCCCCATGGGCTACCAGGCCGGGGTGACAGCGACGTCCCGACCGGCTCCCCCATCGAGGCCCCGGTGACCCGTCGGCGCGCCGGCGGGCGGTGCCGGCCGAGCCGGGCCGTTCGAGCCGGGCCGTTCGAGCCGGGCCGTTCGAGCCGGGCCGTTTGACAGGAAGCCGGGCGGGGTGGTCCGGTGGTCCTCACCTGACGAGAGGACGACGGATGAGGCGAGGGCACCGGGTGTTGGCGCTGGTCTCGGCGGCGGTGGTGGCCGCCGGGCTCGTGACGGCGGTGCCGGCCCAGGCCGGTGCCGGCACCGTGGTGGACAGCAACGAGATGGTCTTCGCCTTCGGCGACGCCACCTTCCACGGCCCGGCCCACGCCCAGCCGCCCGCCTTCCCCGTGGTGGGCATGGCCCCGACGCCGACCGGCGGCGGCTACTGGCTCGTCCGGGCCGAAGGCGGGGTCTTCGCCTTCGGCGACGCCACCTTCCACGGCTCGATGGGCGCCGTCCGCCTCAACCGGGAGGTCGTCGGCATGGCCGCCACCCCCACCGGCGACGGCTACTGGCTCGTCGCCGCCGACGGCGGGATCTTCGCCTTCGGCGACGCCGCCTTCCACGGCTCCACCGGCGCCATCACGCTCAACCAACCCATCGTCGGCATGGCCGCCACCCCCACCGGCGACGGCTACTGGCTCGTCGCCGCCGACGGCGGGATCTTCGCCTTCGGCGACGCCCCGTTCCTCGGCTCGATGGGTGCCGTCCGCCTCAACCGGGAGGTCGTCGGCGGTGCCGCCACCGGTACCGGCGAGGGGTACTGGCTGGTGGCCGCCGACGGCGGGATCTTCGCCTTCGGCGACGCCACCTTCCACGGCTCCACCGGCGCCATCACGCTCAACCAACCCATCGTCGGCATGGCGGCCCGCCCCGCCGGCGACGGCTACTGGCTGGCGGCGAGGGACGGCGGGGTCTTCGCCTTCGGGGCGGCGCCCTTCCTCGGCTCGACGGTGCCCGTCGCGCCGTACCGGCTGGCGGCCGGCATCGCCCCGACACCGACCGGCGCGGGCTACTGGATCGCCTCCTCGGGCACGTGCCTGTTCTCGGGCGGCACCGCCGACCGGACCTTCCGCCCCGACTCGCACGTGATGCTGCTCACCGACGTCACGGTCGACACCAACGACTGCTGGGAGCGGATCGTGCTCGACCTCGTCGACCAGGACGGCGCCACCGATGGCAGCGTGAGCTACGAGATCGGCTACCGCGACCCGCCCTTCAGCGGGCCGTCGGGCATGCCGGTGCCGGTCGACGGCGCCGCCTTCCTCCACCTCGTCATGCACGGCGCGTCGGGCGCCGACCGCGAGACCGGCGACCCCACCTACACCGGGCCGATCGAGATCGTGCCGGCGGACGCCCGGTTCGTGCGCGAGCTCGAGCGGGTCGAGGACTTCGAGGCGACGCTCGTCTGGGTGATCGGCCTCGACCGCCGCCGGGCCTTCACCGTCACCCAGCTCGACGGGCCCGACCGCCTCGTGATCGACATCGGCCCGCCGGTGCAGTGACCACCACCACCCGACCCAACCGTTCTGGGTTCACCACGCCGACGGCGACGTTGGGGTTCACCCGGGCGACCAGCCGGATCGAACCGGTGGCCGACACGACGTCGACCAACTAGCCGTCGGCCACGCCGAGCGGGCCGGCGGAGGTGGGGTGCATGGTCGCCTCGGGATCGTCGTCGCCATAGGCGAGCCCGTTCACACGCCGGGGCCGGCAGCGGGGCACCACCACGAGCGGCGGTACCTCCGGCAGGGCGTCGAGCTGGAGCCACCGGCCGGGGCGGATGCGGTTGCGACGGTCGAGCCCGAGGGTGAAGCCGGGGGTCGAACCACGTGCCGCCGGGTTGCGCCGCCGGTCGGTCCGCCAGCCCGCGGCCGGTCGCCTACGCCAGCGCGGCCCGCACCGCGTCGAGGCGGTCTGGGACGATGCGCCACCACACCCACCGGCCCCGCTTCTCACCGACGATCAGGCCGGCCTCGGCCAGGGCCTTGGTGTGGTGGCTGACGGTCGGCTGCGCCCGTCCGAGCGGCCCCTCGAGGTCGCAGGAGCAGACCTCGTCGGCCGCCGCCACCAGGCTGAGCAGCCGGAGCCGGACCGGGTCGGCCAGCGCCGAGAAGGTGCCGGCCAGCTCGGTGGCCTCGGCCTCGGTCAGCGGCGCGGCCAGGACCGAGGGGCAGCACTCCTCGGCGGCGACGTCGATCGACTTCCTCGTCTCGATCGACTTCTGGGTGCGACTCGACTTCTGGGTGTGACCCATTGACAACCACCGATACATTTGCGAGAGTCGATCCATCGACCATGATCAATCGACCGTGATCCATCGACCATGTGTATCCATCGATCATGACGAATCCGCTGCCGAACCTACCGGAGGACCCGTGTCCCGTGTGCAGCTCGCCCTCGACGTCTCCGACCTCGACGCCGCCGTCGCCTTCTACTCGAAGCTGTTCGCCACCGAGCCGGCCAAGGTCCGCCCCGGCTACGCCAACTTCGCCGTCGCCGACCCGCCCCTGAAGCTGGTCCTCATCGAGCGCGCCGGCGGGGCCGGCGGCACGTTGAACCACCTCGGCATCGAGGTCGAGAGCAGCGACCAGGTCCGCGTCGCCGAGCGGCGGCTGACCGAGGTCGGCCTCCTCACCGCGCCGGAGGAGAACGTGGCGTGCTGCTTCGCCCTCCAGGACAAGGTCTGGGTCGACGGTCCCGACCGGGAGCCGTGGGAGATCTACACCGTCCTCGCCGACGTCGAGATGCCGGCCGGAGCGCTGCGCGGCGTCGAGCCGACGGAGGACGCCATGTGCTGCTCGGCGGCGCCGGAGTCCGCAGCCCGCTGCTGCTGATGACGGCCAGCCTGGCCCGCCGGGCCACCGCCGAAGGCGTCGGCACCGCCCTGCTCGTGGCCGTGGTGGTCGGATCGGGAATCGTCGCCCAGCGCCTGTCGCCCGACGACGTCGGGCTGCAGCTCCTCGAGAACTCGCTGGCCACCGCCGGCGGCCTGGTGGCGCTCATCCTCGCCTTCGGGTCCGTGTCCGGCGCCCACTTCAACCCGGTGGTCACCCTGGCGGAGCGGATCTTCGGCGGCATCGGCACCCTCGACGGCGCCGTGTACGTCGTCGCCCAGGTCGCCGGCGCCTGCCTGGGCGCGGTGGTCGCCAACCTGATGTTCGACCTCGACCCGGTCACGCTGTCGACCCGTGTGCGCTCCTCGAGCGGCCTCTGGCTGGGCGAGGTGGTGGCCACGTTCGGGCTGCTGCTCGTGATCCTCGGCGTCGTCCGCTCCGGACGGGCGTCGGCGGCCCCGGTGGCGGTGGCCGGCTACATCGCCGCCGCCTACTGGTTCACCTCGTCGACCAGCTTCGCCAACCCGGCCGTCACCGTCGGCCGCACCCTGTCGGACACCTTCGCCGGCATCCGGTGGACCTCCGCACCCGCCTTCGTCGCGGCCCAGGTGGTGGGAGGCCTCGCCGCCGTCCTCCTGGCCCGCTTCGTCTTCCCGAACCTGCCCACCGTCGACCTGGTCGTTCCCCACGACCACGACACGAACCACACCCCCGCGCCCTCAGGAGGTCGTCGTGCCCGCACTTGAAGACCTGACCATGGAGCAGCAGCAGGCGCTGCGTTCGGCGGCCGCAAACCTCCACCGCGAGTTCGAAGGCATCTTCGGCACCGAGACCATCGAGCTGTTCCTGGCCACCAGCTACGACCAGTTCGCCTCCAACGCCAAGGTCGTCACCTTCCTCCCCCTCTTCGCCGAGCGGTTCGCCCGGCAGCGGCTCAAGGCCCTGGCCAAGGTCGAGGGGAAGTCGAACGACGGCCTCCCGACGGTGCTGTTCCTCTGCGTCCACAACGCCGGCCGCTCGCAGATGGCCCTGGGCTGGTTCAACCACCTGGCCGGCGGCCGGGCCGTGGCCTGGTCCGGCGGCTCGGAGCCCGGGAGCGAGATCAACCCGTCGGCGGTGGCGGTGATGGCGGAGGTCGGCATCGACATCGCCGAGGAGTTCCCCAAGCCCTGGACCGACGAGATCGTCCAGGCCGCCGACGTGGTGGTCACCATGGGCTGCGGCGACTCCTGCCCGCTGTTCCCCGGCAAGCGCTACGAGGACTGGGAGCTCGACGACCCCGCCGGCCAGGGCGTCGACGCCGTGCGGCCGATCCGGGACGACATCGAGCAGCGGGTCCGGGGGCTGCTGCGATCGCTCGACGTGGCCGTCGGCTGAGCCCCGAGTCCGGCTCCGGCTAGCGGTGCGACGGGGGTGAGCCCGGGGATCCGGGCGCGACCAGCCCGCCCGACCGGGCGGTCCCGTCCGGCCGCTCACCCGCGGCGAGCCCGGTCGGGTCGGACGCGAGGTCGGCCAGCTCGTCCTCGAAGTCCTCGAACAGGAACCGGAAGCCCACGCCCCGCATGGCGCCGATCCGGCGGACCCCGTCGACCGCCTCGAGCTTCTCCCGCAGGCGGCGGATGACGAAGTCGAGGACCCGCTCGGGATGCCGCCCCGACACCTCACCCACCAGCTCGCTCCGGGGCACCACCCGGCCGGGCTGGCGGAGGAGGGCGTGGAGCACCTCGAACTCACGCTCGCTCAACGCCACCCGGGTGCCGGCCACGGTGGCCTCCAGCGTTCGGGGATCGAGCGAGATCGACCGGGCCGCCGAGAGCCGGAGGTCGATCACCTCCCGCCGCTCGGGCGGCACGCGGCGGAGCAGGGCCCGGATGCGGGCGACGAACTCCCGCTCGCTCGCATCGAGCGGCACGAACTGGTCGGCGCCCGCCTCGTAGGCGGCGAGGACGATGGTCTCCCGCTCGACCGCCTGCACGGCGAGGATCGGGATCGGTCGCCGGGACCGGAGCTCGGCGCAGACCGCGGCCGGCGAGAGCGCCTCGATCCCCATGTCGACGACGGCGACGTCGATCGGCAGCCGGGGCCGGGCGAACGCAGCCTCACCCCGATCGTCGGCGAAGACGACGTAGCCCTCGGCCCGTAGGGCAGCGCCGAGGCGGTCGCGCCAACCCACGTCCTCGCTCACGAGCAACACGCCGACGGCGCCCGGACGCCATCGGCCGTCCTCGCCGTCCTCGTCCTGGATGCCCAAGGGTCTCGCCCCGACGTCAGCGGACCCAGGGGACGAGGAGGGCCATGGTGGCGACGAGACCCGCCATCGGGAGGAGGACCTCGACGGCAGACCGCCTCGCTCGGGCCGGGCCTGCCGGCGTCTCGCGTCCCTGCGGCGGCAACGACCCGGGGTCCGCCCGGACCTCGGCCGGCCCGCCACTGACATCCGTCGCCGCCGCGCTCGCCCCGGCCGGCCGCTCGGGATCCACCGGTGACGACCGGGGGGCCGTGCTCTCCGGCCCGTCGGGCGAGGGCGCCGCCGCCTCGGGTGGCGCCGTGGCCCGGGCCGGCCTGGCCAGCCGGGCCGCCAGGGCGGGGATGTCGACCAGGCTGGCGGCGACACCGCCGCGGGCGAGGAGAGCCGCAGCGAGCTCGTCACGGGCGCAGTCGACCAGGGCCTCGGCCTGGGCCCGGGCGTCGAGGAGGCACGCCGCGGCCTCGGCCCGGGCGGCGCCGACCACCTCGCGGGCCCGGACGGCGTTCGCATCCAGCACCTGCTCGAGCAGGCTCGCAAGATCAGCATCGGCCTCGGAACGACCTACGCCGGACCGTGGCAGAGCGGTCGGAGCGACGGCTTCGGTCGCGGCATCCTCCAGCTCGGCCAGCCGGGCGCCGAGGCCGGCGAGGCGGGCCTCGGCAGCCGCGATGAGGTCCTCGGCGACGGAGGCGGGGACGAGGGACGCCTGCTCGACGAGGCCGGACGAGCTCACGACCGCTCGCCGATCCCCGGCGCTGCACCGACGTCGGCACCGTGGTCGAGCCGATCGACCACGACCCCGGGCCTCGACGCTGCCCCGATGCGTTCGGCGACCTCCCTGATCGCGTCGGCCTCCACCCGCGCCCCGTCGACGATCCGGCCCGCCTCGTCGACAGCGGCCCGCTCGATCGCCCGGGCCGATCGCAGGTAGGCCTCCCGCTGCTCGGCCAGGACGTCGCGGACCCGGCGGATCGCGTCGCCCATCTCGTCGTGCCCCGTCTGGCGGGTGGCGGCCAGTCGCTCCTCGGCGCGGCCGATGGCGACCTGGCGCCGGGCACATTCCTCGTCGACGGCGTCGAGGTAGGCCTCGAGCTGGGATCGGTCGTACACGCGCCCGGCGGCGGTCCGAAGCTCGGTGGGCAGCTCCAGTGGCACGGCCGGATCGTAAGGAGCCGCCGCGGCGGCGTCGCCAAACGGTTGATGAACTCCTGGTGACCAGCGCAACCTGCGCCGGCCGGTTGTCGCGGACCGTTCGGCGGCTTCCTTGGGCCTCTCGTCCCCTGCGGCCGGTCGGCGCGTCGCGGTCCTCTCGCCTAGCCGGGGCGACCGAAGACGTCGCGGAGCCTGACCCGGCGGTCGGTGCGCACGATGGCCCGGGCGTACATGGCCGTCCCCACCCGGGCCACCACGCCGATCGACACGACCAGGAGCAGGAGCGACCCGACCAGCTCGACCGGGCCCGTGACCCCGATGGCGAGGCGGGTGGGCACGAGCAGCGGCGAGGTGAGCGGCACGTAGGCCAGCACCGCGCCCAGGGGCGACTCCGGCCCGCTCTGGGCCACGATGAAGGTGGCCACCAGCACGGCGGTGAGCGGCGTGACGACCGCGCCCACCTCCTCCTGGCGCTCGACGAGGGCGCCGAGGGCGCCCGCCACGGTCAGGTAGAAGGCCAGGCCAAGCACGAACCAGGCGCCCCCGCCGAGCAGTGCCCCACCGGTGCCGTCCGGCAGGCTGCCGCCGGCGGCGAGCTCGACGACGACGGGGACGGAGCCGGCGGCCAGGACGAGCAGCCCGGAGACGCCGACGCCGAGCACCTTGCCGAACAGGAGGGCCCCGGGGCGGACGATGGCCAGCAGGACCTCGCTGATCCGGTTCGCCTTCTCGACGGCCGTGCCGGTGGCCACCTGCATCATCAGCGTGAGCAGCAGGAGGTAGAGCACCAGCGAGATGGCGAACGACGCCGCCCGCCGCGAGCTGCGCTCGACGTCGACCTCGAGCAGGCCGGGCGGGGGCACGGCCAGCACGTCGTCCACCTCGCTCTCGTCGAGCCCGACGGCCCGGAGGCGGTCGGCCAGCGCGGCGTCGGCCAGCGCGGCGCGGGCCACCCCGACCAGCGTGGCGTTCTGGCCGGCCCGGACGATGACGGTCGGCTCGGCGCCGAGCACGATGGCGACGTCGGACTCGTCGTCCTCCACCTGGCGGCGGGCCGTCCCGGCGTCGTCCGCGTGGGTGACGTCGATGACGGCCTCGAGGCTGGGCCCGAGCTCGGTGAGCGCGGCTTCGAGGCGGGCGTCGTCGCCCACCACCACGACGTCGTAACGGGTGGAGTCGTCGTCGCTCAGCAGGTCGGGGACCACCATCGCCGCCGTCGAGCCCACGACCAGGAGGCCGACCACCGCCCAATAGCTCTTGCGCCGGAAGGCCTCGGCCAGCTCCCGCCCGGCGACCAGACCGACGGCCCGGAGGGGGCTCACCGCCCCTCCCAGCCGTCCCGGCCGGTGTGACCATCGCCGACGGCGTCGCCCTCGAGCACCGAGCGGGTCTCGCCCGCGGCCGCGAGGAACAGCTCGGACAGGCTCGGCGCCTCGACCGCGAAGTCCGTGACCGTGGTGCGGGCGCGGACGGCGTCGAGCACGGCGGCGGCGTCGGCCCCCGGCGCGAGATGCAGGCGGGAGCCCGACGCGTCCACCGCCGAGAGCTGGGCGGCGACGCCGTCGAGCCACCGGTCCTCGACCTTGGCGTCGACCCGCAGGTGGCGGTCGTCGCTGGCCGCCTTCAGCCGGGCCAGCTCGCCCTGCAGGACGATGCGGCCCCGGTGGATGAGGGTGATCGACTCGCAGAGGTCCTCGACCAGGTCGAGCTGGTGGCTGGAGAAGAGGAGGACCCGCCCGGCGTGGGCGTGGTCGAGGACCACCTCGGACAGGAACTCGACCGCCACCGGGTCGAGCCCGGCGAAGGGCTCGTCGAGCACGAGCACGTCGGGCTCGTGCACCATGGCCGCGGCCAGCTGAACCCGTTGGGCCATGCCCCCCGACAGGTCCTGCACCTTGTCGCGTCCCCGGTCGGCCAACCCGAGCCGCTCGAGCAGATCGGAAG
>JBFWQW010000019.1:32790-36345 GCA_050249235.1 Acidimicrobiia bacterium | reverse complement strand
CCGGCGGCGGGGCGGTTCGGCCGGCGCCGTGCGGGTCCGGGTCGCGGGCGCCGTGCGGGTCGCCGAGGCCGTGCGGGCGCGGGTCGCGGGCGCCGTGCGGGTCCGGGTCGCGGGCGCCGTGCGGGTCCGGGTCGCGGGCGCCGTGCGGGTCGCCGGGGCGGTGCGGGCGCGGACGACCGGCTCGGTCCCGGTCCCGGTGGTGGCCCTGGATCTCGTGCCGGTCTCGGCGCCCGCCGTCCCGGTCGTCCCGGTCGTCCCGGTCGTCCCGGCCGCCGCCGACGGCCGGCGGGCCCGACCGCCCGGCGCGGGTTCGACCGGGCGGACCCGCGTGGACCGCTCGGGGCGGCGGGGGCGCTCGGTGGGCGTTCGCGCTCCCACCGGCGGGACGGAGCGGGGGCCCGGGGGCCGGGTGGTGGTCGTCACGGGTTGGCGCCGAGGTAGGGCTTGACGGCCGCCCACGGGATCCGGTCGTCGGACGCCGTCGTGCCGACGTCGCCGGTGGCGCCGATCTCGGCGGCCAGCTGGGGCGACGGCGACAGGTAGCGGACCTCGCCGGGAGGCACCATGCCGAGGCGGTCGCGGGCCTCCTGCACGATCCGGTCGGGCGCACCGAGCTGGGCGACCTCCAGGCGGGCCTCGGCGTACTCGGCCCGGGCCTCGACGAGGGCGGCGTCGAGTCGGTCGATGCGACCCTGGCCGCTGACGAGCGTGGCGTGGGCGGCGGCGAGGGCGAACACCGAGCCGACAACGACGGCGATCGCCAGGGCGACGACGAGGCGGGCCCGCCGCTGGCGGGCCAGCTGGGCCCGGCGGCGGCCCTCGTCGACGACGCGGAGGCGGGGGCGGGCGGCAGTCGCCTCACGGGGGGCGACGGCCGGGACGGTGGCACGGGCCGTCGCCCCCCGCGAGGCGGCAGCGGGGGCGGCGGCGCGAGCGGGGGCGGCGACAGGCCGGGCGCGGGGGGCGCGGGACGGAGCCGGCATCAGGCCGCCTTGCCCAGCTTCACGACCGCCCGCAGGCGGGCCGAGCCGGCTCGGGGGTTGGCCGCCACCTCGGCCTCGGTCGGCTTCCAGGCGCCCCGCTTGAGGAGGCGCACGGCCGGGACCGCGCCGCACACGCAGGGCAGGTTGGGCGGGCAGGTGCAGCCGCCCGTGGCCGCGTTCCGGAACCGCTCCTTCACGATGCGGTCCTCGCCCGAGTGGTAGGCGAGCACTGCGCACCGGCCCCCGGGGGCCAGCAGGTCGATGGCCCGGTCGAGCGCCCCGGGGAGGATCTCGAGCTCGCGGTTGACCTCGATGCGCACCGCCTGGAACGAGCGGGCGGCCGGGTGGCCGCCCCGACGGCGGGCCGGGGCCGGGATGGCGTCACGGACCACCTCGGCGAGGCGGGCGGTCGTGGTGACGGGGCGGTTGGCCACGATGGCCCGGGCGATGCGGCTGGCGTAGCGCTCGTCGCCGAGCCGGTGCAGCAGCCGGGCCAGGTCGGCTTCGGCGTACCCGTTGACGACGTCGGCGGCGGTGACCCCGGTGGACGTGTCCATGCGCATGTCGAGGGGGGCGTCGAAGCGGTGGCTGAAGCCCCGCTCGGCCCGGTCGAGCTGCGGCGACGAGACCCCGAGGTCGAACAGCGCCCCGCTCAGGCCCCCCTCCCCCGGCTCGACCAGCCGGTGGCCGGCGACCGTGGCCGCGAGGGCGTCGAAGCGGGCGTGCAGGACGGTGGCCCGGGACCCGTAGGGCACCAGCCGCCGGGCGGCGACGCCGACGGCCGTCGGGTCGCGGTCGAGGCCCACCAGGCGCAGGTGGGGATGGGCGTCGAGGATGGCCCGGGCGTGGCCGGCGCCACCGACCGTGGCGTCGACGATCGTGCCGGCCGGGACCGGCCCGAACAGCTCGACGACCTCGCCGACCATCACCGGGCGGTGCTCGAAGTCGCCCTCCTCCGGAGCGGTGGCGTCGGTTCCCTCTGGTTCGGAGGTGGGCGTGGGCTGGTCCATCGCTGGTTGGTGGCGTGCACCCACTGCGCACGGGAAGCCCTCGGCTGGCGGTACCCCCGGGATGTCTCCCCGGGTGGCGACGGAAAGCGGGCGGAGTAGGGGCTGTCCGTTGCCGGCCGAGGGCTTCCTGTGCGCAGTGGGTGTCGTCTCCTCTCGTGTCGTCCGTGGGTGCGGTTCAGATGCCGATGTCGTCGAGGCCGGCGCCGGCGTCGACCAGGGCCCGGTCGGTCTGCGTGTCGAGCTCACGCCAGCGGGAGGCGTCCCAGATCTCGACCCGGGTGAGGGCGCCGGCCACGACGACCTCCCGCTCGAGCTGGGCGAAGGCCCGGAGGTGGGACGGGATGGTGATGCGGCCCTGGCGGTCGGGCGTGGCCTCGGCGGCGTTGGCGGCGAACGAGCGGACCGCGTTGCGCTCGGCGCCGCCCCTCCTCGCCTTCTCCTGCATGTCCTGGGCCACCTTGTCGAACTCCTCCGCGGTGAAGAGGCTGAGACACCCGTCGAGCGACTTGGCGATGAAGGCCCCGGTGGCGAGGTCGTCCCGGAACTTGGCCGGGAGGATCACCCGGCCCTTGGCGTCCAGGGAGTGCTCGTAGGTCCCGAGGAACATCCCTGTCCGTTCGTCTCCATCCGTCGCGACCCGTGGCCTCCACGAGTCGCCCCTCGGTGCGCCGGATCACTCCCCGCCGCACCACTTGGCGCCACCCTAAGCCACCACAACCCCCCCGTCAATGCCCAATCGCGCCACTTCGCGCCACCCGACCACCTCCTTCTTTGTCGCGCCCTGCACCTCCGTGGTGAGGGGCGCGACAACGTTCGAGGGCGCGGTCGTCCGACCGGTAGCGCCGGCCCGGCGGGCGAGGGTGCGTGTCGTTCAGTCGGGGAGGGCGGCCACGAAGGCGGCCGTCAGCGCGGCCGGCTCGAGGTCGGTGCCCGCGGCCACGGCCGCCAGCTCGGCCAGGCCGGCGTCGCGGTGCTCCTCGTCGAGGGCGAGGAGGGCGAGGAGCTCGGCCGCGTCCCACGAACCGGGCACCAGGCACTGATAGCGAGCGGCGTCCCGGGTACGCCGCTGGGAGAGGCCGACCACCTTGCGACCGCCGACCGTCACCTCACCTGCACCCAAGCCGGCGAAGCACACCCGCCGCGACCAGGGGCTGGTGGTCGACGGGCCCGGGTGCACGGCGGCCTCGACACCGAGGCCGGCGAGGGCGGCGGCCCAGACCCGCCCCAGCCACAGGAACGAGACGGCCACGTCGTCGTGCCACAGGCGGTCGGCCCGGGGGATGGTGACGTCGACCCAGAGGTCGTGACCCGGCCGCAGCAGCACCGCGCCGCCCCCGCTGCGGCGCCGCACGAGGTCGGCGCCGATGGCGTCGACGGCCAGCCGATCGGCGTCTCCGAGAGGCTGGGTGCTGCCGAGCACCAGCGCGGTGCGGCGCCAGGCCATGACCTCCACCATCCGACCGCCGGACGCCACCGGGCGGGCGTGCAGCTCGCCCGCGCTCCCCCGGCGCCCGACGACCGGCCAGGCGCCGGCGGGACGGGACGACGTCACGCCGACGTGG
>JBFWQW010000019.1:0-32690 GCA_050249235.1 Acidimicrobiia bacterium | reverse complement strand
CCGCGCCGGCACCCGCGCCGGCGGGCCGAGGTAGGGCTCCCACGCGCTCGGCACCGAGCCGACCGCCACGGTCACCCAGGTGAGCTCCCGCGGCACCCGGGGGTGCCGGCGCAGCGCCATCGTCGTCTCGGCCAGCAGCCGGTCGCGCTTGCGGCTGTTGCAGGGCCGGCAGGCGGCCACCACGTTGTCCCAGGCGTGCTCTCCGCCCCGGCTCCTCGGCACGACGTGGTCGATGCTCTCGGCATCGCCGCCGCAGTACTGGCAGCGGTGGCCGTCCCGGGCGAACACGGCCCGGCGGTTGAGCGGGGCCCGCCGGCGAACGGGCACCCGGACGTAGGACACGAGCCGGACGACGGACGGCACGTTCACCTGCAGCCGGGCCGAGTGCATGACCTGGTCAGTGGGGTGCACGACCTCCGCCTTGTCGCTCAGCACCAGCACGACGGCGCGCCGCGCCGGCACGACGCACAAGGGCTCGTAGGTGGCGTTGAGGACCAGCGCGCTGGTCATCCGCCAGACGCTACCGGGACGCCCCCCGCCCGGCGGCTGCCCGTTCTCTGTCGACCGAGCCGCGACAACGCCGGCTCCGTCGACAAGGAACGGCAGCTACGGCGGTGGGGCGAGGTCGCGGTTCCAGGAACGGCACCAGCGCAGGTAGGCGAGGAGGTCGTCCGGGTCGGGGGCGCGGCGGCCGTCGCCGCCGTAGGCGGTGACCATCCGGAACCGGAGGTAGTCACGATCGGGGAGCGGGAGGAACGGCGGGCGGCGCCACCAGCCCGGCCGGGCCAGCCGGCCGGCCTGCACCACCGCCACCGGCCAGAGCCGGGGATGGCCGACCAGGGCGGCGCCGGCCCGCACCCATCCCCGCCACCCCCGACTGCCGCCATCCACCCTGCCGCCGACCACGCTGCCGCCGACCACGCTGCCGCCGTCGCCGCTCACGCCCAGAGCCTCACGCCCAGCCCCTCCCACGCCACCCCGGCCGCGCCCGTCAGGGGGCCCGACGAGCCCAGCCCGGCCGGGACGACCAGCGCGCCGCGGGAGAAGTCGAGCCGGCACACCCGGTCGACCTCGTCCTGGGCGGCGGCGAAGAAGGGCTCGCCGAAGCCCAGCGCCACCGAGCCGGCGATCACCGCCAGCGGGAGGTCGAGCAGGTTGCAGACCGACCCGACGGCCCGACCGACGAGCCGGCCGGTCCGCTCGACCACCTCGCCGCCGGCCTCGGCGGCGGGCCGGCCGGTGACGGCGGCGATGGCGGTCCCCGACGCCTCCGCCTCGAGGCACCCGCGGGCGCCGCAGGCGCAGGGCCGCCCCGCCGGCTCGACGATCACATGGCCGATGTGGCCGGCGTTGCCGAGCGCGCCGTCGAGCAGGCGCCCGTCGACGACCACGCCGCCACCCACCCCGGTCGACACCACCATGGCCAGGAAGTGGCGGTACCCGGCCGCCGCCCCCCGCCAGCCCTCGGCGAGGGCCAGCGCCTTGGCGTCGTTGTCGACGAACGTCGGGAGTCCGGTGGCCTCGGCCACCCGGGCACCGAGCGGGAAGCGGCGCCAGGCCGGGATGTTGAGCGGCGACACCAGCTCGCCCCCGGCCGTCATCGGGCCACCGCAGCCCACCCCGCAGGCCACCGGCTCCTCGACCTCCGGCCCGGCGCCGGCCCTGACCTCGGCCACCACCACCTCGAGGGCGGCGAACACCGCTTCGGGATCGTCGGTGGTCGGGGTGGGGGTCGTCGCCCGGGCCAGCACCACACCTTCACGAGCCACCAACCCCGCCGCCAACTTGGTGCCCCCGACGTCGACCGCGAGCACCGTGGCCATGCCCGTCACCCTAGGCTCGCGCCCAATGGAGAGCCGACGATCGGACGCGTCCCCTGCAGTCTTCGCCGACGTCTTCGGCGCCATCACCGACAACATCGGGTTGGTCCTCCGGGGCAAGCCGGAGGTCATCGAGATGGCCCTCGTGTGCCTGGTCGCCGAGGGCCACCTGCTCGTGGAGGACGTGCCCGGCGTCGGCAAGACCAGCCTGGCCAAGTCGCTGGCCACGTCGATCGACTGCCGCTGGAGCCGCCTGCAGTTCACGCCCGACCTGCTGCCGTCCGACGTCGTCGGCGTCACGGTCTGGAACCGGGGCACGAACGAGTTCGAGTTCCGCTCCGGCGCGGTCTTCGCCAACATCGTC
Source organism: Acidimicrobiia bacterium (assembly GCA_050249235.1). Classification (GTDB taxonomy): domain Bacteria; phylum Actinomycetota; class Acidimicrobiia; order Acidimicrobiales; family CADCSY01; genus JAEKLB01. The sequence goes on along the minus strand of JBFWQW010000019.1, from coordinate 30,506 downwards.
CTCGCCGACGAGATCAACCGGGCGTCGCCGAAGACGCAGTCGGCCCTCCTCGAGGCCATGGAGGAGCGCCAGGTCACGGTCGACGGCGTCACGTACCCGCTCGAGCAGCCCTTCATGGTCGTGGCCACCCAGAACCCCATCGAGCACGAGGGCACCTACCCGCTGCCCGAGAGCCAGCTCGACCGGTTCCTGATGCGCCTGTCGATCGGCTACCCGTCCCGGCAGTCCGAGCTCGAGATCCTCGAGACCCACGGCGGCATCTCCCCCGTCGACGAGCTCAGCCCGGTGGCGACCGTCAAGGACGTCGTCGCCATGTCGGTGGCGGCCCGCGAGGTGCACGTCGCGCCGGCCCTGCGGGGCTACCTCGTCGAGCTGGCCGCCGCGTCCCGCCGACACCCGTCGCTCGCCATCGGGATGTCGCCCCGGGCCACCCTCGCCCTCCAGCGCACGGCCCGGGCCCGCGCCATCGCCCGGGGCCGCGACTACGTCGTGCCCGACGACATCAAGGCCCTCGCCGCGCCTGTGCTCGGCCACCGGCTCGTCCGCACGCCGGAGGCGACCATGCAGGGGGCCTCGCCCGACGAGATCGTGGACGACATCATGCGCCACGTCGCCGTCCCCACCGCCCGGACCCCCGAGGGGTGATCACCCCCCAGGGCTGGCTCCTGGGTCTGGCCGGGGCGGCCATGGTCGTCGTCGGGCGGCTGCTCGGGATCCTCGAGCTCTTCGTCGTCGGCGTCGGGCTGGTCATCGTCGTCCTCGCCGCCCTCGTGGTCGTGGCCCGCACCCGGCTGGAGCTCCAGGCCTCCCGGATCCTCCGGCCGCCCCGGGTGCACGCCGGCAGCCCCGGGCGGGTCGACCTGCGGATCCTGAACGAGTCGGCCAGGCGCACGCCCGTCATCGAGCTGCGCGACCCGGTCGGCGACGACCAGGTGGCCGCCGTCCTGGTGGCGCCCATGTGGCCGGACACCGCCGTCGACGCCCAGTACGCGATCGACACCAGCCACCGGGGCATCGTCCGCATCGGTCCCCTCAGCGCGGTCGTGAGCGACCCGTTCGGCCTGGCCCGGGCGGCCAGCGACGTCGTCGGCACGGTCGAGCTCACCGTGCTGCCCGCCCTCGACGCGGTGGCGCCCCTCCCCCACACCTCGGGCGACGACCCCCACGACGGGACCGACCATCCCTCGGCGGTCATCGCCAAGGGCGACGAGTTCTACGCCCTGCGCCCCTACGTCGTCGGCGACGACCTGCGCCGCGTCCACTGGAAGACGACGGCCCGCCGTGACGAGCTGGTCGTGCGCCAGGACCACCCCCCCTGGCAGGCGCGGTCCACCATCCTCCTCGAGACCAGGCACGCCGCCCACACCCCCGAGTCCTTCGAGCGGGCGGTGTCGGCGGCGGCGAGCGTGGCCGCCGCCTGCGCCACCGCCGGCCACCTCGTCCGGCTCGTCACCACCGGCGGCTACGACAGCGGGACGGCCTCGGGCCACGCCCACCTCGACGAGCTCCTCGAGCGCCTCGCCGTCGTCCGAACGGACGCCGGCCGCGTCGCCGACGGCCTCGCCCTCCTCCACCTCCCCGGCAGCGGCGGCGCCCTGGCCGTGCTGCTCGGCCGGCCGGAGCGCGGCGCCCAGCCGACACGAGCCGTCCGGGGCTACCAGCGGGTCGTGGCCCTGGCCTTCGGCGACCCGACCGACGACGGTCCCTTCCCCGAGCGCTGGCGCCAGGCCCTGGCGGCCGGCCGGCTGTCCCGCACGGCATCGTCGAGCGGGATCCGGCGGTGACCGCCACCGACCTCCGCCCCCCGCCGCCGGCCGAGCCGTCGGGACCCACCGAGCCGCCCCACCCCGGCTTCGGACGGCCGCCCGCCGAGCCCGTCCCGGCCACGGCCTCCGCCCTCTTCTACGCCGAGGGTGCCCTCGTCCTGCTCAGCCTGGTGTCGGTGCTCGGCCTGGCCCGGCTCGTCGACGACAGCGCCTTCCTGGGCGCGGTCCTCAGCTGCACGCTCGGCGCCCACCTGCTCGCCGCCGTCGGTCGGCGCCGCCGGTGGCCGCCCTGGGCCGTCGGCGTCACGGGCGCCCTCGGGGTGATCGTCGTCCTCGGCCTCGTCCACGTCCCGGCGACGACGGCGTGGGGCCTCCCGACCCTCGACACCCTCGAGGAGCTGCGCCGCCAGCTCGCCGAGGCCGGCCGTTCGTTCGCGGAAGCCGAGCCCCCCGCTCCGCTCGAACCCGGTTACGTCGTCGCCTGGGCGGCGGCGGCGTGGGTGGTGGCCCTCACGGCCGATGCGGCCGCCTTCCGGGCCCGGGCCACCTTCGAGTCGATCGTCCCGGCCGGCTCCCTCTTCGTCTTCGCCAGCGCCCTGGGCGCCGCCCGCTACCGGCTCCCGGCCACGGCCGCCTTCCTGTCGGCGGCCCTGCTCGCCTGGCTCACGCAGCGGGTGCTCGGCCGGGCCGGCACCTCCCGCTGGGTCGGCGTCGACCGCGGCCAGGGCCTCCGCGCCATCGCCGGGTCGGGCGCGTGGCTGGGCGTGGTGGCCGTGCTGGCCGCGTCGCTCGTCGCACCCCACCTCCCGGGCGCCCGAGACGACCCGATCATCCCCTGGGACGACCGCAACGGCGACGAGCCGAGCCGCATCACCGTCAGCCCGCTCGTCGACATTCGCACCCGCCTCGTCGAGCAGTCGGAGGCCGAGGTCTTCACGGTCACGAGCACCGTCCGCAGCTACTGGCGGCTCACCGCCCTCGACCAGTTCGACGGGCAGATCTGGTCGTCGAACAACCGCTACACCGCCATCGACGGGCCGCTCCGCCCGCCGTCGGAGGCCACACCGACCCAGGTCCTCCGGGCCGACCAGCGCTTCACGATCGCCGGGCTCGAGAGCGCGTGGCTCCCCGCCGCCTACCGGGCCGTGGCCGAGGACGGGATCGACGCCCGCTACCACGCCGGCTCGGGCACCCTCCTCGCCGACGAGCCCACCGAGCAGGACCAGACCTACCGGGTCGTGTCGCTGGTGCCCGTCCTCACCGAAGGCGAGCTCGCCTCGGTCGGGTGGGACGCGCCCCGGGCCCTGGTGGCGGCCAACACCGCGCTCCCCGAGGACTTCAGCCCGCGGGTCGACGACCTGGCCGAGCAGATCGCGGGCGATGCCCGGACGCCGTACGTGGCGGCCCGGCGCCTCCAGGACCACTTCCGGAGCGGCATCTACACCTACGACCTCGGCGTGGGTCGGGGCGAGAGCCAGCGGGCCCTCGAGCGCTTCTTGTTCGACACCCGGCGGGGCTACTGCGAGCAGTTCGCCGGCGCCTTCGCGGCGATGGCCCGGTCGCTCGGGATCCCGGCCCGGGTGGCCGTCGGGTTCACCCCCGGCGAGGAGATCGCCGACGACACCTACCTGGTGCGGGGCCTGCACGGGCACGCCTGGCCCGAGGTCTACCTCGAGGGCTACGGCTGGGTGGCCTTCGAGCCCACGCCCGGCCGGGGCATGCCGAACGGTCAGGACTACACGGGGGTGGCTCCCGAGCAGGCCACCAGCGTCGACACCACGCCCACCACCATCCAGGACACGACCACCACCACCCTGGGCACCGAGGTGCCGGACACCCTGCCGGAGGACGTGCCGGCCTCCGGCGGCGGCGGCGCCGTGGACGACGAGCGGTTCATCGACCGGGCCCTGCCCTTCCTCGTCGCCGCACCCTTCCTCCCGCTGGTCTGGCTGCTCGGGATGACGGTCGCCCGTCAGCTCGTGCGCCGGCGGCGACGCCACGGCGCCGACGGCCCGGCCCAGCTGGTGCTCGTGGCCTGGCGGGAGGCGATCGGGGCACTCGACCGCGCCGGGCTGCCCAGGCGGCCGTCCGAGACCCCGGCCGAGTACGCCCGCCGGGCCGGCGAGAGCGGGCTCACCGCGCCCGACGGCATCACCGAGCTGGCCCGGGCGGCGACGGCCGCGGTCTATGGCGGCCGGACCATGGCCGACACCGCCGCGGCGCGGGCCGTCGAGCTGGCCGACGGCATCGCCGGCGAGGTCGACGACGCCATCGGGCGACGCCGCCGCATGAAGATCCGCTTCGACCCCCGGTCGCTGCGCGATCCCCGCTCCGAGGGCTCCTCGCCCGTCTTCATGGGTCCGAGCAACCGCCGCGAGCTGAAGCCGACCGCGCCCGCCATCTGAGCGGCTCGAGCCGTCCGGCGCGCCGCGGGTGCCCCGATGGCCGATCCCGGGCCCGAGCGGCCGGGCCGCCGAAGACGGCGAACGCGCCGGGAGCGGAGCCCGCCGCGCCCGCTCGGCGACGGAGGAGCCGAGAACGGGACGGGCGTTGCCGATCCGGGCCGCCTCTCGGCCTCAGGCGACCGACCCGACCGCGCCGGCCGCGGGGCCCGCCTGCCGTCGCCGCCCGGCGGAGGTCAGGGCTGGTCGTCGCCGCGGAAGCGGTCGCGCATCCGCTGGCCGGCCGAGCCGAACCGGTCGCGGACGGTCGAGGCTCGGACCGAACCGGTGAGGGCCTGCCATCCCGCCCGGCCCATCCGCCGGAGGTTCCGCTCGACCAGGATCGCCGAGCCGAGCATGGCGAAGAACCCCAGGCCGCCCAGCACCACCGAGGAGGCGAACGTGAAGAGCATCAGCAGCAGGCCGGCGACGAAGCCGAGCGCGGCCCACTTCAGGTTCCGCCCGGCATGGCGGTAGACGGTGGTGGAGGTGACGTCGCGGACGAGCTGCGGATCCGAGGCGTAGAGCTGCTGCTCGATCTCCTGGAGGATGCGCTGTTCGTCCTCGGAAAGCGGCACGGCCCCTGCTCCTCTCACCCACGGCGGGCACCACGAGTCTCGCACGCTCCCGGGTGATCGACAACGCGGCGGGAGCGCCGCGTCGGACCCCGCAACGATGCACCCGGCCGGGCGTCCACCCGGGCCTCAGGTCGGCCCCCACTGGGTGTCGCCCCGCCGCTTCGGCCCGCGCCGGGAGGTCGACGCCGGGCCGATCACCGCGTCCCCGAAGCGGTCGCGTATCTCGTCGACGGCCCGGGTGGCGTCGCTCCACGCCGCGGCCGACGCCACCGATCGCGACGGGTCGGGCCGGGTCGCCAGCAGGTCGTCGAGCGTGAGCTGGTGGGCCTCCTCGTCGACCATGCCGGAGACGCTGACGCCGAGGAGCCGAACGCCGGCGTCGAGGTCGACCCCGCCCAGCAGCTCCCGGGCGGCCAGGGCCAGCGCCCTCCCGCCGCTCACCGGCTCGGCCAGGGTGGTCGAGCGGGTGATCGTGCGGAAGTCGGGATGTCGGACCTTGACGGTGACCGTGCGGCCGGCCAGCCCGGCCCGGCGGAGGCGGGTGGCGACGGCATCGGCCAGGCGCACCAGCTCGGGACCGAGCGTGGACAGGTCGTGGTGGTCGTGGGCGAAGGTCTCCTCGTGGCCGACCGACTTGGCCCGCGTCGACGGCACCACCGGTCGATCGTCCCGGGCCCAGGCGAGGGCGTGGAGGCGCCGGCCGTGGTGCGACCCGAGGGCCGCGACCAGCGAGGCCACGCCGGTGGCCGCCAGGTCGCCCACCGTTCGGATGCCCAGCTGGTCGAGTCGGCGGCCGGTGGCCGGTCCGACGCCCCAGAGGGCCCGGATCGGATGGGCGTGCAGGAAGGCCAGCTCGTGGTCGGGCGCCACGACCACCACCCCCGGGCCCGGCACCGGCCCGGCCAGCGACGCCACCGGCTTGGCCGCCTCCGAGGCCAGCTTGGCCGTGAGCTTCCGGGGCGCCACCCCGACCGAGCAGGACAGGCCGAGCTCGTCGCGCACCCGGGCCCGGATCCCGGCGGCGATGGCCTCGGCGTCGCCGAGGCGACGGCGGGCGCCGGAGACGTCGAGGAACGCCTCGTCGAGGGAGATCCCCTCGACCAGCGGGGTCACGGCCCGGAACACCCCGAACACCGCCTCGGAGATCTCCTGGTAGCGCCAGTACCGGCCGGGGAGGAACGTGGCCGAAGGGCAGAGCTGCCGGGCCCGCGCCGAGGACATCGCCGAGTGCACCCCGAAGGCCCGGGCTTCGTACGAAGCGGCGGCCACGACCCCTCTCGCTCCGGCTCCGCCGACCACCACCGGACGTCCCACGAGCGACGGGTCGTCGAGCAGCTCGACGGCCACGAAGAAGGCATCCATGTCGACGTGCAGGATCGACCGCGGACCGCTCACCCGGCTCGGGACTGTAGGCCGACCGTCCCTACGATGGCCCCGATGAGCGACGAGCGGCTCCCCGACGGGTGGGGCATCGACCCCGGCGATCCCGCCGGCGGGAGGCACGCCGGAGCCGCCCGGACGTACACGACGACCGCCCTGCCCTCGAGCGGCGCCCGGCTGCTGGCCTTCCTCGCCATCCTCGTGAGCGGGCTGTGCGGTGGGCTGATCGGCTGGTCGGTCAGCGACCTCCAGTGCGGCGGCGTCGGGGACGACCGCGGCGGCGCCGTCGAGGAGGCCGACGACGGGTGCGCGGCCTGGTCGGCGGGGGGCGCGCTGGTCGGCGCCGTCACCGGCGCCGGGGGCGTGGGCATCGTCTCGGTGCTCGTGCTCCGGGCCATGGGCGAGTGGCGCCGGGCCCTCGAGGTCGACGAGCTCCCTCGCACCCCGAGCGCCGGGGACTGACGGCGGCCGCCGAGGACTGACCGCAGGCGCCGGGCCCGGACCGGCTGGTGTCAGCCGGCCAGGTGGCGATCGAACCAGTCGAGGGTGCGCTGCCAGGCGTCGGCCGCCGATGCCGGGTGGTAGCTGGCTCGGACGTCGCAGTTGAACCCGTGGTCGGCCTCGGCGTAGCGGACGACCTCGGTGGGCTGGTCCGACGTCGCCGCCGCCGCCCGGAGCGCCTCGACGTCGTCGACGGGGATGCCCCGATCGAGGTCGCCGAACAGCCCCAGCCACGGCGCCCGCAGCGCGGGCGCCTCCTCCACCATCGCCGGGAAGCCGAACCGGCCCTGGGTCACGCCGCCGCCGTAGAACGTCACCCCGGCGCCGACGTCACGGGCGGCGGTGACGTGCAGCGTCACCGTCCCGCCCATGCAGAAGCCCACCACACCGGTCTTCGCCAGCGGCACGCCGGCGTCGGCGAGGTGGGCCAGGGCGGCATCGACGTCCTCCATCACCTCGTCGGCCGTCAGCTTGCCCATGTGCTCCATGACGGGGGCCATGTCGACGTAGCCCAGCTTCGGGTCGCCGGTGCGGTGGAAGAGGTGGGGCGCCACGGCCAGCCAGCCCGCGTCGGCCAGCCGCCGGCAGATGTCCTCGATGTGGTCGTTGACGCCGAAGGCCTCCTGGACGACGACGATCCCGCCCTTCGGCTCGGTCGACGGGGCGTGCACTGACAGCGGGGTCTCAGCCATGGGTCGACCCTACGCGGCCCGGCGCGGCCGCCGCCGGGCCCCGGCGTCAACCCAGGCGGACGCGGCGGAAGGCCTCGGCGAAGCGCACACCGGCCCGGCGTCCCTCCTCCTCGAGGCGGACGCGCACGAAGTCGTCGAGCCACTCGTCGGCGTCGGCGTCGAGCTGGGACCGGTGGCAGAGCATGGCGGCCGTCTTGGCCTCGACGGACCCGGCCACGTCCACCCACACGTCGGGCTCGAGCGTCCCCGACAGCAGCATGGTCGCCACCTGGTGGGCCGGGCCGCGCGCCGGGAAGTACAGCGGCGAGGACGCCGCCGGCGCCACCGCGTCGAGCGTTGCCCACCCCACGGCCCGGTGGTCGGCATGGTTCACGTAGGCGTCGCCGAAGAGCACCGCGGTCGGATCGGGGCAGACCACCACCTCCGGGCGCCAACGCCGGACGACTCCGACCAGCTCCTCGCGCAGGCCGCCCACCGCGCCGAGCTCGCCGTCGGGGTGGCCGAGGCGCTCGGCGCCGCCCAGGCCGAGGGCGGCCGCGGCCGACTCGACCTCCCGGGCCCGTCGCTCCGACAGCTCGGCCGGGTCGGTGGCCGGGTCCTTGCTGCCCTTGTCGCCGGCGGCGGCCACGACCACGAGGACCTCGCAGCCGGCCGCCGCCCAGCGGGCCAGCGACCCGCCGCACGACACCTCCGGGTCGCCCGGGTGGGCGAACACCGCCAGGGCCCGAGCCGGCACCTCGGCGAACAGCTCGGCCACGGACGGAACCTAACCTCCCGCCGTGAGCGACCCCATCCCCACCCGGTCGGGCGACGACCCGGCCTCCCTCCTCGGCCTCGCCGTCGAGCTCGCCGAGGCCGCCGCCGAGCTCCTGGTGGCCGGCGCCGGCGGCGGGAGCTCGGGGTGGGCCACCACCGCGAAGAGCTCGCCCACCGACCACGTGACCGAGATCGACCGGGCCGCCGAGCGCCTGATCGTCGAGGGCATCCTCCGGGCCCGGCCCCACGACGAGATCCTCGGCGAGGAGACCGGGGGCCGAGCCGGGACGTCGGGCGTCCGGTGGGTGATCGACCCGCTCGACGGCACCACCAACTTCGTCTACGGCCTCCCCGCCTACGCGGTGTCGGTGGCGGTCGAGCGGGGTGGGCGAGCCGTGGCCGGCGTGGTGGTCGACGCCGCCCGGGGCGAGACCTTCACCGCCACCGCCGGCGGCGGGGCCTGGTCGGCGGGACGGCGGCTGGCCTGCCGGGCCGGCGACGACCTCGGCCTCGCGCTGGTGGGCACCGGCTTCTCGTACGACGCCGAGCGCCGCCGCCGGCAGGGCGCGGTCGTGGCCGAGCTCGTCCCCCTGGTCCGCGACCTCCGCCGGGTGGGGGCGGCCGCCCTCGACCTGTGCTGGGTGGCGTGCGGCCGGCTCGACGCCTTCTACGAGCGGGGTCTGCAGCCGTGGGACCTGGCCGCTGGTGGCCTCATCGCCACGGAGGCCGGCGCCGAGGTGAGCGACGGGGCCGGGGGCCCGGCGTCGGGCGAGCTCACCGTGGCCGCCAACCCGGCCCTCGCGGCCCGGCTCCGGCCGCTGCTGGCCGAGCTCGGCGCCGCGACCGGTTGAGGTCCGCGGCACACGGAACGTACGGCCGACCTGCGGACTTCGCGATGTTGCACATGGGCCGACGTGCACGAACCGGCTTCCGTCATGGGATCGTCACAGTCGGGTCATGAGGTCGACGGATTCGTCCGCCACCCTCCAGCGCATGGGTGCGGAGACGGCCATCGGCACCTTCGACGCGGCCGTGCTGCCGATCGTCGGCCGCCTCGACGCCGATGCCGGCGTCCGCCTGCTCGAGGAGGCCCGCGCCGCCCTCGGCGAGGGAGCCGTCCGGATCCACGTCGACCTCTGCGAGGTGACCGCCTTCACCGCGGCCGGGGCCGCCGCCCTGCTGGCCTGCCGCGACCTGCCCCCCCTCCCGGCCGCCGGCTCCGACGCCGGCCCGCCCTGTGTCGAGGTGCACTACCGGACGAGCCGGGGCCCGGGCCGCGACGCTCTGCTTGCCGCGTTCGCCGGCGTCGACGACACCGGGGGCGACCGCCCCGGCGAGGAGCACGACGACCCTTTTGCGATCGACCTCAGGACGACCTGAGCCCACCCGAGCCCCCGCCGTCACCACCCGCTCGCCGCTGATCGGGCATCCTTCCCTGGTGGCAACCCGAATCTTGACGGTCGAGGACGACGAGCGGATCCGCCTCTCCGTCCGGATGTCGCTCGAGGACGAGGGCTGGGAGGTCTCCGAGGCGGCCAGCGGCGAGGAGGCGGTGGCGCTCTTCGAGCACGCCCCCGCCGACGTCGTCCTGCTCGACCTGATGCTTCCCGGGATCGACGGCTTCGAGGTGTGCCGCACCCTGCGCCGGAACAGCGACGTGCCGATCGTCATGGTCACGGCCCGAACCGACACCCACGATGTGGTGGCCGGCCTCGAGGCCGGTGCCGACGACTACCTCACGAAGCCGTTCCAGCCCAAGGAGCTCTCCGCCCGGATCCGCGCCCTGCTCCGCCGGGCCCGGCCGGCCGAGTCGGGCCGGTCCCAACTCCGCTTCGGCGAGCTGACCGTCATCCCCGACGAGGGCGTGGTGCAGCTCGCCGGCGCCGACGTCCACCTCACCAAGACCGAGTTCCGCCTCCTCTGCGAGCTGGCGTCCGCGCCCGGCCGGATCTTCAGCCGGGAGCAGCTCCTCGAGCGGGTGTGGGGCTACGACTTCTTCGGCGACGGCCGCCTCGTCGACGTCCACGTCCGGCGCCTGCGCACGAAGATCGAGTCCGATGCCGCCCACCCCCGCCATGTCATCACCGTCCGGGGCCTCGGCTACAAGCTCCAGGCCTAGGGGCCCGGTCGGCGAGACCGGACGCCGGGTCGCCAGCTCGGCCCGGCGCTTCATGCGCCTGGGCCTGCGCGCCCGCCTCACCGTCGCCTTCTCCTTCGGGGCGCTCGTGCTGTCGGCCCTCCTGGCGTCGGTGTCCTACGGGCTGGCTCGCGAGAACCTCGTCCACCAGCGGGAGACGTCGGCGTCCCGCCAGGCCTTCCTCAACGCCCGCGTCCTGCGTGACAGCCTCACCGGCAGCGGGAACGAGCAGGTGGTGATCGACTCGCTCGAGTCGCCCACCGGGGCCAGCCCCGTCCTGTTCCGACAGGGCCAGTGGTACGCCGCCAACCCGGTCGAGCGGGGCCGGGAGCAGCTCCCGATCGAGATGCGGGGCCAGGTGATCGGCGGCACCCCGGCCCGCATGCGCTTCGACCTCGACGGCGAGGCCGTCCTCGCGGTCGGCGTGCCGATCCCCGCCATCGACGCCTCCTACTTCGAGATCGCGTCGTTCGCCGAGGTCGAGTCGTCGCTCTCGTCGCTCGGCTTCGCCCTGACCACGGCCGCCTTCGTCACCACCGCCGCCGGCGCCGCCCTCGGCGCGGCCGCCAGCCGCCGGGTGCTCAGCCCGCTCACACCCATTGGGTGGGCGGCCGAGGCCATCGCCGGCGGTCGACTCGACACCAGGGTGGCCCGGATCGACGACCGCGACATCGGCACGCTGGTCGACTCCTTCAACCACATGGCCAGCGCGCTGCAGGCCAGGATCGAACGGGACGCCCGGTTCGCGTCCGACATCAGCCACGAGCTCCGTTCGCCGCTCACCACCCTGGCGGCGTCGGCCGGCGTGCTCGCATCCCGGCGGGACGAGCTCCCGGAACGGGCCCAGGCCGCCCTCGACCTGCTCCTCGCCGACGTCCAGCGGTTCACGGCGATGGTCGAGGACCTGCTCGAGATCTCCCGGTTCGACGCCGGCGCCGCCCACCTCCACCTCGAGACGGTGCGGATCAGCGAGCTCGTCCTCGCCGCCGTCGCCGCCGCCAGCACCGCCGACATCCCGATCTCGGTGTCGGCCGACGCGGCCGCGTCGACGGTGGCCGTCGACAAGCGCCGCCTGGTCCGGGTGATGGCCAACCTCCTCTCGAACGCCGAGCGGTACGGCGGCGGGGCCACCCTCGTGGCGGTCGAGCTCCCCTCCTACGGCGAGGTGGACCGCACCCACGTGCGCATCGCCGTGGAGGACCTCGGCGCCGGCGTCGCCCCGGAGGACCGCCTCCGCATCTTCGAGCGCTTCACGCGGGGCACGGACGACGCCGGGCGGCGGGGCAGCGGCGACGGCGTCGGCCTCGGCCTGGCCCTCGTCCAGGAGCACGTTCGGCTCCACGGGGGGCGGGTGTGGGTGGAGGACCGCCCCGACGGCCGGTCCGGGGCCCGCTTCGTGATCGAGCTTCCCCTCGTCGCCGCCGGCCCCGATCCCGACGACGAGCCCGCCGACCTCGGTCCGGCGGCCGTCCCGGCCAGCGAGCTCGACCCGTGAGCGCCCGATCCGGCCCGTGGCGGCATCCCCGGGGCATCCGCCGCCGCCTCGTGCCGGCCCTGGTCGGCCTCCTCGGGCTGGCCGGGTCGGCTGCCGCCTGCGGGGTGTCGAAGGACGACGGGCCCCGCGCCATCGCGGCTCGCGACGTGCCCTTCGAGCTCCTCGACCGCCCGTCCACCACCACCGTCGCCGAGCCCGACCCCAGCCTGAGCCAACCGGTCACCGTCTACCTCCTGGACGACAAGGGCCTGCTCCGGGCCGTGAACCGCAACGTCCAGGCTCCCGTCACCACGGCCAAGGTGGTGCGCACCCTCCTCCAGCCGGTGAGCCCGGCCGAGACGGCCGCCGGCCTCACGACCGCCATCACCGCCGACACCGAGCTCGGGGGCCTCGACGGGCCGATCGACGGGTTGCTCACGGTCGACCTCTCGAGCGCGCTGCTCAAGGTCACCGGTCGCCGCCAGATCCAGGCCCTCGCCCAGGTCGTGTTCACCCTCACCGCCCTCGACAACGTCGAGCGGTTGCTCTTCGAGTTCGACGGCCGGCCCCGCGACGTCCCCCGCGGCGACGGCGGCCTGTCCTCGAGCGCCCTCACCCGCCACGACTACCGCACGCTCGAACCCCCCGTCCCCGCCGCCCCGGTGTCCCCGTCCACCCCTTCGACCACCACGACCACCACGACCACCACGACGACGACCACCACGACCACCTCCTGACCCGCGTTCCACCGGCATCGACGAGCCGGGGCGTCGTGCCGGTCGCACGAAGGGGGATCAGCCGAAGAAGACCTCGGCGACGTCGTGGAGGAGGCGGGGGTCGACCGTCTTGAGCTCGCCGACGGCGTCGGCGAGGGGGGCGAGGACGATCTGGTCGCCCCGGAGGGCCACCATCTGGCCGAAGGCGCCGCCGTGGACGGCGTCGATGGCGGCGATGCCGAACCGGGTCGACAGCACCCGGTCGAAAGCGGTGGGCGTGCCGCCCCGCTGGACGTGGCCGAGGATCGTGACCCTCGTCTCGAAGCCGGTGCGGGCCTCGATCTCCTCCGCCACCAGGCTGCCGACGCCGCCGAGCCGGACGTGACCGAAGGCGTCGACGCCCTTCTCGGCCAGGGTGAGCGACCCCTCCGCCGGCTGGGCACCCTCGGCCACCACCACGAGGGTGGCGAACCGCCCCCCGGCATGACGATGGCGGATCCGCTGGCAGACGGCGTCGATGTCGAACGGCTCCTCGGGCACGAGGATCTCGGCCGCACCCCCGGCGATGCCGGCGTAGAGGGCGATGTGGCCGGCGTGGCGACCCATCACCTCGCACACCATGACCCGGTCGTGCGACTCGGCGGTGGTGTGCAGGCGGTCGATGGCGTCGGTCGCGATCTGCACCGCCGTCCAGAACCCGAACGTCACGTCGGTGGCCGACAGGTCGTTGTCGATCGTCTTCGGGACCCCGACGACCGGCACCCCCTCCTCGTGCAGCCGGTTGGCCACCCCGAGCGTGTCCTCACCCCCGATGGCGATCAGGGCGTCGATCCCGAGGCGCTCGAGCGTCGCCCGGCAGCGGTCCGGATCTCCCTCGACCTTGTACGGATTGGTGCGTGACGTGCCCAGGATCGTGCCGCCCCGCGGCAGCGTCCCTCGCATAGCACGTACGTCAAGTGGCATGGTGGACCCTTCCACCACGCCCTTCCACCCGTCCAGGAACCCGACCACCGTGTCGCCGTGGACGCGCTCGCCCTTGCGCACCACCGCTCGGATGACCGCGTTCAGGCCCGGGCAGTCGCCACCACCGGTCAGCACACCAATCTTCATGACACCTCCGAAGGCAAGACGACAGCTCTCACTGGCGCACAGGATCGTCGCGATCGCGGCGATCGGACTGCTCGTGGTCCCCGGGCTCACGGGCGCCGAGGAAGCGCCCCCTACCCTCGGCGAGCTCCGGGCCCAGCGCCGGGCGCTGATCAGGGACATCGCCGCCGCCAACGACCGGCTGGCCCGGGCCGAGGCCGAGGCCGCCGAGGCGGCCGGTCGGGTGGCCGTCCAGTCGCTCGTCATCGAGCAGGCCCGGGAGGCGGTGGCCCACCACGCCGTGGCCGCCTACGTCGACGCGGCCGACGACGACGAGGTGCTCGGCCTGCGCCGGCTCACGTGGGCCGAGACCCTGGCCGCCGACGACACCGGTCAGCTCGACCAGCTCCACACCGAGGAGCTGGCCCTGCGCGCCGCGCAGGCACTGGCCGACGAGACCACCACCGAGGTCCGAAAGGCCCGCGACGCGATGGCGGCGCTGCAGGCCGATCTCGACCGCACCATCGTCGACCGCGAGAAGGCCGAGGCCGAGGCGGCTCGGGCCCGGGCCGCGGCGGTGGGCGCCACGCCCCGGACGTCCCGGGCCGTGCTGTCCACCCGGAACCAGGAAGAGCTGATGGGCCGGTACCCCTTCGGCCCGGTCGACGCCCTGCCGGAGGGCCTCACCACCACGGGCGCGGTGATCGAGGGCAAGGCGTCGTGGTACGGGCCCGGCTTCGACGGCCGCAACACCGCGAGTGGGGCCGTCTTCGACGAGGAAGGCTGGACCGTCGCCCACCGCACCCTCCCGCTCGGGACCATGCTCCTCGTCTCCCGCGGCGAACGCCGGGTGCTCGTGCTGGTGAACGACCGGGGGCCCTTCGTGGACGGCCGGGTGCTCGACCTGTCGAAGGGTGTGGCCCGGGTCCTCGACACCATCCACGCCGGCGTGGCCGTGGTGCGGGCCGAGGTCGTCGTCCCGAGCGGCTGAGCCCGCGGCCGCCACCGTCGGGCGACCCGGGACCCGGGCCCGGTCAGCCGCCGGACGGGTGGCGGGTCTGGGAGGCACGGACGACCACCTCGGTCCACCGGGTGTCCGCGATCCGGGCGAGCGCGGCCAGCTGCCGGCGCTCGCGGCCCCGGAGGGGACGTCCGGAGCGGCCGACGACAAGGTTGAGGCGGGCCGACATCAGCGGCGCCCAGGCCACGTCGTCGGGACCGGACTCCCCGGTGGCCACCCGGGCCGACGAGCGACTGCCCTCCACGAAGGCGTCGAGCCAGGCCGCCGACGGCGCCGAGCCGATGGACGCCTTCACCTCGGGAAGCTCGGGATCGACCACCACCGCCCAGTCGGCGCCGAAGTCGAGCTCGGAGTGCTGGACGAGGAGGTTCAGCAGCTCGTCGACCGACAGGGCGCCCACCAGCATGGCTGCCGTCTCGAGGGCGTCGAGCCGGGGATCGCGCAACGCCGCGGCCGGGCGGACGTCCTCCACGTCGACCCCGTCGACGGCCCGGATCTCGGCGATGAGGAGGTCGACCAGCCCGGCGTCCGGGAGCTGGACGACGAGCTCGTCGATGGCCCGGTTGGCCCCCCGCTCGAGGATGTCGATCCCGACCACGTCGCCGCGGACCGCGCCGATCCGGCTGGCCACCTGGCCCAGCGCGCCCGGTCGGTCCGGCAGCCAGACCCGTACGACGAAGGTCTCCACCCGGCCAGGCTAGGCAGCGCTCGGTGAACCGGATGTTTCGCGGTCGGGAAGGGCTGATGGCCCTGCGGGCCGGAAGGGCGCCCCCCGGGACCCCGGCGGGGAGGCCGGACCGGGACGCTCTTGACCGTCGGGTCTAGTTTGGCCGGGTGGCAGCGGCCGGCGGGACGACGAAGCGGCTGACCCGCCGGGGCTCGGAGCGGCGCCGCCAGCTCATGGACTACGCCACCCAGCGGTTCGCCCTCGGTGGCTACCACCCCACGTCCGTCGCCGAGGTCGTGGAGGGCGTCGGCGTCGGAAAGGGCGTCTTCTACTGGTACTTCGACTCCAAGGAGGAGCTCTTCCTCGAGATCCTCCGGGAGACCCACGCCGACTTCCGCCGGGCCCAGCTCGAGGCCATCGGCGACGAGGACGACGTGCTGCGACGCGTCGAGCTCGGGATCCGCGCCGCCATCCACTGGCTCGACCGCAACCGGAACCTCGTCAACCTGTTCCAGTTCGCCGCCACCGAGAGCCGCTTCGCCCCGACCCTCCTCAAGGCCCAGGGCCAGCTGTTCCACGAGCTCAACCGCCACGTGGCCGAGGGCGTGCGCCAGGGCCGCTTCCGGGCGGGCGACCCGGAGCTGCTCACCCAGGCCGTGCTCGGGGTGCTCACCCAGCTCACCTATTCGTTCCTCCGCGACGCGAGCACCCCGGCCGACGAGCTCGCCGACGCTGCCGTCAGCTTCTGCCTGGGCGGCCTGCTGCCCCGCTGACCGGGTCCCCGGCCGGCACCACGACCCCGACCCGGGCGAGGGGCGTGGGCGGCCAGCCGCCCATCCAGCACACCCCCTCCTGCACGGCGAACAGCTCGAGCACGTGCTCGCCCGGCGTGGCCGGCGCCTCGACCCGGAGCAGGGTCAGCCGCCGCCCACCGGCCCGGAGCCGGAAGGTCTCCGGCCGGCGGGCCGGCTCGTCCCCGGCGGGGGCCCACCGCGACGCGAGGTGCAGCGGCGTCGTCTCGCCGAAGCTGTGCAGCGCCAGCCGGCCGCGGTTGCGCAGCACGACGGGCACGCGCACGATCCCACCGGCCCGGGCCCGGCGGCGGCCCCACGGCACCGCGATCTCGACGACGTCGTCCGACGGAGACGGCGGCGGCGACGTGCGGGCGCGCCAAGGGTGGCCGAACGGCAGCCGGTAGGAGGGAGCGACGAAGTGGTGCCGCGCCGACCCGGCGTCGAACCGTTCGGCCGACGACCGCCCGACGAAGAAGGCGTTCACGCCTCGGGAATCGCAGCCGACGAGGACGTAGCCGGCCCGCTCGAGCAGGTCGACCAGCGCGGCGAGCCCGACCCCGAACCAGGCGGTTCCGTCCCAGCCGCCCCGTCGGCCCTCGGGTCGCACCCACCAGCTCGGACCGCCGAGACCGGCGTTGTACTCGGCCACGACCACCGCTGGGCGGCGGGCGGCGAGGACGGCGGTGAGCACGGCGTGGTCGGGTCCGTCGATGTCGACGACGAGCACCTCCGGTGCGGGTGGCACGCCGGCGCCGTCGAGGAGCGCCGTCACGTTGCCGGCCGACACCATCGCCTCGACGACCTCGACCCGACCCGGCACCTCCCGGGCCCGCGCCACCTTGGCTGGATCGGCCTCGAGCCACACGCCCCGCCAGCCGTCCTCCACCAGGGCACGGGTGCAGTTCTCGTCGCCGTCGGCGGCACCGATCTCGACGACCGTCCCCGTCTCGAGATCCAACCGCCGGAGGATCTCGGCCAGGATCCCGTCCTCGCCGTTCTGCGACCAGCGCCGGGACTCGAAGCGGGCCAGATCGGCCCGTCCCCGCCGCCAGCGGTTGTCCCAGCGGAGCCGCCACAGCACCCAGAGCCCGGCGGCCCGGCTGTCGGGACCGGGGCCGTGGCGCAGCAGGCGGGGCCACAGCCAGGCGGCCACCGCCAGGCGCAGGCGGGCGGTCGGACCGGGGCGCAGGGGTCCGGTCGCGGCCGTCGGCTCGTCGTCCACGCCGGCGGGACCGGTCAGGCTTCGAGACGGTCGAGCGTGCGGCGGAGGTTGCGGACGGCCTGGCCGATCCGCTGCTCGTTCTCGATGAGTGCGAAGCGAACGAAGCCCTCGCCGCCGGGTCCGAACCCGATGCCCGGCGCCACGGCGACGTGGGCCTTCGTCACCAGCAGCTTCGAGAACTCGACCGAGCCGAGGTCCCGGTACGGCTCCGGGATCGGCGCCCAGACGAACATCGTCCCCTTGGGCTTCTCGATGTGCCAGCCGATGCGGTCGAGGCCCTCGCACAGCGCGTCACGGCGACCCAGGTACACCTCCCGGGCCTGCTTCGGGTAGTCCTGGGCCTCGTTGAGGGTGACCGTCGCGGCGATCTGTATGGGCTGGAACGTGCCGTAGTCGAGGTAGCTCTTGAGCTTGGCCAGGGCGCCGACCACCTCGGGGTTGCCGACCATGAACGCCACCCGCCACCCGGCCATCGAGAACGACTTCGTCATCGAGTACAGCTCGACCGCGCACTCCTTGGCCCCCTCGGCCTGGAGGATCGAGGGCGGCTCGTAGCCGTCGAAGCCGAGGTCGGCGTAGGCGAAGTCGTGCACGACCACCACGTTCTGCTCTCGGGCGAAGTCGACCACCCGCTGGAAGAAGTCGAGGTCGACGCAGTGGGTGGTGGGGTTGTGGGGGAAGGAGAGGACGATCACCCGGGGCTTCGGCCACGAGTACTCGAAGCGCTCCCGCAGCACCTCGAAGAAGTCCCCCTCCTGGGGGCCCACCGGCAGCTCGCGGACGTTGGCGCCGGCGAACAGCGGCCCCCAGATGTGGATCGGGTACGAGGGCGAGGGCACCAGCGCGCAGTCGCCGGCCTGGAGCAGCACCCACATGAGGTGGCTGAAGCCCTCCTTGGCGCCGATGGTGTTGATGACCTCGGTCTCGGGGTCGAGGCGGACGTTCCACTTCCGCAGGTAGAGGTCGGCCACGGCCTCGCGGAGCTTCGGGATGCCCTTCGACTGGGAGTAGCGGTGGTTCTTGTCGTTGCGGGCCGCCTCCGCCAGCTTCTCGACGGCGATGTCGGGCGACGGCAGGTCGGGGTTGCCGAAGCCGAAGTCGATGACGTCGGCGCCGGCCCGCCGGGCGTCCCGCTTGAGCTCGTTGGTGATGGCGAGCACGTACGGCGGCATGCCGTTGATCCGGCGGAACTCCATGGGGCGAGGCTACCGCCGGGGTTCGGGGGCACCCGGGTGGTTCCCCACCCCGATGTCCCGGATCAGCGGCTGAGGCGGTCGGCCAGCTCGCTGAGGTCGGCCTCGCCCCGCCGGGCCAGCGCCTGCACGTACAGGACGGTGGTGGCGGCGGCCATGAGCGGCAGGGTGACGACCGACGAGGCCAGGTTGCCGAGGGAGAAGACCAGCAGGTCGAAGACGTCGTTCGAGTCCGTCGTCAGGCCCGACACCAGAGTGCCGACCAGGGCCGACACGATCGTCGACAGGAGACCGAGCAGGAGCACCAGCCCGAACGCCGGCCACCAGCGGCCCGACAGGAGCTCGCGGGAGCGACGGAGGGCGGCCGAGCCGCCGAGCCCCTCGAAGAGCAGGACCGGGACGGCGAGCTGCCAGGCCACCGCCAGGTAGATGCCCGGCACGATGAGGGCCAGGAGGCCGAGCAGCACGAAGAAGGCCAGCAGCAGCTCGAGGAGGATCACGGAGCGCACCCGGGCGTAGCCGAACGACAGCGACTCCTCCCACGTCGGCCGCAGGCCCACGTAGGCGCCGCCCGCGATCTGGAAGGCGGCCGCGGTGGCGATCTGCCCGGCCACGAGGGTGAGCAGGCCGCCCACCAGCACCAGGAGGAGGGTCATGGCGTCCTGGTCGTCGTCGATGCCGAGCAGCACCAGGTCGAGGAGGAGGCGGATGGCGGTGAGGGGAAGCAGGGCCACCACCACGGCCCGGGCCAGGTCGCCGAAGCGGTCGCGGTAGATGTCGAAGGCGTGGGAGAGGATCTCGCCCACCCCGAGGGGGGTCAGTGGGACGGGCTGCACCTCAGGACGCTACCGAGCGGGCGAGATGGGCAGCGCCGATGGCCCCGGCCCGCTCCCCCAGCTCGGCCGCCACGATCGTCACCGGCGGGCGGTGGGCGGGGGCGACCTGGCGACGCTCGAAGGCGAGGCGGATTGGGCCGAGAAGCACGTCGGCCGACTCGGCCAGGCCGCCGCCGATCACGACGAGCGAGACGTCGAGCAGCTGGGTCAGGTTCACGAGCCCGACGCCCACCCACTCGGCCAGCTCGTCGACGACCGCGAGGGCGGCGGCGTCGCCCTCGCGAGCCGCCCGGGTGACGTGCTCGCCCCGCACCGCCAGCGGATCGCCGCCGGCCAGCGCGACCAGCCGGGCCGAGGTACCGGCCTCGGCCGCGTCCCTCCCGAAGCGCCCGAGACCGGTGCCCGAGGCGTAGCGCTCCCAGCAGCCCCGACGCCCGCAGGGGCAGGGCACCCCGCCCCGGTCGACGACCATGTGGCCGGCCTCGCCGGCGAAGCCGTTGGCGCCCCGCACGATCGAGCCGTCGAGCAGGATCCCGGACCCGATGCCCGTGCCGAGCGTGACGAGCACCGCGTCGACCGCGCCCCGGGCCGCGCCCATGGCGTGCTCGCCCCGGAGGGCGCAGGTGGCGTCGTTGTCGACCGCCACCGGGAGGCCCGACGAGTCGGCGAGCGCCGGGCCTATGGGCAGCTCGACGGCACCGGCCAGGTTGGCGGCGAACCGCAGCCGGCCGGTCCGGTCGACCAGCCCCGGGGCGCCGACGCCGATGGCCCCCACCGGCCCGACCCTCCCCCCGTCGACCAGGGGGGACGCGCTGGCCAGCACCGACCGGGCCACCGCCGCCAGGGTGTCGAGCAGCCCGGCCCCGTCGGGCGGGGTGGGCACCCGTTCCTCCAGCAGGACCTCGTCGTCGGCACCGACGAGCAGCCCGAGGATCTTCGTGCCGCCGACGTCGAGCCCGATGGTCGACGGCGGGTGCGGGCCGGTGGCCCCACGAGTGGAAGGCACCGGGGCATTCTCGGCGACGAAGCCGCCCGGAGCGAGATCGGGGACGTGACCGGCGGGCGCCGGATCAGTACCGCAGGAGCGCGCCGATGCGCCCGAGCACGTCGAGGTCGGCGTTGCCGTCGCACGTCTCGACGTCGCACGACTGGGCCAGCGCCTCCTCCACCGCCTCCTCGACCACGTCGTCGACGGCGACCATGGTCTCGCCGCACACCGGGCAGGACCGGCCGACCCGGCCGATCCAGCCGCAGCCGGTGCAGCGCCAGCCCGGCGTCGAGTAGCCGGCCGAGACGACGAGCCGCTCGACCCGGCGGTCGACCAGGGCCCGCAGGGTCGGGTCGAGCCCCGCGACGCCGCGGCGCCCAGCGCCCACGGCGGCGCGGAGCCGGTCGACGACCTCCGCCTCCTTGCGGCGCTCGACCCCGGCTTCGACGGCCAGCGCCGCCGTCCGGATCTCGTCGTCCGATGCCCCGACCGCGATCGCGCAGCGGGCCTCGAGGCGCTCCTTCAGGTAGGGGTGCAGCAGGGACTCGAGCTCGTGGGCGATCTCGTCGTGGGCGCCGAGGATGAGGCGCCCGAACCCGGTCTCCTTGTAGCGCTCGAAGGTGGCGTCGGCGGCCCGCCGCAGGTGCTGGTGCACCAGGGCGCTCACGTGGCTGTCGACCCGCTCCCGCCGGTAGGAGTGGTCGTGGTCCTCGGCCCGGGGCAGCGGGTCGACCAGCTCCTCGGCGTGGACCACCTCGCCGAGCTCGAACACGAGGATCCGGGCCCGCTGCTTGTCGGCGAGCAGGAGGCCGAAGCGCTCGTACTGGTCGACGACCAGCTCGAGCTGACGGACGGCCGGCGAGTGGTTGACGGTGATCTGGTTCCGCACCGGCACGGGCAGCTCGATGACCTTCCAGAGGTCGTGCGGGGCGCAGGAGAACACCGCCAGGCCTCGCACCCGGGAGCGGTCGAGGCCGTTGCGCACCACCTCGAGGACCCGATCGAGGTCGGCCACGACGGAGGGCTCCGACGCGAACCGGACCTGCGCCTGCCTGACCAGGACGTCGATGTCGTGCACCAGCTCGTGTCGCCGGGCGGTTCGATGGCCGTCGACGTCGAGGTAGCAGCTCGTGACCGGCGCATCACCACCTTTGAACGAAGCCAGAGATCGGATCTCGTCCTCGGTGATGGCGACCACGGCACCTCCAACGTGTGGGGCTGGGTCCGACGAACTGTACGCCACCGGCGGCCGTGTGGGGGCGGCCTCACCGGCCGGCCCGTCTCGCCGTCGGCCGGGCCGGCGCGACGGAGTGGAGCCCGCAGGAGCTAGAAGTCGCCCTCGCAGCGGTGGCGGAGCTCGTCCAGGGCGGTCCCGAGGATCTTCGACTCGGCCCGCCGCTTCACGAAGCCCGGCAGCGGGACGCTCAGCTCGATGCTCAGGCGGTAGGTGACGGCCGTGCCGGTCGGGTCGGCCTCGAAGAGGTACTCGCCGTCGAGCACCCGCACGATGTCGCCCTGCTCGAGGGTCCAGGCCATCCGGCCCGGCCCGCCCTCGTGGTCGTAGCGGAGGGCGTAGCGGGCCGAGTGGCCCATGGCGGCGGCGCGGAACCGCACCAGCAGCGGCCGGCCCTGCCCGTCCCGCTCGAGGACCTCGACCTCCTTGATGTCGTCGGCCCACTCGGGATAGCGCTCGAGGTCGAGCGCGACCTCGTAGACCCGCTCGGGGGACGCGGCGATCAGCCGCCGCTCGGTCGCCTGCTCGGCCATGGCCGGGAAGCTACCCGCCCCGACCCGACCGGCTGCCGCCTGTCCGCCGCTCGTCCGCTGCCTGTCCGCGGCCCGATCCGACGACCCGCCGTCCCGGCCCGGCTCACGGGCGGGGCGGGAAGCGACCGGCGCGGGCCGCCCACAGCCCGCACAGCCCGAGGCCGTACACCGGCACCAGGACACCGAACGCCAGCGGGGTGAACGGTCGGACGGAGGCGGTGCCGAGGCCGACGACCACCTGCACCGCCAACGGGCCGAGCAGTCGGAGCCGCACCTCGCGGGGCGCGCTCCGGGTGAGGAAGAAGAGGCCGGCCAGGTCGACGGCGTCCCGCCGGCTGCGGGCCGCGGCCAGGAGCAGCGCCCGCCCGAAGGCCACGCAACCGAGGGCGAAGAGCACCAGCGCCACGACCACCGAGGGCAGGGCGAGCCCGTCGGGCCACACCGCGGCCGAGACGGCCGACACGGTGAACACCGCCGTGCCCCAGGCCGAGGCCGCCACCACCCGGTCGGGGCTCATGCCAGTGCCGCCGCCAGCTCGGCGGCGAGCCGGTCGTAGTCGAAGCGCTCCACCGCCCGGCGGCGCGACTCGGCCCCCATCGCCGGGGCCAGCGACGGGTCGAGCACCCGGCGCAGGCCGTCGACGGCGGCGGCCACCGACCTCGGGTCGTCGAGCACCACCCCGGTCTCCCCGTCGAGCACGGCGTCGGCCGACCCCCCGCTCCGGCCGGCCAGCTGGGGGACACCGCAGGCGGCGGCCTCGAGGAACACGATGCCGAACCCCTCCCGCTCGAGCCCGCCCCACCGATCGCGGCACAGCATGGCGAAGGCGTCCCCGCATGCGTAGAGGGCCGGCAGGTCGGCATCGTCGACCCGGCCGAGGAAGGTGACCCGGTCGCCGGCGAGGCGCTCCAGCCGGCGCCGGTCGCGCCCGTCGCTCCCGATGGCGAGGTGCACCCCCTCGAGGCGGCCCACCGCCTCGATGAGGACGTCGAAGCCCTTGCGGGGGACGAGGCGGCTCACGCCCACGACCAGCGCCCCCTCGGCCGGGAGCCCGAACCGGCGGCGGGCGGCCGCCTTCCCGGCCGGGTCGAGGGGCCGGAACCGGTCGGTGTCGACGCCGCAGGGCACGACCGAGACGGGCGGCCCGGCCGGGCCGGCCAGCCGGGCCGTCTCCCCCGCCGGGTAGGTGCCGGCCGCCACCACGCGGGAGGCCTGCCGGAGCAGTCGGCCCACGGCCCGGTCGAGCCCGGGCACCCGCCCGACCAGCTCCGACCCGTGCATCACGACCGCGTAGGGCCGGCCCAGCCACGGCCCGAGGGCTCCGACCGGCAGGACCGGGTCGACCACCACCAGCTCCGCCCCGACCTCGTCGGCCAGGGCCACGGCCCGCCGCCGGAGGGCGGGCGTTGGCAGGAGCACCCGGCCGGCCCGCTCGATCCGGAACGGCTGGGCGGCGTCGAAGCCGGCCGACCCGGGCTGGGCCGTGGTGAGCACGGCGAAGCGGTCGGGCGGCAGACGGCGCCACAGCTCCCACAGCAGGGTCTGGATGCCGCCGTCCCGGGGCGGGAAGTCGTTCGTGAGCAGCAGGTGGCGACGCACCTCAGGCACGGGCACGGGCCCGCTCCCCCAGCCGGTCCAGCGCCCAGCGGGCGTGCTCGGCGAGCAGGGCGTCGTTGCCCCCGGCGTGGGCGTCGAGGGTCCGGGTCACGGCCGGGTCGTCGGGCCGGCCGACGTTGCCGAGGGCCACGATGGCGTTACGGCGCAGGTAGCGGGGATCTCGGTCGGGCACGTACCAGCGGCCGTGGGCCTCGAGCAGCGCGTCGTCGCCCGACGCCAGCAGGGCGAGGAGGCCGACCCAGGCCCCGTCCCCGGCGTCGTCCGGTGCCGGCGACCGCCGGTCGAGCCCACGGTTGGGCGGGCAGACCTCCTGGCAGTCGTCGCAGCCGTAGATGCGGTCGCCGAGCGCGGCCCGGAAGGCCACCGGGATGGACCCCGGGGCCTGGACCAGCCAGGCCAGGCAGCGCCGGGCGTCGACCACGCCGGGCCCGACGATGGCACCGGTCGGGCAGGCGTCGAGGCAGCGGGTGCACGGGCCGCAGCCGTCGGCGACGGGTCCGGCCGAGGCGGGCAGCGGGGCGTCGGTGACCACGCTGCCGAGCACGAACCAAGACCCCATCCCGGGGAGCAGGAGGTTGGCGCTCTTGCCGTACCAGCCGAGACCGGCCCGCTGGGCCGCGGCCCGATCGACCAGGGCGTTGTCGTCGCACACCACCCGGGCCGCCCACCCGTGGCCCCGCAGCACGGCAGCGACGGCCCCGAGGCCGGCCCGCAGCTCGCCGTAGTGGTCGTGCCGGGCGTAGCGGGCCACCCGCCCGGCCGGTTCGGAACCGGGCGGGCCGGGCGGCTCCTGGCGCCGGTAGCCCCGCGCCCCCACGACGAGGGCCCGGGCCCCGGGCACCACCCGGGACGGGTCGGTCGAGCGGGCCGGGTTGCGGTAGGTGAACTGCATGCCGCCGTGCAGCCCGGCCGCCTTGCGGGCCTCGAGGACGGCACGGGTGTCGTCGAAGGGATCGGCGCCGGCCACGCCCAGGGCGTCGATCCCGGCGGCCCGGCCGGCGGCCCCGAGCTCGTCCACGGACGGGATGGCGCGGCTTCCACGCTCGTCCGGCACCAACCGGCGACCGTACCAGCGGTCTCGCCGGTCGCCCTCGCCGGGGCCGCCGCGCCGGGGGCTCAGCCCGTGCGGCGGTGGCGGAGCCCGGGCACCAGGCCGGCCGCCGAGAGCAGGCGCACAGCCCGCACCTCCGACACGTCGATCACGACGGCGTCGTCGGGCGCCCGCTCGCAGAGGAACGTGACCACGCAGTCGGCGCAGACCGGGCTGCCCTGGAACCGGCAGTCGTCGCAGTCGATCGTGAGGCGGGTGGCGTCGTCGGGGTGGGTGCCGGGCAGCTCAGCCATGGAGCGCAACCTACGGACGGCCTGTGACACCGAGCCGACGGCCTGTGACACCGGAACCGGACGCCCGGACCGCGCACCCCTCAGCCGGCGGGGACGATCCGCTCGACCTCGCGGCCGTGGCCGCACCACCGGCAGGACACGTCCTCCACGTCCTCGGCCAGCACCTGCTCCTCTTCGACGGTGAGCTCGCCACCCACCGTGAAGTGGTGGAACGAGCGGGTGCGCCGGGTGGCCACCACGTCGAAGCGGGTGACGTTGCCGCAGGCCCCGCAGCGGTACCGGGCCGGGGCCGGCTCGCCCCCGTCGCCCCTCACGCCCCGCTCCCGCCCGGCGCGGCCTCGTCGGCGGCGGCTTCGTCGGCGGCGGCTTTCGTCGACACCGCCACCAGCCGGTCGAGCACCCCGGCCGCGGCACCGTCGTCGATCGCCGCGAAAGCCCGCTCGAGCCCGGCAGCCAGGTCGTCGGCCAGGCCCGCCACCACCAGCGCGGCGGCGGCGTTGAGGGCCACCACCTCCCGGTGCGGGCCGGGCTGGCCCCCCAGCACCCGCCGGGCCAGGGCCACGTTGGCCGCCGGGTCGCCGCCCCGGATGTCGTCGGCCGACGCCGGCCGCAGGCCGAGGGCGGTCGGGTCGACGTCGTAGGTGCGGACCTCGCCGTCACGGACCTCGAACACGGTGGAGGGGGCCGTCGTGGTGAGCTCGTCGAGGCCGTCGTGACCCCGCACCACCATCGCCCGCTCGGAACCCCGGGCCGAGAGCACCGCGGCCAGGGTGGGGGCCAGCCCGGCGTCGGCGACGCCAAGCACCTGGCGCCGCAGCCCGCTCGGGTTCGAGAGCGGGCCGAGGAGGTTGAAGACCGTGGGCACGCCCAGCTCCCGGCGCACCGGGGCGGCGTGGCGCATGGCCGGGTGGAAGCGGGGGGCGAAGCAGAAGGCCATGCCCACCTCGCCGAGGCAGCGGGCGACGCCGGCCGGACCGAGCTCGATGGCCACGCCGAGGGCGGCCAGCAGGTCGGCCGAGCTGCTCGTGGCGGTGGCGGCCCGGCCGCCGTGCTTGCAGACCGTGGCCCCGGCACCGGCCGCCACCAGGGCGGTGAGGGTGCCGACGTTGAAGCAGGCCTCCCGGCGGGGGGCCGAGCCCCCGGTGCCGCAGGTGTCGATCGGGTCGAGGCCGGCCGGCACCGCCACCCGCTCGGCGGCGTCGAGCATGGCGCCGACCATCCCGGCCAGCTCCTCCACGGTCTCGCCCTTGGCCCGGAGCGCCACGACGAAGGCGGCGATCTGGGCCGGGGTGGCCTCCCCAGCCAGCACCTCGGCCAGGGCGGCCGCGGCTTCGTCGCCGGTGAGGTCGTCGCCGGCCAGCAGCCGGCGCAGCACCGGCGGCCAGCCCCCGAGCGCAGCCAGGGTCGTCACGGCCGACAGTCTGCCCGGCCGGGGCCGAGCACCACGGCTGCCATGGAGGCGGTGCGGCCCGGCTCAGGCGGTGCGGCGGCGCTGGCGGATGATCCGGCGACGCTCACGCTCGGTGGCGCCCCCCCAGACGCCTTCCTTCTCCCGGCTGGCCAGGGCGTGCTCCAGGCAGGCCTGCCGGACGCCGCACCCCATGCAGATGGCCTTCGCCTCGTCGGCGTCGTCGTCCTCGCCGGGATAGAAGATCCCGGGGTCGATGCCTCGACACGCGCCGGTCTCGCGCCAGGTCTGCTTCATTGGGGGGGTTCGCTTCCTAACGGTCGTGCGGGTGGTGCGATCTGACGGCAGCAGTATCGCGAAGCCCGTCGGACGAGTCCATCTGGCTCTGACCTGCGGGAACGCCGGCCGGGACGGCTGGCGCGACGGTCAGCCCCGGAGGTCGGCGACCAGCTCCTCGACGGTGCCCGGCGACAGCTCGACCGACTCGTCGTAGTTCGGGTGGCGCACCGCGAGGCGCACCGGACCGGCCGCGAAGGCCGCCACCTGGGCATCGGTGAGGTCGAAGCGGACGTAGTGGACCGACGCCGTGACCTCCTCGCGGGTCAGGCGGGCGGCGTGGGCGGGATCGGGCGTGGCCACCACGGCGGTGCCGTCGGCCAGGCGCAGCTCCGGTGCCCGCTCGATGCCGACCAGCCTCGGGAGCCAGCCCCGCAGCTCCTCCCCGTCGGTCAGCTCGATGAACATGGTCGCCGACAGCTGCCCGGCCTCGGGGATCAGCGGGTTGTAGGTGTCGAGCTCGGTCTGGATCGCCTCGTCGGTGAGCATGCGCTCGACCCGGGCCATTTCCTGCACCTGGAACCGGACGGTGTCGCGGTTCTCGAACACGAACGTCACGATGGGACCGACGCCCACCCGCCGCCGCTTCTTGAGGTCGATGACTCGGGCCCGGAACTCGTCGCGCTCCCGCTCGTAGGCCCGGAGGTCGGCGATGTCGTCGAGGGTCAGCTTGGCGGCCACGGGTGAACGGTCTCCTGGGGGGTCGGGGACGACGGCGGCCGGGGCCGGGCGGGGGCCCGGCCCCCGCCGACGGTGTGGACGGCGAGGCTCAGGAGACGGACTCGAGGCCCTGCGTGAACCGGCCGGCGTGGGACTTCTCGGCCCGGGCCAGCGTCTCGAACCACTCGGCGGCCTGGTCGAAGCCCTCTTCGCGGGCCGTCTTGGCGAAGCCGGGATACATCTCGGTGTACTCGTAGGTCTCGCCCTCGATGGCCGACTTCAGGTTGTCGGACGTGGCGCCGACGCCGACGCCGGTGACGGGGTCGCCGACCTCGGCGAGGATGTCGAAGTGCCCGAAGGCGTGGCCGGTCTCACCCTCGGCCACCGAGCGGAACAGGGCGGCGACGTCCGGGTAGCCCTCGACGTCGGCCTTCTGGGCGAAGTAGAGGTAGCGGCGGTTCGCCTGGGACTCGCCGGCGAAGGCCTCCTTGAGGTTGGCGTGGGTCTTGCTGCCGTTCAGGTCGGGCACGGATCTGCTCCTTGTGGGTGGTGGGGTCGGGATCGGGTGGGACGGGGTTCGAGGGCGGCGCGGTCGGGAGGGACCGGTCAGGCGGGTCAGGCGGGCGGGCCGCAGCCGTCGCAGCGGCCCCGGAAGACGATCTCCGCCCGCTCGACGACGAAGCCGCCGACGTCGACGGTGGGGACCGACCGGGCCGGCACGTCACGCACCCGGCCGCACACCGTGCAGACCAGGTGGTGGTGGGGCTCGACGTTGGGGTCGAACCGGGCCGAGCCCGTGCCGACGTCGATGGCCTGGATCTCGCCGAGCTCGGTGAGGTCGTTCAGCACCTGGTAGACGGTGCGCAGCGACACCATCGGCAGCTCGGCGGTGACGGCGGCGTGCACGCTCTCGGCCGTGGGATGCCCGTCGTTGCCGGCGAGCACCCGGAAGACCGCCTCCCGCTGGGGGGTGACCTTGCGGCCGCCGGCCCGGAGGCGATCGCTGAGCTCGGCCGGGCTGCGCACGGGCGACACCCTACCGACATCGATTGGTCATCGACAACCGTTGTTGATTGATCGTCCACCGGCGCCGGTGGCCGGACCGGTCGGGGGCGAGCCGACAGGAGTCCGGGCCGGCGGCCGGCCCGTGGCACCATGCCGGCCGTGCCCCCGGTCGAGCCCCGCGCCCTGCTGCGGGGCGCCGGCGTGTCCACCGCCGTCTGCCTCCCCCTCGCCCTCGTGTCGGCCGCGGTGGTCGACGAGGACGATCCCTCCGGGTGGGCCGTGCCCCTGTTCTTCGCCACCCTCCTCGGGCTGGTGGCCGGGGGCTGGGTCGCCAGCCGTTCGGCCACGGTGTCGCCGCTCGTCACCGGTGCCCTCGCCGGGCTCGTGGCCTTCGTCGCCGTGCAGGCGGTGGGGGTCGCCGTCCGCCTGGCCGGCGACGACGGGATCGGCTGGTCGTCGATCGTGTTCACCGCCCTGCTCGCCTACGGCTGCGGGCTCACCGGCGCGGTCCTTGCCGAGCGCCGCCGGAGGAGGGAGTCCCCGTGACCAGGTCGAGCCGGTCGTGAGCATCCTCGTGATCGACGTCGGGACGTCGAGCGTCCGGGCCGCGGTCGTCCGGCCGGGCGGGCGCCTCGACGGCCTCCAGCGACGGGCGAGCCTCCCCGACACGCCCTTCCCCGGCCTGGTCGAGTTCGACGCCACCGCCCTGGCGGCCATCGCCCTCGAGGCCGCGGCGGCTGCCCTGGAGGCGGCCGGACCCGTCGACGCCGTCGGCGTCACCAACCAGCGGGCCTCCACCATCGTCTGGGACCGGGCCACGGGCGAGCCGGTCAGGCCGGCCATCGGCTGGCAGGACCTCCGTACCGTCGGCGAGTGCCTCGTCCACCAGGCCGCCGGGCTGCGCCTGGCGCCCAACGTGTCGGCCACGAAGCTGGCCCTCCTGCTCCAGGGGGCCGGCGAGGGGCGCGACCTCTGCTTCGGAACGGTCGACACCTGGCTCGTGTGGCAGCTCACCGGTGGCCGGCTGCACGTCACCGACCCGTCGAACGCCGGCCTCACCGGTCTGCTGCGACTCGACGGCTCGGGCTGGGACCTCGACGTCTGCGCCGCGCTCGGCATCCCCCCCGAGGTCCTGCCCGCGATCGTCGACTCCACCGGTGGCGTCGGCGACGCCTCGGCGCTGGCCGGCGGGCCGACCATCGCCGGAATCGCCGGCGACCAGCAGGCCTCGCTCGTGGGCCAGTCCTGCGTGCGGCCCGGGTCGGCCAAGGCCACCTTCGGCACGGGCGGGATGCTCGACGTCTGCACCGGCGCGGCGCGGCCGTCCTTCCCCACCAGGGGCGAGGCCGGCTCGTTCCCGATCGTCGCCTGGCGGGACGGCGGGACCGTCACGTGGGGCGTCGAGTCGGTGATGCTGTCGGCCGGCTCGGCGGTCGAGTGGCTCCGGGACGACCTCGGCCTGGTCGGCGACGCCGCCGACACGGCGGCGATCGCGGCGGCCTGCCCGGACACCGGCGGCGTGGTCTTCGTGCCCGCGCTGGTCGGGCTGGGTGCGCCGCACTGGGACCACGGCGCCCGGGGGGCCCTGCTCGGGCTGACCCGCGGATCGGGTCGGCCCCAGGTGGTGCGGGCCGTCCTCGAGGGCGTTGCCCACCGGGGCGCCGACCTCCTCGAGGCGGCGGAGGCGGACGCGGCGGTCACCGTCGACCGCCTCCGGGTGGACGGCGGGATGAGCGCCAACCCGGTCTTCCTCCAGGCTCTCGCCGACGCGATCGGCCGGCCGGTCGAGGTCGCGCCCCACGCCGACGCCACCCTCCTCGGCGCCGCCTATCTGGCCGGGATGGCCGTCGGGACCTGGGCCGGCTGGGACGACATCGCCACCGCATGGGCGCCCCGCGCCGTCGTCGAACCGGCCGGCGCCGCCGATCGCGACCGGTGGCGCGACGCCGTCGCCCGGGCCGGCGGCTGGTACCCCGAGCTCTCCGCCATCGACTTCTGACCCAGATGCGCGGGTTGCGACGTGTTGGGGCGGGGCGGCTGGCTGGTGATGGCGGTGGGCCGGTTTGCGGTGGCGCGCCTCGATTGGGGGCGTGTGTGGTGAGCGCGGCGTGATCGGGGTGG
>JBFWQW010000018.1:0-36468 GCA_050249235.1 Acidimicrobiia bacterium | reverse complement strand
GCCAGGCGCAACTTGGCCCCGGCCGCCAACCGCTCGACCCGATCCAGACAGGCCCACACCGCCTCCACGTCCGGCAACGGCACCCCGACCGGATCCAGCCCGACCACCACCGCCCGCAGCTCCTCCTCGACCTGCTCGATCTTCTCGAACATACGTTCGACTCTACCTGCACCCACCGACAACCACAACGGGAAGGGACAACGACAACCGCGAACCCCCGCCCCGGCCCGACGGCCACGGCTGGCACGCTGGGCCGGTGCGGGTGGTGGCCGGGGAGGCGAGGGGTCGGCCGCTGGTGGCTCCGAAGGGCAGGGACACGAGGCCGACGGCCGACCGGGTGCGGGAGGCCGTCTTCAACGCCCTCCACAGCCTCGGCGGGGTGGAGGGCGCCACCGTGCTCGACCTCTTCGCCGGGTCGGGGGCGCTCGGGATCGAGGCGCTCTCCCGGGGCGCGGCCCACGCCACCTTCGTCGACCGTGACCGGCAGGCGGTGGCGGCCGTCCGGGCCAACCTGCTCGCCACCGGGCTCGCCGACCGGGCGACGGTCCGCCAGGCCGACGCCCTCGCCTCGCTGGGCGACGGCCGGGGGCCGGTCGACCTGGCGCTCCTCGATCCCCCCTACGCCTTCGGTGACGGCCAGTGGACCGACCTCCTCGAGCGGCTCCGGGCCGAGCTCGTCGTGGTCGAGACCGACCGGGAGCTGATCCTCCCGCCCCGGTGGCGAGTCCTCAGGTCGAAGGGGTACGGCACTACCGTTGTCGTGATCGCTCGCCAGGCAGGTCCCCGGGACGACGACGGGAGCCAGGACGGCGCAAGCCAGGAAGGACCGCATCCCCCGTGACGACCGTGCTCTATCCCGGCTCCTTCGATCCCTTCCACAACGGCCACCGCGAGCTGGTCGAGACGGCGGCGTTCCTGTTCGACCGGGTGATCGTGGCCGCCATCAGGAACCTCCAGAAGGCGGATGGCATGTTCACGCTCGAGGAGCGCCAGGCGATGATCCTCGAGTCGCTCCCGCACCTCGACAACGTCGAGGTGGTCTCGATGAGCAAGCTCACCGTCGACGTGGCCAAGGAGAACGGCGCCGACCTGATCATCAAGGGCCTGCGGGCGGTCACCGACTTCGACAACGAGATGGCCCAGGCCCAGATGAACCTCACGATCTCGGGCGTGCACACCCTCTTCATCCCGTCGGGCAGCGCCAGCTCCTTCATCCAGTCGAAGTTCGTGCGGGACGTGGCCAAGTACGGCGGGAACCTCAAGGACCTCGTCCCCACGCCGGTGGCGCTCCGGCTCTCCGAGCGGTTCGCATGAACGACGGCTACGACGAGTTCGACGAGTTCGGCGACATTCCGGACGTCGACATCGACGACGACGTCGTCCCCCGCGGCGCCGCCGTCGACGTCGAGCTGCTGCTGCGGCGGGTCACCGACATGATCGCCAACGCCCGGCCCATGCCGCTGTCCGCGTCCGTCATGATCAACCGGGACGAGGTGCTCGGCCTGGTCGGCGAAGCGCTGGCCCGCCTGCCCGAGGAGCTGCGCTCGGCGCGCTACCTGCTGAAGGAGCGCGAGGAGTACCTCGCCAAGGCCAGGCGGGAGGGCGAGGAGATCGTGGACGCGGCCCGCCTGCAGGCCGAGCGCATGGTCGAGCGGACCGAGGTGGCCCGGGAGGCCAAGCGGATCGCCCGCCAGCTCGTCGACGCGGCCGAGGAGCGGTCCCGGCGCCTGCAGCACGAGGCCGAGGACTTCTGCGACCAGAAGCTGGCCCAGTTCGAGATCGTGCTCGACCGCACGATGCGGACGGTCCAGGCCGGTCGCAGCCGGCTCCAGACGGTGACCCTCGGCGAGGAGCCCCCGGCCGACGACGTCACCGAGGCCGGCGTTGGGGCCGGCTTCTTCGACCAGGATCGGGGTTGATGGGAGCCGGGCCCCTGGTGGTCGGCGTCGCCGACCTGCTGCGCCGGCCGGGGAGCGCCCGCCGGGAACGGCTCGAGGCCGTGCTCGACGGGCTCACCACCACCGGTGGGCGGGTTCCCCCCGGAGAGCCGGTCGTCCTCGACCTCCGCCTCGAGTCGGTGAACCTCGGGATCGTCGCCACGGGTGTCGTGCTGGCGACCTGGGTGGGGGAGTGCCGGCGTTGCCTGCGTGAGATCCGGTCCCGACTCGAGGTGCCGGTGCAAGAGGTCTTCGAGGTCGACCCCGTCGAGGGCGAGACCTCGAAGCTCGACGTCGACCGCATCGACCTCGAGCCCCTGGCCCGGGAGAGCGTGCTGCTCGAGCTGCCGCTCGCCCCGCTGTGCCGGGAGGACTGCGCCGGGCTGTGCCCGGTCTGCGGGGCCGACCGGGCCGACGCCGGCGCCGACGGCGGCTGCGGCCACGACGAGGTGGTCGTCGACCCCCGCTGGGCGGCCCTCGGCGACCTGCGCTTCGACGCCTGACCCCTGACGCCTGACGTCCGCCGGCGGAGACTTCCCGACCGGGAGCCTCGACCACTAACCTCTCCCGGTCCCCTCGGCACAGGAGCCGGCAATGGCAGTCCCGAAGAAGAAGACCAGCAAGGCCAAGACCCGGAGCCGTCGGGCGTCGAACTGGACGCTGCGCGTCCCGCCCCGCAGCCTGTGCCCCAACTGCGGCACCGCCAAGCTGCCCCACGTCGTGTGCGCCACGTGCGGCCACTACCGAGGCCGTCAGGCCGTCGACGTCGGCTGACACCGCCCGCCGGGCCCGGCCCGACGAAGGCGCCGTGCAGGACGAGGGGAACGGGATGAGCGAGGCCCGGAGGTGAAGCCGGTCGCGGTCGACGCCGTCGGGGGCGACCGCGCTCCCGGCGAGATCGTGGCCGGCGCCCGGCGGGCCGTCGACGAGCTGGGCGTGCCCGTGCTCCTGGTCGGGCCCCCCGAGCGGGTGGGCGACACCCTCGGGCTCGAGCTGCTGGCCTGCACCGAGGTCATCGAGATGCACGACGACCCGGGCGGATCGGTGCGCCGCAAGAAGGACTCCTCGCTCGTCCGCTCCGCCGAAGCGGTGAGGGACGGTGTGGCCTCGGCGATGATCTCGGCCGGGAACACCGGCGCCACCATGGCCTCGGCCCTGCTGCGCATGGGCCGGATCAAGGGCGTGGCCAGGCCGGCGATCGCCATCGCCATCCCCGTACCCGGCACGACGCCGACGATCCTGCTCGACGCCGGCGCCAACGCCGAGGTGACGGCACCCTGGCTGCTCCAGTTCGCCCAGATGGGCCAGACCTTCTTCTCGGTCCGCTACGGCGGCGAGGTCGGCGGCCGCCGGCCCCGGGTGGGCCTGCTCTCCATCGGCGAGGAGGAGACCAAGGGCACCCCTCTCGTCAAGGAGGCCCACGAGCTGCTCCGGGCCTCGACCGACATCGACTTCGTCGGCAACGTCGAGGGCCGCGACCTCATGACCGACGACGTCGACGTCGTCGTCACCGACGGCTTCACCGGCAACGTGGTGCTCAAGACCCTGGAAGGGGGCATGCGCTTCGTGCAGCGGGCCATCCTCGAGCGGCTGACCGCCACACCGGAGCTCCGGGCCGCGTTCGAGGTCGTCTGGCCGGCACTCGGGCCCCTCGCCGAGGAGCTCGACCCCGAGACCTACGGGGGCGCCATGCTCCTCGGGGTGGAGGGGGTCTGCATCATCAGCCACGGGTCGTCATCGGCCCGGGCGATCGTCAACGCCCTCGGGGTCGCCCGGGAGATGGTCGAGGCCGACCTCGTGGGGCACCTCCGGGCCGCCGTCTCACCCCTCTGACGAGCCCGCACGCCGGTTCCCGGCCCGCCGGGCCCCTTCAGCCCGTCCCCTTCACGAGCGGTCAAGTGGCCGGGCCGTGTACCATCCGCCGCCGATGCCGGCCGAGACCCACGTGGAGCAGGGCCCGATGGACCGCAAGGCGGTCTTCGAGCTCATCCGAGACCGCCTCGCCGACATCCTCGAGATCGACGCAGGCGGCATCTCCGAGGGTCAGTCGTTCGCGGACGACCTCCAGGCCGATTCGCTGGCCCTGATCGAGCTGGTCGAAGCGATCGAGGAGGAGGTCGGTGAGCGCACCGTCGGTTTCCGGATCGAGGACGAGGATCTCGAGGATCTCAAGACCGTGCGCGACGCCGTCGACTACGTCTGCAGCCGGCTCGAAGATTCCTGAGTCGCCCGCTTCCTCGGCCGGTCTCGACGCGGCAGACGCCGACGTCCTCTCGTCGCTGGAAGGTCGCGTCGGGCACCGCTTCGCCGACCTCGAGCTCCTCGCCCGGGCCATGGCCCACCGGTCGTGGGTGGCCGAGTCGCCGGGGGCCAGCTCGAACGAGCGGCTCGAGTTCCTCGGCGACGCCGTGCTCGGCCTCGTCGTCACCGACCACATCTACCGGGCCTACCCGGCCCTGCCCGAGGGCGAGCTGGCCAAGGTGCGGGCGTCGGTCGTGAGCGCCGCCGCCCTGGCCGACGTGGCCGACGAGCTCGGCCTGGGCGAGGCCGTCCGTCTGGGCAAGGGCGAGGACCTCTCCGGCGGCCGGGAGAAGCCCAGCATCCTGGCCGACGCCCTCGAGGCGGTGATCGGCGCCGTCTACCTCGACGGCGGCTGGGACGCGGCCTCGGCGCTGATCTTCGGGCTGCTCGGGAGCCGCATCGCCGACGCTGCGTCCGGGCCGGGGGGCCAGGACTACAAGACCCGCCTCCAGGAGATGGCCGTCCGGCTCGCCGACGGGATCCCCGTCTACGCCGTCGAGGACGAGGGTCCCGACCACGCCAAGCGCTTCGTCGCCTCCGTGCGGGTGGGCGAGCAGGTCTTCGGCGGCGGCGAGGGACGATCGAAGAAGCAGGCCGAGCAGGCGGCGGCCCGGTTGGCATGGGAGGCCCTGCGCGATGCCTGAGCTGCCCGAGGTGGAGACGATCCGCCGCGACCTCGAGAAGGAGGTCGTGTCCCGGAAGATCAAGACGGTCGAGGTCCACGGCCTCCGGTCGATCCGCCGCCACACGAACAAGAAGCAGTTCATCGCCCGGCTCGAGGACCGCAAGATCGACGCCGTCGGGCGCCGGGGCAAGAACCTCCTGCTCTCGGTCGGCGACGACTACCTGGTCGTGCATCTCGGGATGAGCGGCCAGCTGCTGCGGGCGGCACCGAAGGACCCCACGGCCAAGCACACCCACGT
This sequence comes from Acidimicrobiia bacterium, assembly GCA_050249235.1. Taxonomy (GTDB): domain Bacteria; phylum Actinomycetota; class Acidimicrobiia; order Acidimicrobiales; family CADCSY01; genus JAEKLB01. The sequence continues at coordinate 31,307 of JBFWQW010000018.1, read as the reverse complement.
CGTGTTCACCTTCACCCAGGGCGGCCAGCTCCGCTACGTCGACCCGCGGACCTTCGGCGAGCTCTACGTCGTGTCGAAGGCGGGCCTGGCCGAGGAGGCTCCCGAGCTGGCCGAGCTCGGCTTCGACCCGGTCGAGGACGCCGTGTCGTGGGACCTCTTCGGCGCCCGGCTCATCGCCCGGCGGGTGAAGCTCAAGACCCTGCTCATGGACCAGCGCTTCGTCGCCGGCATCGGCAACATCTACTCCGACGAGATCCTGTGGAACGCCGGCCTGCGCCCCGACCGGGGCTCGGAGACGGTCTCCACCCAGGAGGTGCGCCGCCTGTACCGCTCGATGGGCGAGGTGCTCCAGGAGGCGATCAAGCTCCGGGGCTCGTCGCTCGCCGACGAGCAGTACCGCGACCTGTACGGCAAGGTGGGCAACTACCAGGCCGAGCACAAGGTGTACGGCCGGGAGGGCCAGCCCTGCCGGCGCTGCCGCCACACGGTCCAGCGCATGAAGTGGGCCAGCCGCTCGTCGTTCTTCTGCCCCGGCTGCCAGGTCTAGCCCGGCGACCTCACAGCCGGCGAGCCGCCGTTCTCGGTCGACCGGGCCGGGACGGTTCCGGCTCGGTCGACAACGAACGGGCTAGTCGTCGGTGGGGGCGTCGAGGATGTTCGACACGGCCGCCAGCGCGGCGGCCTGGCGGGCGGCCCGCTGGACGACGGCGGCGATGACGTGGTCGGCGGCGCTGCCCTGCCCGGGCAGCGGGGGCGTGCCGAGGGAGCGGATCGACGCCGTGGGGTCGACCGCCGGGACGACCGTGACGGGCGCGTCGTCGTCGGGGAGGTCCTGCCAGAACTCGACCGCCTTGCGGCGGCGGTTGCGCTGTCGGCGCCGCCCCGACGGTGTCGTCTGAGCGGCGGCGGCCTGGGTGTCGCTCACGCGGCCTCCTCCTCGTCGCCGGTGGGCGTGGCGGACTCGTCGACCAGCACGGCGTCGGTGCGCAGGCCGAGGGCGGTGCGGAGCTGGTCGACGTCGAGGTCGGCGAGCGAGCTCGACCTCGGCAGCACCACGTCGGCGATGTGGCGCTTGCCGGCGACGACCTCCTCGACCCGCTCGTCGACCGTGCCGGGGCACACCAGGCGGTGCGAGACGACCGTGCGGGTCTGGCCGATGCGCCACGCCCGGTCCCGGGCCTGGTCCTCGACGGCCGGGTTCCACCAGCGGTCGTAGAGCACGACGTGGCTGGCAGCGGTGAGGTTGAGGCCCGTGCCGCCGGCCTTGAGCGAGAGCACGAGCGCGCCCGGCCCCTCGGCGGCCTGGAAGTCGGCAACCAGCCGGTCGCGGGCGCCCCGGGCCAGCCCGCCGTGGTAGCAGGCGATCGGGACGCCCGTGCGCTCGGTGAGGTGGTCGGCGAGCCGCTTCCCCCACTCGGCGAAGTGGGTGAACACGAGGACCTTCTCGCCCGACTCGAAGACGGCGTCGACGATCTCGTCGAGGCGGGCGAGCTTGCCCGACCGGCCGGCGAGCGGGCGGCCGTCGTCCTGGTAGGCGGCCGGGTGGTTGCAGATCTGCTTGAGGGCGGTGATGGCGGCGAGGATCTCGCCCTGGCGCCGCTCGCCCGTCTCCGACCCGGTGACCAGCCGGTCGAGCACCGCCTGGTAGAGGCCGATCTGCTCGGGCGTCATCGTGCACCGGTCGAGCTCGTCGATCCGGTCGGGGAGCTCGGCGGCGACGATCGGCTCGGACTTCGTGCGCCGGAAGACGAGCAGCCCGTTGAGGGCCCGCAGCGCCGACTCGGCCCCGCCGGCCGGAACCCGGGCCGGGGCGGTGTCGCCGTCGGCGCCGGACGCTCCCGAGGAGGTGGTGGTGGCGGTGGCGGTGGTGGTCAGCTGGCTCACGAACGAGGCCCGGCTGCCAAGCAGCCCCGGGTTCGTGAAGTCGAGGATCGCCCACAGGTCGCCGAGGCCGTTCTCGACGGGCGTGCCGGTCATTGCCAGCCGGATGGTGGCCGGGATCGTGCGCAGGACCTGGGCCGTCTCACTGGTGGGGTTCTTCACGGCCTGGGCCTCGTCCAGGATGACCGATCGCCAGGGCTGCTCGGCCAGGGCATCGACGTCGCGTACGGCGGTCCCGTAGGTGGTGATCACGAGGTCGGCGCCGGCCACCTCGGCCGCCAGCTCGCCGGCGGAGGCCCGGGAGGCGCCGTGGTGGACGACCACCCGGAGGTCCGGCGTGAAGCGGGCCGCCTCGGCGGCCCAGTTCCCCACCACCGCCGGCGGAGCGATGACGAGGGCGGCGCCGTTGCCCCGGGTCTGTCGGAGGTGGGCCAGCACCGTGGGCGTCTTGCCGAGGCCCATGTCGAGGGCGAGGCAGCCGCCGAGGCCGGCGCTGTCGAGGAAGCCGAGCCAGGCGACGGCTTCCTCCTGGTAGCTCCGGAGCGTGCCGACGAAGCCTTCCGGCGTCGCCACCGGGAGCGTGTGGAGCTCGGTCGCCCGGGCCAGCAGGTCGGCGGCCCAGCCGGTGCCCTCGACGGCGATCCCGCCGGCGAGCGGCGAGCCCTCGAGGCCGACGGCGTGGCGGAGCATCTCGGCGCCCGTGAGCTTCGTCTTCGAGGCCCGCTCGGCGAGCGCCTCCTGGGCCGCGGCCAGGTCGGCCCTGTCGAGGGCCACCCACCGGCCGCCCGAGCGCACCAGCGGCCGGGCCTCGCGGGCCAGGCGGGCGATCTCGGCGGCGTCGAGCTCGACGTCGCCGAACACCGCCGTCCACCGCACGTCGGCCAGCTGGTGGGCACCGACGACGGACTTCTCGGTGGCGAGGCTGGTGAGCCGCAGGGACGGCGTCGGCTTGCGCCGCGAAAGCGCGGGGACCCGGACGTCGAACCCCGCCGACTCGAGTGCCGGCCCGGTCTCGGTCATCAGCTCCCACGCCTCGGCCTGGTCGAGGTAGACCTCGCCCCGCCGGGTGCCGCCGGGTCGCAGCAGGACCGGGAGCAGCCGCTCGAGGCGGGCCAGCTCCTCGGCCAGCCGCTTCGACCGGCCGTCGACCATCGCCACCTCGGCTGCGACCATGCGCCCGTCGGGATCGGGTCCGAGCACCCGCAGGAACCAGGCGTCGCCCTTGTCGGGCGGGTCGAGCTGGACCAGGAGCCGGCCGCTGACCGGGTCGGTGAGGGGGTGGGCCCAGCGCAGCAGCCGGCTGGCCACCTCGGCGGCGGCCCGGGAGGGCGCTTCGAAGGGCGAGCCGTCGAGGCGGGTGAGGAACGACTCGGCGACGGCGGCGGTGGTGCGGGGGCTCGGCGGGGGGGCGGGCAGCTCGATCTGGCTGGCGGCGTGGGTGCCGACCGCGTTGACGAGGGCCTCCAGCACGGCGTTCACCACGCTGTGGCCGTCGGCGCCCTCGACGGCGGTGATCGGGCCCGGCATCGTGCGGGCCAGGTCGTTGAGGCGGGTCTTGTCGACCAGGCCCGGCAACCACCGCACCTGCGACTCGGAGCGGTCGGCCCGGGCCCGCCCCGGCGAGCGGCGGGTGCGCAGGACCGGGACCATCGAGCCCCGGGCCAGGAGCTGCACCGCCCAGACCGCGATCCGGCCGAGCCAGCGCAGGCTGGCCCCGACGTGCTCGTCGATGTCGTCGCCCTCCCGGCCGGTGCCGGTCTGGCCGGCGCCCACCGCGACCAGCCAGCCCAGGACGTCGTGGACGGGGATGACGCGGGCCTCGGCCTTCTCGCCCGAGGGGAGGGACACCATCGGGTGGACGTCCCACCCGTGGGCTGGGGCGCCGGCCGCCTCGAGCCGGTCGGCGAGCTCGTCGCCGACGACGGGGGGCCGACCGGGTCCGGCCGCCCAGACCACGATGCGGCCCGAGAGCCACGAGGCCTGGAGCCGGACCTCGCCGGGCGGGAGCTCGATGGGAGCGGCGCCGGCGTCGCCGGCGTTCGACCGGACGGCGGTCTCGGGCGGCGGGGGGGCGATGCCGAGCCGGTCGAGCACGCCCAACCACCGGGACCGCTCGTCCTCGAAGTCGGCGACGACCTGCTCGCGCTCCTCGCCGGGTAGGCCACGGACGACGGCCAGCGCGAGCTCGGTGTCGTCGAGGCGCAGGAGGGCGATGTCGCACCAGGCGTCGCGGTGGGCCTCGAGCAGCTCGAGGTCGGCGGCGGACGCCAGGCCCGACGCCTCCGCCTCGACGACCTGCTCGAACCCGGCCGGGACGGGCCGCGCCGCGCCGGCGAACCGCGGCCCAGGCAACTCGGCGTCTGGCATCTGCTCTCCTGCTCGCGGGCCTCCCCGTCACGGGAGGCGGGCAGCGCTGGTGCGAATCTCGGTCCGGTCGCCCAGCGGACGACCCCCGGGGGGTCCGCATGCGGCCGGGGGGGACCAGGCCGGGGCGACGACCTCCGCAGGGTACCCCGTGGCGATCGCGATCCGGCGCGATGGGCCGCGGGCGACACGGTGAGCGGCGGGCGACACGGTGAGCGGCGGGCGACACGGTGAGCGGTGGCGGCACGGTGGGCCGGGGGCGACCCGTCGGCGTCGGGGCCCGAGCCCGCCTCGACCGGCCCGATCACGCCTCGACCGCTCCTGCACCTCGAGGGACCCTCGACCGGCGGTTCAGGTCGAGGTCGAGGGAACGCCCGTCGCGGTCGGGCGGGCACGACTCGTGCACCGCTTCGGCCGGGTCCGGGCCGGGGCCACCATCGTCCACGTCCGGCGGGGCGGCACCTAGCGTGGAGGCACCGTGTACCTGAAGACACTGACCCTGAAGGGCTTCAAGTCGTTCGCCGACACCACGGTGCTCGACCTCGAGCCCGGCATCACCGTCGTCGTCGGGCCCAACGGGTCGGGGAAGTCGAACATCGTCGACGCCGTCGCCTGGGTCCTCGGGGCCCAGGGCCCACGCACCGTCCGGTCGTCGAAGATGGACGACGTCATCTTCGCCGGCTCGGCCAAGCGCCCGGCGCTCGGGCGGGCCGAGGTGCACCTCACCATCGACAACGCGTCGGGGATGCTCCCGATCGAGTTCTCCGAGGTGACGATCAGCCGCACGCTGTTCCGCAACGGCGACAGCGAGTACGCCATCAACGGGGTGCCGAGCCGGCTCCTCGACGTGCAGGACCTGCTCTCCGACTCCGGCGTCGGTCGCCAGCAGCACGTGATCGTCGGGCAGGGCCAGCTCGACGCCGTGCTCAACGCCCGCCCCGAGGACCGGCGCCAGATCATCGAGGAGGCGGCCGGCATCCTCAAGTTCCGCAAGCGCAAGGAGCGGGCCCAGCGCCGGCTCGACGCCACCGAGGCCAACCTGCTCCGGCTGTCCGACCTCCTCCGCGAGGTCAGGCGCCAGCTCCGGCCCCTCGAGCGCCAGGCCGAGGCGGCCCGCCGCCACGGCGACCTGGTGTCCGAGCTGGCCGCCATCCGGCTGCACGTCGCCGGGCGGGAGCTGGCCACGCTCAGGGGCCGGCTGGCGGCCGGCGCCGAGGGCCGGGCCCGCCTGGCCGGCGACGACGCCGCCACCCGGGCCGAGCTGGCCGGCCACGACGCCACGGTGCTCGCCGCCGAGGCCGAGCTGTCGGCCATGGGCGCCGACGACCTCGGCGAGGGCCTCGTGCAGGTCGAGCGGCTCCACCAGCAGGCCCGAGGCCTGGCCGCGGTGCTGGCCGAGCGCCGGCGGGGGATCGAGCGCGACCGGGCGGTCGCCGCCGACCGCGGGGTGATCGAGAGCCTCGAAGCCGAGGCCGCCCGCCTGCGGGCCGAGCTGGCCGAGGCCGAGCAGGCCGAGGCGGCGCTGGCGCCGGCCGCGGCCCGCCTGGCCGAGGCCGAGGCCGACCTGGCCGGCGACCGCTCGGCGTTCGAGTCGCGCTGGCCCGACGGCGCCCCGTCGGGTGCGGCCTCGGCCGCGTCGGCGGCCGAGGCCCGGGGCGAGCTGGCCGCCCTGTCGTCGGCGACGGCGAGGGGCGAGACGGAGGCCGGCCGGCTCGAGCAGCGCCTGGCCTCGCTCACCGAGAAGATCGAGCGGCTGGCGGCCGAGGGGCGCGATCTCCGTGAGGCCCGGTCGGCCGGGGAGTCGTCGGCACCGACGCTCGACAACGGCCTCATGGTGGCCGAGGGTGAGCGGATCGCCGCCGAGCACGCCCTCGAGGCGGCGGAGACGGCGCTCCGCGCCGCCGAGGGCGACCACCGGGCGTGGACGGCCCGGGCCGAGGCGCTGGCCCAGGCCCTCGACGACGCCCGGGCCCGGGCCGGCGCGGCCCGCCTGGAGGGCCACGACGGCGTGCTCGGCACCCTGCTCGACCTGGTCGAGGTGGACCCGGGCTGGGAGGCGGCCTTCGAGGCCGCGGCCGGCTCGTCGCTCGGCTCGGTCGTCGTCGGCGGCGGCGTCGACGGCGCCCGCCGGGCGCTCGAGGTCCTGGCCGAGGCCGGCGCCGGCGCCGTGCTCCCGCTGCTCGCCGGCCCCGTCCGGCACCCGTCGCCCGTACCCGGCGGCGAGGCCGTCCGGACCCACGTGCGGGGTCGCTCGGCCGAGGTCGACGCCCTGCTCGACGCCCTCCTGGCCGGCGCCGTCTGCGTGGCCGGGGGCTGGGCCGCCGCGCTCGACGCCGCCGTCGACCACCCCGGCGCGGTGGTCGTGACCCGCGACGGCGATCGCTTCGCCCCCGGCGGGTGGCTCATCGGCGGCCGGTCGTCCGGTGCCACCGGCGCCGCCCTCGACGAAGCGACGTCGATGGCCGCCGGGGCCGCCAACGAAGCCGCCCTGGCCCGGTCGTCCGTCGCCATCGCCCGGGAAGCGGTCGACGGTGCCCGCCGGGCCGAGGCCGAGTGGCAACGCCACCTCGCCGGAGCCCGGGCCGCGGTCGAACGGGCCACCGAGGCGCTGGTCCGCGTCGACGCCGAGTCGGCCGACGCGCTCGCCGAGGCCGACGCCGTCCGGACGCACCTGGCCGAGCTGGCCGATCGCGTCGCCCGCGAGCGGGAGCGGGCCAGCCAGCTCCAGGCCCAGCTGCCGGGGCTCGAGGACGAGGAGCGCCGGGTCGGGGAGGAGGCGCGCCAGGTGGCCGAGACCCGCCGCCGGATCGACGAGCGGTCGTCGGCGGTGGCGGCCCTGCGCTCCGACCTCGAGGTGCGGGCGTCCGCCCTCGAGGAGCGCCGTGGCTACCTGGCGCAGCGCCTCGTCGAGGTCGACGAGCGGCTGTCCCGGAACGTCGCCGAGCGCGAAGAGGCGGCGTCGCGCCGGGTCGAGCTCGATCGCCGGCTGGTGGTGACCGACCGCCTCGTCGCCGTCGTGGCCGAGGGCCTCGTCTGGGTCGAGGCCCACCTGGCCGACCTCCGGGAGCGGCGCCGGCGCCAGACCGAGGCGGCCCGGGCCACCGCCGACCGGCTCGACGCGGCCCGCAAGGAGCGCTCGGCCGCCGAGCGGCGCCTGGAGGAGGTCCGCGAGCGCACGCGCCGGGCCGAGCTCGAGGCCCAGGAGCTGCAGCTCCGCCTGGAGGCCGCCACCGAGACCCTGCGCCGCGACCTCGAGGTGGAGCCCGAGGTGGCGATGGCGGCCGAGTGCCCGCGGCTGCCCGAGGGCACCTCGGCCCCGGCCCGCCTCCGTGAGCTCGAGCGGGAGCTGCGCCTCATGGGCCCGGTGAACCCCCTCGCCCTGGAGGAGTACGAAGCCCTGTCCGAGCGCCACACCTTCCTCGAGGAGCAGCTCGAGGACGTGAAGACGAGCCGCCGCGAGCTCTCCCGGGTGATCAAGGCCGTCGATGCCGAGATCGTGAGCGTCTTCGCGGCCGCCTTCGCCGACGTCAGCGGGCACTTCACCCAGCTCTTCGAGACGCTCTTCCCGGGCGGCGAGGGCAACCTCCGCCTCACCAACCCGGACGACCCCCTCGAGACCGGCATCGAGGTCGAGGCCCGGCCGTCGGGCAAGAACGTCCGCAAGCTCTCGCTGCTCTCGGGCGGCGAGCGCTCGCTCACCGCCCTCGCCTTCCTCTTCGCCGTCTTCCGCAGCCGGCCCTCGCCCTTCTACCTGATGGACGAGGTCGAGGCCGCCCTCGACGACGTCAACCTCCACCGCTTCCTCGACCTCCTCGAGGAGTTCCGGAGCGAGGCCCAGCTCGTCGTCGTCAGCCACCAGAAGCGCACGATGGAATGCGCCGACACCCTCTACGGCGTCACCATGCAGCCCGGCGGCTCCTCCCGCGTCGTCAGCGAGAAGGCGTCGGGGGTGGTCGCCTGACCCGAGAGGTGCTTCGAGGGGCTGGGTAGTCTCGGCGCGAGATGGAGATCGTGCTGCTCGTCCTCGCCGTGCTGGTGCTCGCCGGGTTGGGGCTGGGGGTGCTGGTCGCCCGGCGCCGGTCCCGGGGCGAGCTGCTCGAGCCGCCGCCGGCCGAGCCGACCCGGGCCGCCGGGACCGCGACGGCGGCGCCGTCGGCGCCGGCGCTCCCCGGCGAATCGCTCGACCTCGACGAGGAGACCGTCGACGAGATCGAGGACGCCCTCGCCGTCGCGACCGAGCCCGAGGCGCCTCCCCGCTTCCGCGACCGGCTGGGCCGGGCCCGGTCGGCGCTCTCCGGCTACCTCGGCGCCATCCGGTCCCGCTCGGGCATCACGGCCGAGACCTGGGACGAGCTGGAGGAGGCGATGATCCGGGCCGACGTCGGCGTGCGGACCACCACCGCCCTGCTCGACGACCTCCGCAAGGCGGTGGCCGAGCAGGGGATCGTCGACCCGGAGCTGCTGCTCGCCGAGCTGAAGGCCGAGCTCAAGGGGCGGCTCGGCGTCGGTGACCGGTCGCTCACCTTCGAGCCGGGCCGGCCCAACGTGTGGCTCTTCGTCGGCGTGAACGGCGTCGGCAAGACCACGTCGATCGGCAAGGTCGGTCGCCAGCAGGCCGACCTCGGCCGGGGCGTGGTGATGGCGGCCGGCGACACCTTCCGGGCCGCGGCCGCCGAGCAGCTCGGGGCCTGGGCCGAGCGCACCGGGGCCGACCTGGTCCGGGGCGAGGAGGGGGGCGACCCCTCGTCGGTGATCTTCGACGCCGTCCAGCGGGCCGGCAGCCGGGGGAGCGATCTGGTCCTGGCCGACACCGCCGGCCGCCTGCACACCAAGGTCAACCTCATGGAGGAGCTCCGCAAGGTCCGCCGGGTGGCCGACCGCGAGCCGGGCAAGGTCACCGAGGTGCTCCTCGTGATCGACGCCACCACCGGTCAGAACGGCCTGACCCAGGCCAAGGAGTTCGCCGACGCCACCGACGTGACCGGCATCGTGCTCACCAAGCTCGACGGCTCGGCCAAGGGCGGCATCGTGATCGCCATCAGCGAGGAGCTCGGCATCCCGATCAAGCTGGTCGGGCTGGGCGAGACCGTCGTCGACCTCGTCGAGTTCGACCCCGACGAGTTCGTGGAAGCCCTGTTCGCGTGACGACCGACCGACCCGAGGTGATGCCGTGATCTGGCTCCTGACCCGACCCATCGTCTGGCCCGTCCGCTCGGCCGGCCTCGCCGCCTCGACGGGCTACCGCGCCGGGCGCCTGCTCGGCTTCCGGCGGCTCGCCTACCTCGGCATCGGCGTGGCCATCGGCCTGCTGGTGGCGCCCGTGCCCGGGCGCGAGCTCCGCCGCCGTCTCCAGGAGCGTCTCGCGCCTGCCACCGTCCCGCCGCTCGCCGAGGTGGTCGACCTGCGGGCGCCGGTGGCCGCGCCCGCCTGACGGGGCCGGTCCCGCACCGGCGGCCGGCCCCGAGCGGCGAGCCCGTAGCGGTGCTAACAAGCCGGTATGGCCGAGCTCGTCAGGTTCCACTTCGACCCCCGCTGCCCGTGGTGCTGGCAGACCTCCCGCTGGGCCCGCCAGCTCGAGCGGCTGGGCGAGATCGAGGTCGAGTGGGGCGTCTTCTCCCTCGAGGTCGTGAACCGCAAGGAGGGCGACGAGCTCACCAACCCGGTGTCCGGGCCGGCCCTCCGGACCGCGGTCGCCATCCGCGACCGGTTGGGCCGCAAGGCCATCGGACCCTTCTACGAGGCCCTGGGCAACCGCCTCTGGCACCAGGTCCCGCCGCCCGACGGGGACGGCATGGTCGACGCCGTCCGTGAGTCGCTGGTGGAGGCCGGGCTGGACCCCGCGCTCTGCGACGACGCCCTCGCCGATCCGGGCACGTGGGACCAGGTGGTGACCGAGCACGACGACGTCGTCGGCCGGGTGGGTGCCTTCGGCGTGCCGACCATCGTGCTCGACGGGGGCGCGGGCCCGGCCATCTTCGGGCCGGTCGTCGCCGAGCTGCCGACCGACGAGGACGCCGTCGAGCTGTGGCGCCACACCGCCTGGCTGGCCCGCTACGAGAACCTCTACGAGATCAAGCGCAACCGCACGAAGGCCCCCGACGTCCCGGTGATGGCCTGGCGCATGGAGCAGCGGGCCAAGCGGGAGGCCGCCACCTAGGCGCACCGTGCCCGGCGAGGCCCCGTCCCCCCGAGGAGTCCCGTTGCGCAGCAGAGCGGCGGGCGGGTCCGATCGGGGGAGGCTCGCCGGGTAGCCTTGCCGACCGCATGTTCGACGCCCTCTCCGACCGCTTCGACGGGATCTTCACGCGCCTGCGGAGCCGCGGCCGCCTGAACGAGGCCGACGTCGACGAGGTGCTGCGGGAGATCCGCCTCGCCCTCCTCGAGGCCGACGTCAACTTCAACGTCGTGCGGGGCTTCGTCGACCGGGTCCGGCGCCGGATCGTCGGCGCCGACCTCTCGAAGAGCCTGTCGCCGGCCCAGCAGGTCGTGAAGTGCGTCCACGAGGAGCTCGTCGAGACCCTCGGCGGCGAGGGCCTCCGGGTCACCTACGCCTCGAAGCCCCCGACCGTCGTGCTCATGGCGGGCCTCCAGGGCTCGGGCAAGACCACGGCCACCGCCAAGCTGGCCCGCTGGTTCAAGCAGCAGGGTCGCAACCCCCTGCTCGTGGGGGCCGACCTGCAGCGCCCCGCTGCCGTCGAGCAGCTCCGCACCCTGGCCAAGCAGGTCGGCGTGCCGGTGTACTCCGAGCCCACCGACCCCGTGGCGGTGGCCCGGGCCGGCCTCGAGGAGGCCCGCGACAAGGGACGCGACGTCCTCATCGTCGACACCGCCGGCCGGCTCGCCATCGACGCCGAGCTGATGGACGAGGTCCGCCGCATCTCCGAGGCGGTCGAGCCCGACTACACGTTCCTCGTCGTCGACGCCATGACCGGCCAGGACGCCGTCACCGTGGCCGAGGCATTCCACGCCACCCTCGCGATCGACGGCGTCATCCTCTCCAAGCTCGACGGCGACGCCCGCGGCGGCGCCGCGCTGTCGGTGAAGGAGGTCATCGGCCGGCCGATCGCCTTCGCCTCGACCGGCGAGAAGGTCGTCGACTTCGAGCAGTTCCATCCCGACCGGATGGCCCAGCGCATCCTCGGCATGGGCGACGTGCTGACGCTCATCGAGAAGGTCGAGGCCGAGTACGACCAGGGCGTCGCGGCGCGGGCCTCCGAGGCGCTGCTCGAGGGCCAGTTCACCTTCGAGGACTTCCTCGAGCAGCTCCAACAGGTCAAGCGGATGGGGCCGCTCAACAACCTCATCGGTATGCTCCCCGGCGTTCCGAAGGAGGTCCGGAACGCCGAGATCGGCGACAAGGAAGTCGGTCGCATCGAGGCGATCATCCGATCCATGACCCCCGAGGAGCGCCAGAGGCCAGAGGTGATCAACGGCTCGCGGCGAACTCGGATCGCGAGCGGCAGCGGCACCTCGGTCAGCGAGGTCAACCTGCTGCTGAAGCAGTTCGCCGAGATGTCGAAGATGATGAAGCGCTTCGGCGGAGCGACGAAGATCGGCAAGAAGTCGGCGAAGAAGAAGGGCAAGGGGCGGGTCACCGTCCCGTCGCTCGGGGCGCCGACCACGAAGGACCGCAACGACCTGCAGGATCTGCGGGGGCTCTCCAAGGCCGGACCGTCCGGTCTCGACGAGCTCCTGGGTGTGAGGAGAGACAAGCCGTGGCCGTGAAGCTCCGCCTGATGCGGATGGGCAAGACCAAGCAGCCGACCTACCGGGTGGTGGTGGCCGACAGCCGCTCGCCCCGGAACGGGCGGTTCATCGAGATCGTCGGCACCTACGAGCCCCGCAAGGACCCGTCGGCGGTCACCATCGACAACCCCAGGGCCGTCGAGTGGCTCCGCAAGGGCGCCCAGCCCACCGACCGCGTCCAGCGCCTGCTCGAGCAGACCGGCGCCTGGGCCGAGTTCAAGGGCCAGTAGCGATGGCCGAGCCGACCACCGCCACCGCCGTCCTCGAGTACCTCGTGCGCGAGCTCGTCGACGAGCCCGATGCCGTCACCGTCGACCTGGTGAGCGGCCGACGGGGCCCCACCCTCGAGGTCAACGTGGCCCAGGGCGACATGGGCCGGGTGATCGGCCGCCGGGGCCGCATCGCCACCGCCATCCGCACCGTCGTGCGGGCCGCTGCCGTCAAGGACGGCACCGAGGTCGACGTCGACTTCGTCGACTGACGGCCCGGGCGTGCCGCCGCCGTCCCCCTTGCTCGAGATCGGTCGCGTCACCAAGCCCCACGGCCTGCGGGGCGAGGTGATCGTCCACCTCACCACCGACCGCCTCGAGCGGGTCGCGCCCGGCTCGGTGCTGGCCAGCCCGAAGGGCGAGCTGCGGGTGGAGGCGTCGAGGCCCCACCAGCGGGACTGGATCGTGTCGTTCGCCGGCTACACCGACCGCACGGGCGTCGAGCCGCTGCGGGGCCTGGTGCTGTCGGCGCCGCCGCTGGAGGGCGAGGACGAGGAGCTCTGGGTGCACGAGCTCATCGGCAGCGTGGTGGTGACCGCCGACGGCGTCGAGCACGGCCGGGTGGCCAGCGTCGAGGCCAACCCGGCCAGCGACCTCCTCGTGCTCGACGACGGCCGCCTGGTGCCCCTCACCTTCCTCGTCGAGCGCAGCGGCGACCGCCTCGTCGTCGACGTGCCGGCCGGCCTCCTCGACGACGACGTCTGAGCCGGGAGCGTGACGGTGCGGATCGACGTCTTCAGCATCTTCCCCGACATGGTCGACGGCTTCTCGGCCTACGGGCTGCTCGGCCGGGCCATCGAGCGGGGCCTGCTCGACGTCCGCATCCACGACCTGCGGTCGGAGGCCACCGACCCGCACCGGTCGGTCGACGACTCGCCCTTCGGCGGCGGGGCCGGCATGGTGCTCATGCCCGGGCCGCTCTTCGCCGCCGTCGAGGCGGCCCGGCCGCCCCGGCCCCTCTTCTTGCTGGGCGCAGGGGGCCGGTGCTTCGACGAGGCCATGGCCCGGGAGCTGGCGGCGCTGCCCGGCTTCTCGCTGCTCTGCGGTCGCTACGAGGGCGTCGACCAGCGGGTGGCCGACCACCTCGCCGACGGCGAGCTCTCGATCGGCGACTACGTGCTGGCCGGCGGGGAGGTGGCGGCCATGGTGGTGATCGAGGCCGTCGGCCGGCTCGTCCCCGGCGTGATGGGCAACGACGACTCCGGCCGGGAGGAGTCCTTCGCCGCCGGCCTGCTCGAGTACCCCCACTACACCCGGCCGGCCGATTTCCGGGGCTGGACGGTGCCCGAGGTGCTCCGCAGCGGCGACCACGGCAGGATCGCAGCCTGGCGCCACGCCCAGGCCCTGGCCCGCACCGCCCGGGAGCGGCCCGACCTCCTGGCCGCCCGAGGCGGCCTCACGGAGGCCGAGCGCCAGCTGTTGGAAGGCCTCGGCCTCCTGTCGTAGGATCCCCCGTCCCTTCTGTTCTGCCGGGAGCACCCACGCGCCATGAACCCCACCGATCTCGTCGACCGCGCCAGCCTCCGGGACGACGTCCCGGACTTCTCGCCCGGCGACAACCTCAAGGTCCACGTCCGGGTGGTGGAGGGCAGTCGCGAGCGGGTGCAGGTGTTCCAGGGCGTCGTGATCCGCCGTCAGGGCGACGGCATCCGCGAGACCTTCACCGTGCGGAAGGTGAGCTTCGGCGTCGGTGTGGAGCGGACGTTCCCCGTCCACTCGCCGATCATCCAGCGCATCGAGTCGGTCACCCTCGGCGACGTCCGTCGGGCCAAGCTCTACTACCTCCGTGACCTCCGCGGGAAGGCCGCGAAGATCAAGGAGAAGCGGACTCCCAAGCCCGGCGCCGCCGGCGCCTGAGTCACCACCCGGCACCCTCGCCGAGATCGTCGACGAGTCCTGCCGCCGGTACGCCAACCCGAAGACGCCGTCGCCCGGCCGGGCCGGCTCGACGGCCTGCTGCCACCGCCGCCGGGCAGGACCTCCCGATGGTCACTCCGTCACGGTCAGCTCGACCCGGGCCGGCGGTGGTTCGGGATCGCAGGGAACCGTCGCCTCCAGCCGGTAGTCGCCGGGCGGGACGTCGAGTGACGCTTCGCCCAGCTCGATGTCGACCGATCCGGGTTCGACCGGCACGTGCCGAACGGCCTGCGTGAAGAAGCGACCGTCGCTCCAGCGGTAGCGCACGGATCCGTCGCGGCTGAGCTCGACCTCGGCGTCCTGGCCGGTCGGGCAGACCAGCTCGATCGGCCGGTCGGCGCGGTTGACCAACCGGAGCACCCACGTCACCGGGGCGCCGCTGGAGGCCTCGCCAGGGGCGGCCACCTCCAGGGTGAGGGTGGCGTCGTCTCCCGAGACGGGCGGCGAAGCACCGGGTTCGCCGTCGCGGTCCTCGTCGCCGCAGGCGCTCAACCCGGTGAGAACCAACGTTGCCGCGACGAGTCGTCGAGTCAGCGGGCGTCGCTTCCGGGCGCGTGTGGTGGCACGAGCCGTCACGGCGGGTGCGCCGAGCCGGGCGGCGACCGGGCTCCGGCCGGAAGCTCTCGAGACCACGCCCCTCGTCTATCCGCCCGCTTGCGTGCAGAAACGACCGTCGCGGCCGGCGGGGCCGGCGCACCAGCGGGATCGCCGGATCTCGGCCTACGAGGTCGTCGCGGCGTCGTCGGCGAGGATCGCTGCGATCTGGCCGAGGGCGGCCACCATGCCCTCCTCCATCCCCATGGCCACCAGCTCCTCCATGGCCTCGAGGGAGGGGAAGCGGCTCACGACGTCCATGCGGGAGCCGCCGTCCCGCGCCGACAGCGAGACGGTCATGACGGTGACCGGCCTGGCGTCGTCCGGGCGGCCGTCGTCGTGGGCGAAGCCGTCCCGCAGCTCGAGGCGGCTCGGCGGCTCGGCGGCGACGACGTCCCACCAGCCATGGGCCCGGTCGCCTTCGGGTCCGGTCATGAAGTAGCTGACCTTCCCGCCCGCGACCAGGTCGTGGTCGACGACCGTGGCCGGGTAGGTGGGCGGGCCCCACCAGCGCTCGAGCTGGCGGGGGTCGGCCCACAGCTGCCAGGCCCGCTCGACGGGGACGTCGAGGTCGGTGGTGATGGTCATGGTGAGGGCGTCGGGGTCCTTGTGGACGGTCGGCTCGGTCATGGCTGGTCCTCTCCGTGGGGGTTTTCTGGTCCGTGGGGGTTCTCTGGTCTGTGGGGGTCCTCCGGGCTCCCTGGTCGGTCGGCGAGGAGCTCGCCGATGCGGTCGATGCGGCCTCGCCAGACGGCCTCGAGCTGGTCGAGCAGCCGGGCGGCGCGGCGCATGGTGGCGACGTCGCCGGTGACGAGCTGTTCCCGGCCCCGGCGCTCCTTCACCACCAGGCCGGCCCGCTCGAGCACGGCGACGTGCTTCTGGACGGCGGCGAAGCTCATGGGGTAGCGGCGGGCCAGGGCGGAGACGCTGTGGCCCGCTTCCAGGGTGCGCAGGAGGATGTCGCGCCGGGTGGCGTCGGCGAGGGCGTGGAACACCCGGTCGGCCTGGGTGTCCGCCAGATCATCTACAACCATATGGTTGTAGCTATCACCGTCGGGCCGGGGGCGCAAGGGCCGGCGCCGGAGGCGGCCGGCGATCCGTACAGTTCCCCCTCATGGGTGCCGAGGACGTCGAGCGGTACGAGGCGGAGATCGAGCTCCAGCTCTACCGGGAGTACAAGGACGTCTGCCCGATGTTCTCCTACGCCGTCGAGACCGAGCGGCGCTTCTACCTCTGCAACGGCGTCGAGCAGGTCGTCCACGACGCCGGCCGGGGCTGGGTGGAGCTGACCCTCACCGACGCCTGGGTGTGGGACATGTACCGCCAGACCCGCTTCGTCGCCTCGGTGCGGATCGTGACGTTCAAGGACGTCAACATCGAGGAGCTCCCGAAGAAGGAGCTGTGACCGATCCCCGCCGGGCCACCGGCGCCAGCGGGGAGGACGTGGCCGCGGCCTGGTACGTGAGCTGCGGCTACACGATCGTCGCCCGCAACTGGCGCTGCCGGGACGGCGAGCTCGACCTCATCGTGCGGGACGGACCGACCTTCGTGTTCTGCGAGGTGAAGACCCGTCGAACCGACGCCTTCGGCACGCCGGCCGAGGCGGTCACCCGCGAGAAGCGCCAGCGCATCCGCCACCTCGCGGCCCGCTGGATCCAGGAGTCGAAGGTCCGGCCGGCGGCCATCCGCTTCGACGTGGCCGCCCTCCTCGGCGACGAGCTCGAGATCATCGAGGGCGCGTTCTAGGGTCTGACTCCGAATTGGCGGTGCGGGTGCGGCGAGCCGGGGTCGTCGCTCGGAAGGACGCAGGACGACGCGCCTGCCCTGTCCAACCGCTAGGACGAGGACGCCGCGAGCGGCGACATCCGGCCGGCGCAACCGCCCGATCAATTCGGAGACAGAACACTCGGCCCCCTGGCTGCCCGGCGTGACCTCAGCGGCGGCGGTGGCGCATCCGCCAGCACGGGGTGTGCCAGTGGCGGCGCAGGTCGGGCGCCTCGGGTGGGACCGCCACCACGTGGCCCGTGCCGGGCCCGATCTCGTGGTTGCAGCCGGGGCAGCGGTAGGCCTTCACGGCCTCGTAGGGCTGGATGCGGCGGACCTCGAAGCCGTCCTCGACCCAGGGGTCAGACGGCACCGGCGGCCCAGAGCACGAGCCCGGCGGCGACGAGCACGGCGGCGGTCACGAGCACGTAGTCGAACGGGCTGCGGCGCTGGGGGCGGAAGGGGTTGAAGCCCATCAGCCGCACTCCTCCCGCTCGATGGCCGCCAGCTGCTCGAGCCGGGCGACGTGGCGCCCGCCCTCGAAGGAGCCGTCGAGGAAGGCGTCGACCACGTCCAGGGCCAGGGCGTCGCCGAGCAGGCGTCCGCCGAGCGACAGGACGTTGGCGTCGTTGTGGGAGCGAGCCAGGCGCGCGGTCGTGACGTCGTGGCAGAGCGCGGCCCGGGCGCCGCGCACCTTGTTGGCCGCGATCTGCTCGCCCTGCCCGCTGCCGCCGATGACGACGGCGAGGTCGGCGTCGCCCCGCACCACGGCCCGGGCCGCGGCCGCGCAGAAGGCCGGGTAGTCGACCGGCTCGGTGGAGTCGGTGCCGAGGTCGGCCACCTCGTGGCCGCGGCCGGCGAGGTGGGCGGTGACCAGCGCCTTCATGGCGAAGCCGGCGTGGTCGGAGGCGATGGCGATCCGCACGGCCGGGACGGTAGCGGGGGCCCGGGCGCCCGGCCCGCGACCCGCCCGCCGGATGGTGTCAGGCCGGCGAGAACACGGGGACGAACACCTCGCCGTGGGCCTCGAAGCCCACGACGACCGGCATCTCCATGGTCACGTCCTCGGGGGCGCAGCCGACGATGTTGGTGGTGAACCGCAGGCCGGCCTGCTCCTCGAGCTCGACGATGGCGATCACGTAGGGCGGCGGGACGGCCGGGTTGTAGACGTGGCGGTTGATCGTGAACGAGAAGACGGTGCCCCGCCCGCTCACGGGCTCGGGTGCCAGCGCCCCGCCGTCGTCCGGGCAGGTCGCCCGGGGCGGGTGGACCCATCGCCGGCACGTGGGACAGCGCAGGATCAGCAGCTCGCCCCGGGCCCCTCCCGTCCAGAACGCCCGGTTGACGTCGGTCAGCGGGGGCAGCATGCGGGGCGGGACCGCGCCCGCGCCGCTGCGGTCCTCGGTGACGCTCATCCCTGGCACTGTAGGGAACGTGCAGGCAGGCGAGGTAGGTCCATGAGCGGGCGCCGCGAGCGAACCATGAACACAGGTCGTCGTCCGGCGCTCTGCGCCGAACGGGTCATGGGCGCTCGGCGACCCGAACGGGCGCGGTGTGGGCCGCAGGCCGGGGGCAAGCGCCCATGACGGTGTTCCCGGAGAAGCAGGCGATCGTGTCCGGCCTCGGCATCTCGCGCATCGGGCGCAAGACCGGCATCCCCGGCCTCGAGCTCACCGCCGAGTCGGCCGCGGCGGCCATCGCCGACGCCGGCCTCACGCCGGCCGACATCGACGGCATCTCGACGATGGGGGAGACGCCCCAGGACGACGTGATCCGGCACTTCGGCCTCGACGTCCGCTACGAGGGCGGCGGGTTCGACACCGGGGGCCTGCTCTCGCCCGTGATGTCGGCCTTCCTGGCCGTCGCCGAGGGCCGGGCCAGGCACGTGCTCGTCTACCGGACGGTGCAGATGATGGGCGGGTCGGTGCTCCCGGCACCGGGCGGCGCCGGTGCCCTCCCGGCCCTGCCCCCCGGGGCGGAGGTGCCGCCCCAGATGGGCGAGATGCTGTCGCTGCTCACGTACCACGCCTATGCCGCCACCAACTGGCTCTCGATGCACGCCCGGCGCCACATGCACCTGTACGGCACGACCAAGGAGCAGCTCGGCTGGCTGGCCGTGCAGAGCCGGCGCAACGCCGCCCGCAACCCGCTCGCCGCCTACCGCGACCCCATCACCCTCGACGACTACCTGGCCGCCCGGCCCATCTCCGAGCCGTTCGGCCTGCTCGACTGCGACGTGCCGATCGACGGCTCGGTCGCCCTCGTCGTCTCCGCCGCCGACCACGCCGCCGACTGCCCGAACCCGCCGGTGCGGGTGGAGGCCATCGGCGGCTCACCCGGCCTCGGGGGCTGGGACCAGCGCCCCGACTACCCGAAGATGGCGTCGGCCGACGCCGCCGTCGAGCTCTGGGGCCGGACCGACCTGCGGCCCACCGACGTCGACGTGGCCCAGCTGTACGACGGCTTCACGTTCCTGACCTTCGCCTGGCTGGAAGCGCTCGAGTTCTGCGGCGAGGGCGAGGCCGGGCCGTTCGTGGAAGGCGGCACCCGCATCGGCCCCGGCGGCCAGCTGCCGCTCAACACCTACGGCGGCCAGCTGTCGGCCGGCCGCATGCACGGCTACTGGGTGCTCCACGAGGCCTGCCTGCAGCTCCGGGGCCAGGCCGGCGAGCGCCAGGTGCCGGGAGCCGAGGTGGCGGTGGCGGCGGCCGGCGGCGGCCCGATCGCCGGGTGCATCCTGCTGACCTCGTGACCCTCCTCCGGATCGACGGCCTGACGAAGCGCTACGGCTCGGTCACCGCCCTGGATGCCCTCACGGCGGTCGTGCCCCGCGGCCTGGTGGGCGTGGTCGGTGCCAACGGGGCCGGCAAGACCACCCTGTTCCGGATCCTGCTCGGGTTGGCCCGGCCCACGGCCGGCTCCGTCGAGGTGGTCGGCATCCCCGTCGCCGACGACCCGATCGAGGTGCGGGCCCGGTTGGGCTACATGCCCGAGCACGACTGCCTGCCACTCGACCAGAGCGCGGCCGACGTGGTGGCGACCTTCGGCGAGCTGGGCGGCCTCCCCGCCAAGGCAGCCAGGCAGCGGGCGTCCGACGTGCTCGACCTGGTCGGCCTCGACGAGGCCCGGTTCCGCCCCATCGGCGGCTTCTCCACGGGCATGCGCCAGCGGGCCAAGCTGGCCCAGGCCCTCGTCGGCGACCCCGAGCTGGTGCTGCTCGACGAGCCCACCGCCGGGCTCGACCCGGCCGGGCGGGAGGAGATGCTCGAGCTGGTGGCCCGGCTCGGCACGTTCGGCATCTCCGTGCTGATGTCGACCCATCTCCTCGACGACGTGCAGCGGGTCTGCGACCACGTGCTCATGATCGACGCCGGCACCCTGGTGGTGGCCGGCCCCACCGCCGCCCTGCTCGAGCCCACCGGCGCCCTGTCGGTCGACGTCGGCGACGCCACCGCCGCCGAGGTGCTGCGGGCCCGCCTGGCCGCCGACGGGCTGCAGGTGGCCGTCGTTGCCGGGCTGGTCGAGCTCGACGGCGCCGACGAGGAGACCCGGGAACGGGTGGTGCAGGCCGTGGCCGAGCTCGGCCTGCCCCTCTACCGGCTCGGGGCCCGGTCGACCTCGCTCGACGACGTCTTCCTCGAGCGGGCCGGCCGATGACCGCGGTCGGCGGCGCCATCTACGACCGGGGCTACCGTCCCTACGACGGTCCCCGGGGCGGTCGGGGGGCGGCCACCGCGGCCCTCTACCGGGCGTCGATGCGCCGGGCCCTGGGCCTGCGCCGGAGCTGGCGCCAGAAGGTGGCGCCCTTCGTGCTGCTCGGCATCGTCACCATCCCCGCCGTCGTCAACGTCGGGGTGGCCTACCTGACCCGCAACCAGTTCGGCGACCGGGTCGAGATCATCACCTACCGCGACTACGTCGGCGTCTCGAGCGCCCTGCTCGTCTTCGTGGCGCTCACCGCGCCCGACATCGTCTGCCCGGACCGGCGCCAACGGGTCCTGCCCCTGCTCTTCGCCCGGCCCCTCACCGGGGCCGACTACGTGCTGGCCAAGGTGGGCGCGCTGGCGACGATCCTGTTCGCCTTCTCCTTCCTGCCCCAGGTGCTGCTCTTCGTGGGCCAGGCCCTGGTGAGCGACGGCACGCTCGCCTACGTGCGGGACAACGCCGACGTGACCTGGAAGGTGGCCACCTCCTGCGCCGTGCTGGCCGTCTTCTTCGCCGTGGTCGGCGTCGCCGTCGCCTCGCTGGCCAGCCGCCGGATCGTGGGCGGTGCCGGTTTCATCGGGCTGTTCCTGGTGTCGTCGATCGTGTCCGGCATCCTCGTCGGGGGCGAGACGGCCCAGGCCGAGGGCTCGATGGCCGCGCTGCTGAACGTGCTGACGCTGCCCCTGTACCTGCGCGACCTCATCTTCCTCGGCCGGCTCGACCCGGCCTCGCCGCTCTCCGGCGTCGACGGCGGCGGGCCGGCCGCCATGTTCGCCTACCTGGCGGTCGTGGCCGTCGGCCTCACCGTGCTCTACCGCCGCTACCGCTGGACCGAGCGATGACGGCGGCGACGGTGCAGGGGCCGCCGCCGGGGCCCGGCGCCGACGACCCGGCCTTCGTGGCCGACGCCACGGTCGACGTGCGCAACCTGTCCGTGTGGTTCGGCCAGAAGGTGGCGCTGTCCGAGCTCAGCTGCTCGTTCGGTCCCGGGGTCACGGGGCTGCTCGGCCCGAACGGGGCCGGCAAGACGACGCTCATGCGGGCGGTGACCGGCCTCATCCCGGTGAACCAGGGCACCGTCCGGGTGGGCGGCGCCGATCCCCGGGCCGACCGAGAGGTGTACCGCCGGCTGGCGCTCGTGCCCGAGGACGAAGCCGTGCCCGGGGGGCTGACGGCCCGCCAGCTGGTGCGCTACGTCGCCTCCCTCCACGGCCGGTCCGACCGGGCCGCGCCCGACCGGGCGCTCGAGCGGGTGGACCTGCTCCCGGTGGCCGACCGCCGGGTCGACGGGTTCAGCAAGGGCATGCGCCAGCGGACCAAGGTCGCCGCCGCCCTGGTGGTCGACCCCACGGTGCTCGTGCTCGACGAGCCGCTGAACGGCGCCGACCCGGTCCAGCGCCAGGCCCTCATCAGGCTGTTCCGCTCGCTCGGGGCCGAAGGCCGCACGGTGATCGTCAGCTCGCACGTGCTCAACGAGGTCGAGCGCCTGGCCGACCGCATCATCGTGGTGGTCCACGGTCGCCTGGCCGCCGCCGGCGGCCAGCGGGCCATCCGCGAGGCCATGAACGACCGGCCCCGACACGTGCTCGTCCGGGCCGACGACGGTCGCCGCCTCGCCGGCGGGCTGGTCGGCCTGCCGTCGGTGTCGGGGGTGAGCTTCGAGGGCGCACCGCTGCTCGGGGTGGGCGGCGGGCCGGTGGGCGAGCGCCCGGACAGCATCGTCGTCTCGACCACCCATGCGTCGGCGCTGGCCGCCGCCCTGCCCGGGCTGGCCCGGTCGCTCTCGGTCCGCCTGCGGGAGGTCCGACCGCTGGACGACTCGCTCGAGAGCCTCTTCCGGGAGCTGACCCGATGACCGACACGCCGATCGTGGGGGAGGGACCGCCGCCGGCGCAGGGGGCGCCGGCCCCCGGGGCGCCGGCGGGACGGGCCGCCGGCGGGGGCGGTCGGAAGCCGTGGCGCTTCGGGGTCGTCGTGGCGTTCACGCTGCGGAGCTGCGTCGGCCCCCGCCGCTGGCTGGGGTGCCTGCTCCCGAGCGTGGGCGCCGTCCTGTTCGGCCTCCTCGCCAACGAGCTCGACCCGCCCCGGATCGAGGCCTTCGCCCGGACGGCGTCGCTCGGCATCTTCGGCCTGACCCTGCCCATCACCGCCCTGGTGATCGGCGATGCCGTGATGGGTGCCGAGGTCCGCTCGGGGGTGTTCCACTTCACCTGGCTCACCCCGGCGCCGCTGCGGACGATCGTGGCCGGTCGCTGGCTCGGTGGCTGGATCGTGGCCCTGGTGTCGATCGTGCCGGCCGCGGCCCTGGGCGCTGTCGTCGCCGGTGTGCCCGAGGCGGCTTGGCCGGCGGCGGTGGCGACGGCGGCCGGCGCCGGCGCCTACATCGCCGTCTTCATCGCCATCGGCTCCGTCGCCCGCAGGGCCGCGGTGTGGTCGCTGGCCTTCGTCTTCCTCGTCGAGCGACTCCTCGGGGCGGCCCTGAGCGGCATCGCCCAGCTCTCGCCGGGCTGGGAGGCGAGGGCGGTGTTCCTCGGCCTCGTCGACGATGCGCCCAGCGCGCTGGTGCGCAGCGGCGTGCCCGGGGGCGGGGCGGGGATCGTGCGGCTGGTCCTCATCGGCGTGGTCGCCCTGCTCCTCGCCGGCTGGCGGCTCCGGCGGCTGTCGCTGTCGGGCGCGGCCGACTGACGGCCCTGCTCACGGCCCCGGGGCTACGGTTCCCGGGACCCGGGACGACCGAGGGAGGGGAGGCGCACATGGACGGCTTCGGTGCCAGACGGCCCGTCACGGCCGCGCCCGTCCTCCGTCCGCTTCCTGCTCCCCGCTGACCGAGATCGCCGGCAGCGGGTCCTCCCCGAGGAGCTCCTCCGGTGCCTGACCCTTCCATCGGCGCGCTCGTCCCGCTGGGATGGAGCGAGCGCGTGCTCGCCCTCTACAACGCCGCCCTCGACGACGCTGTGGGCGGCGACGTCCCCGTCGGCGACGACGGGGCGCCCGCGCCCACGTCCGCCGAGCCCGGGCGGGTGGTCCGGGTGGAGCGGGGCGGGGCCGTGGTCGCCGTGGCCGACGGCGGCGAGCGACTGCTGCAGTCGGCCGCCTCGCCGTCACCCCCCGCCGTCGGCGACTGGGTTCTCGTCGCCGGCGGCGAGATCCGGGCCGTCCTGGACCGCTGGTCGACCCTCTCCCGGGCCGATCCGTCCGGCGTCGGCGAGCAGGTCCTCGCCGCCGACGTGGACGTGGTCGTGGTCACCGCCCCGGCGGACCGCCTGAGCCCGTCGCGCGTCGAGCGGGAGCTCGCCATCGGCTGGGAGAGCGGGGCCCGGCCCCTGGTCGCCCTCACCAAGGCGGACCTGGCCCCGCCCGGGCTGGCCGAGGAGCTCCGGGACCGGTTGGTCGGCGTCGACGTGCTGGCGACGAGCGCCGAGACCGGGCTCGGCGTCGAGGCGCTGCGGGCCGGGCTGCGGCCCGACCGCACCGCCGTCCTCCTCGGACCGTCCGGTGCGGGCAAGTCCACGCTCGCCAACGCGCTCATCGGCACCGACGTGCTCGCCACCGGCGCGGTGCGGGAGGGCGACCACCGGGGCCGGCACACCACCACCTCCCGCCAGCTCCTGGCCGTCCCGGGCGGCGGGGTGCTGATCGACACGCCCGGCCTGCGCAGCCTCGGCCTCACCGGTGACGAGGGCATCGGTCAGGCCTTCCCCGAGATCGACGAGCTGGCCGCCGGCTGCCGGTTCCGCGACTGCGCCCACGGCTCGGAGCCGGGCTGTGCCGTCAACGCCGCCGTCGCCGGCGGCACGCTGGCGCCGGCCCGGTTGGCCAGCTACCAGAAGCTGCAGAAGGAGATGGCCGCCGAGGTCCGCCGCACGGACCCGCTCGTCCGCAGGGCGAGCGTGGGGGAGTGGAAGGCGGTGATGAAGTCGGTGCGGGACAACGACAAGCGCAAGCCCCGCTGAGCGACGGGTCTGCCGCCGGCGGCTCTGCCGTCGGGCGCGTCAGGCCGGATGGAGCTCGGCCCGGCCGTGGCGGATCACCATCTTGTCGGCCGACACCGCCTCGAAGGCGAGCTGGCGCCCGCCGTCGACGGTGCGGCCGGCGTCGTAGACCGACACCTCGAGCTCGTTGCCGGGGAACACCGGTGAGGCGAAGCGGGCCGCCATCCTGCGCAGGCGGGTGGGATCGCCGTCGGCGCCCAGCTGGACGACCCCCCGGCTGCACATGGCGAAGGTGCAGAGGCCCTGCATGAACTTGCTCGGGAACCCGACCCGGCGGGCCGACTCGTCGTGGACGTGCATCGGGGCGTGATCGGTCGAGGAACCGGCGTAGCGGAAGCTCTGGTCGCGCTCGACCGGCACCACCAGCGCGCCGAGCGAGGCCGACCTGGCCTCCTCGGGGAAGCTGTGATCGGCCAGCGGCGGCCCCACCTCGTCGAGCTCGCCCTTGATGTGGAACGACGACCAGAGGTGCTCGACGTAGGGCTCGCCGTCCTCGCCGGCCACGAGGATCCGGACGGTGGTGATGGCCCCGCCCTTGGTGTTGTAGGCCCCGTGCATCGTGCCGGTCACCCGCACGAAGTCGCCGGCCCGCAGCGTCCGGTGCAGCAGCAGGTCGTGCTGGCCGTGGACCCCGCCCGTCGCCCCCCGCACCGCGCCGGCCGGCACGCCGAGCTGGTTCGCCTCGTGCAGCAGGGGCAGCCCCAGCGACACCGTGAACACCGGCGGCACGATCCCGCCGTCCAGGTAGGCGGGGTTGGGGTCGTTCGTCGCCAGCGCGTACGCGGCGGCGTGGTCGCCGTCGATGGTCGTCTCGATGGGCCCGGCGATCTTGCCCAGCTGGATGGTCGGCTCGGTCACGGCCGCCGATCGTAGAGACACCCCGCCGTCGGGACCGTGTCCGTCGGAACCGTGTCCGTCGGGACCGTGTCCGTCGCCGCGGCATCTCGCCCGCCGCCCGCCGTCGCCGACGTGGAGACTCGCGCCGTCCGGGGGCCGACGGGGCGAGGACGTGCCCGAGCTCGCCACCGGCCCCGGGAGCGACGCGGCCCGTGACCCGCACCGGTCCTCGGACGCCTCGCCGTCCGCCTCCTCGGGCAGCGCCGCCGGTCACGGCGGCCGCTGGTCGGGTGGCCCGCCATCCGGGTCGCCGCCCCGGGTGAGGGTGCGGGGGGCGGGGCTGGTGTGGTGGGTGCCGTCGGGGGCGGTGACTTCGAAGGTGAGGTCGGGGAGGAGCTTGGCGTGCCAGCCGGGTTCGTGGAGGTGGTGGTGGTGCCGGACGCAGAGGAGCACGAGGTTAGCCACTGTTCGTTAGTCTGACCCGATGCGAACAGTGCGGTCGGCAGCGGTGTACGCCCGGATCTCCTCGGACCAGGACGGGTCGGCGCTCGGCGTGAGCCGGCAGCTCGACGACTGCCGGCGGCTCGCCCGGGAGTCCGGATGGGTGGTCGGCCATGAGTACGTCGACAACGACGTGTCGGCCTTCTCGGGCAAGCGGCGGCCTGCCTTCGAGCAGCTGTTGACCGATGTGCGTGACGGGTTCCGCGATGGGGTGATCGTGTACCACCACGACCGGTTGACCCGCTCGACCAAGGACCTGGACCGCTTCGTTGACGTGTTGAGTGCGGCGGGGAGCCCGCCCGTGCAGTTCGTTTCGAGTGGAAACCTCGACATCGGCAACGGTGACGGACTGCTGTTGGCGCGAATCTTGGCGGCGGTGGCGTCCGACGAGTCAGCGAGCAAGGGCCGTCGGGTGCGCCGCAAGCTCGACGAAGTGGCGGCCGCCGGTCGTCCCCACGGTGGAAGTCATCGGCCCTTCGGCTACGAGTCGGACCGGATCACGGTGCGGGCGGATGAGGCGGCGGTCATCCGGGGACTGGTTGAGCGGTTCCTTGCCGGTGAGAGCTTGCGGTCGCTGGCCACGTGGCTGGATGCCAACGAGGTCCGCACGGTTGCTGGTGGGCCGTGGAAGACGCCGACGTTGCGGGCGATGCTGCGGTCGGGTCGGATCGCCGGGCTGCGGGAGCATCGGGGCGAGGTGGTCGGGCCGGCGGTGTGGGAGCCGATCATTTCGCCGGCCGACCGGGACCGTGTGCTGGCTCGGATGGAGGAGCGGGCGCTCGCCCGCCGTCGGGCGCCGCGCAGCTATCTGCTCACCGGTTTGCTGCGCTGTGGTCGCTGCGGCAACAAGCTGTTCTCGTCACGGCGGGAGACGACCCGCCGCTATGTCTGCGCCTCGGGCCCGGACCACGGCGGGTGCGGGCGGATGACGGTGGTCGCCGGCCCGCTCGAGGAACTGATCGCTGAAGCGGTCCTGTACCGGTTGGACTCGCCCGAACTCGCCGACGCGCTGGCCGGTCGTGCCGGGGCCGACGAGCAGGCAGGCGCGCTGTCCGAGGAACTCGCCCAGGCTCGCCGCCAACTCGATGAACTCGCGGCCCTGCACGGTCGAGGCGAAATCAGCCAACGGGAATGGCTCGCCGCCCGCAAGCCGGTGCAGGACCGGATCGGCGGTGTGGAGCGGCAGTTGGGGCGGCTCACGCAGACGAGCGCGTTGACCGGCTGGGTCGGCAACGCCGCCGAGCTACGCAGCCGGTGGGCGGAGCTGAACCTGGGGCGCCAGCACGCCATCGTGGCCGCCCTCCTCGACCACGCCGTCATCAAGCCGGCTGCCCAGGCCCGGTCCCGCTTCGATCCGAACCGGGTCGACCCGGTCTGGCGAATCTGAGGGAGAGGGAGCGGGGTCCCGGCGGCGCTTCGCTGGCCCGCCGGGACCCCCTTCCCCCTTTCCGGTCAGCAGCGCCACGACCTGACCGATGACCAGGCTGTCGGCCACCTTGACGGGGACGTCATGGCGGACACAGCTAGCGGTCACCCAGGCGGCGAGCTCGTCGGGTGTCAGGCCCATTGGACCCACACCGCCGGCGGACCTTCCCAGCCCACGACGTCAGCCGATGACCAGCGGCGAGCCGGTTCGCGACCGCTGAACAACCGGCATGCGTCGGTGATGGCCGCGTCGGCGGTGCGGCCGTAGACCTGCACGACCTCGGGCTGGAAGCCCTGGGCGACCTCGTAGCGATGTAGCCCGGGGATGCGGCCCTCGTCGATGAACGCCTTGCCGACGTACTTCGACAGGTACCCGGCCGCCTTGCGGGCCTCCTCCCACTGGCCCGACCCGACGGGAAGATCGCCGAGCAGCTTGATGTGGACGAAGCCGTGGCCCCAGGCCCGCTCGATCAAGGACCGTTTGACGAACTGCCCGACGGCGAAGTGCACGTGGAGGCCGTGGCCGGACTTGTGCCACTCGGCCGTCCACACGTACGGGAACGCCACGCCGCCCAGCAACGCCCGAAGCGCCTTGAAGAACACCCGCACATGTCCCCGCAGCTGAATCGGGTCGTGACAGCCCTCGCCCCGGTAGGTGAGCGTGCCCAGCCGGTTCAGCCCATGAGCCCTGCAGTAGCGGCGCAGCTTCCCCCGAGCCCGCCGAGCCGCCTCCGACGCCGCCCGCTCCGGATCAGCCGTCGGCCCGTCATGACGCGGCTTCGGCTCGCGGGCCGCAATGCGGAACGAGCCGCCCGCCTCGCCCGCCGCCGGGCACACCGACAGCACCCACCCGACCGGCGCGCCCTCGACCCGCACCACCGACTCACCCGCCAGATTGCGAGTAGCAGGTGACAGGTCGACGCCAGCACGGACGGGTTCCATCGGTCAGCCCCGGATGCCTTCGGCTAGCGACTTGCCGCCGGTCTGGCGCGCCCAGTCCCAGTACGCGGCCCGGTCGAGGGTGACGCCGGGGATCTGGAACTCGTCCGGATGCTTCCCGGTCACCGTGCGGAACCGCTTCACCTTCCGCCACACCGTCGACGGATGCATCCCCAGCTCCACCAGGCCCTCGAAGCCGCCATGGAGATGCCACGCCAGCCAGAACCCCACCATGTCGGCCGTCATCCGAGCCGCCACCGCCTTGATCGCCGGCTCCATCACCGGCGACGTCAGCGCCCGACGAGCACCCGACCGCACCGTCCGGGCGTACGCATCCCACGCCCGACGCGCCATCCCCTGCCCCTCAGGGCTCGGGCTCGGATCACTACGGAAGTCCACCCGCCCGACCCTACTCGCGAATCGGCGAGCGCGACTACAGGCATGTAGTTCAGGCCGCAGCCAGCCAGGAACGACGGCGGTCAGGCCCCGCCCCACGGGCGAGGCCGACCCAAGTGTCCCCTCCCAACTGACCGGGACCGTCAACCCGCTCCCAACGGTCGGGGTCGGCCTACGGCCTTGACCGCCCCTCCTCCGCCCTCGACCAGTTTCGTTGCTACTTCAAGTGAAGCGGTGGCGGACAGCGCCGTATCGTCTGCCGCACCCACCGCCGGAGGACTGATGCCTGACCACAGTGTCTTCTTCGCATACCCATCGCAACCTCCGACTCGCGCCGAGACCATGCGCGAGGCTGCACGGAAGATTGCCGGTCTTGGCATGGCGGCTACTCAGACCTGGGAGGAGTTGGCAGTAGCTGGTCAGCTCATCATCTCCCAAGTTCTTGAAGCAATCGATGACGCCGACGTCTTCGCAGGGGAGGTCACATCTCTCAATCCGAACGTGATGTTCGAGCTCGGCTACGCCATCGGGACTGGAAAGAGAATCTGGCCGATGTATGACGAGGCCGATGCCACAGCCGAGCAGCAGTGGCGTCGCCTTCGGATTCTCACAACTATTGGCTACGCGCCCTACATCAATTCGGACGACGTAAGGAGCCGCTTCCTCGCCGATTCGCCCCACCTTCAAGCGACGAGTCTGCTGGATATTGCCATCCGCCCAGGGTTACAGCCCTCCGCGCAGGCGGACATCTTCTACTTGCATTCCGCCTTCGCCACGGATGCTTCTCGCCATTTGACCCGCAGGTTGGACCTGGAGGAGCGCCGCGGTCGTCGGACAATTCATTACGACCCCTCGGAAGGGTCCGTGTACCCCTTCACATGGTACGCCCAGCAGATCTACAACGCGACAGTGGTGATCGCGCATCTCTCGCCTCGAAGGCACCATGACGCCTCAATCCACAACGCCCGCGCTGCCCTCATGGCGGGCGTAGCACGCGGCTTCGGCAAGAAGGTCCTAATGGTGGTCGAGGAAGAGGACGACCTAACTCCGTTGGACTACCGCGATCTCTCCTACACGTATCGGACCTCCACGGACCTTTCCGCCCACGTTGACGTATGGCTAGGTACGGCACTCGAAGCGGTTCGCCCTTCCAACCCAGCTGCCTCACTCGCTCTGGAGACGGAGCTTCGATCGCTCACCTTTGGGGAACCGGTTGCCGAGAACGAAGCTTCCGACTTGCCGTCGTACTTCGTTGAGACTGCCGCATATCGTCACGTACTTGAACGCAACACTACGGTGTTTGTGGGTCGAAAGGGATGCGGTAAGACGGCGAACTTTCTCCAGGCCACTCACACGTTAAGACGTGATCCCCAAAACGTAGTGTGTGTTATCCAACCGAGCAGTTACGAACTGGAGGCTGTCGTTCGGCTCCTGGGCCAATTCGAGCAGGAGGACCAACGGACGTACGCCGTCGAAGCGTTGTGGCAGTTCCTCCTGGTATCTGAAGTTGCCCGGGTTCTAGCGGAGCAGTTCCAGCAGCGGATTCTCCAGCCATCGCCCGAGTCACCAGAAGGTCGCCTGATCGACTATGTGAACAACCCCGACAACGGCATAGATGAGGAGTTCTCCGTCAGACTGGAGAATGTTGTAGCGGCCGCCTCCGCGGTCGAAGCCACCGGAGGCGTAGCTGACTTCCGGGAGGCGATTACACAAACCATTCATGGCACTCACCTAGTAGAGCTGAGGACGCTACTCGACGGCGCTCTATCGCAGCGCGATCGTGTATGCGTACTCATCGATAATCTCGACAAGGCATGGGACCGCTCTGCCGACCTGGACAAGTTGTCCCATCTCCTTCTGGGCTTGCTTACGGCTATCCGCCGTATCTCAACGTTCCTGAGGCGATCCGATTCGCGGCGGAGGTCTATTGACGTTTCGCTGGCCGTCTTCTTGAGAAGCGACATCTTCGAGCGGATCACGAGGATTGCTCGCGAGCCGGACAAAATTCCTCTGACTCGGCTTACATGGGATGACCCTGAGCTACTGCTTCGCGTCCTCGAAGAGAGGTACATCGCCACACATGACGGTAGCGCCCCAGAGGACCTTTGGACGCGGTTCTTTGTTGCGGATGTCGATGGCGTCTCGGTTCGCGAGTTCATTCTCGCCAACGTGCTCCCGCGTCCGCGAGATGTCGTTCAGTTCTGCGCTGCCGCACTTGATTCGGCGGTGAATCGACGGCACGACCGGATTGACGAGGAAGACCTTCGATCCGCGTTGGCGCTGTATTCACAGTTTGCCTTTGAGGCGCTCCTGGTCGAGAACGGGCTCACCATCGCCGAGCTGGAGTCAGTTCTCTTTGAGTTCGCCGGAGCCCCAACTGTTCTTGACTCGGAGTGGCTGGAGGACGCCGTCATGCGTGCGGGTCTCACGGAGGACCGGATAGAACAGGTTGTCGCACGGTTAAGACATTTGTCCTTTCTTGGCATTGAGACGGCGGACGGACGGTTCTCCTACGAAGAAGACGCTAGGGACGAGCGACGGCTGGCGGCTCTGGCTCGGAACCTGTCCGAGCAGCGAGGATCAGCAGCAAGGTTCGAGGTGCACCCGGCGTACAGGGCCTACCTGGATATGAGTCCGGTCGACCAGGAGGTCTGAGGCCGGCCGGCCTCCCTCTCGCCGCAAGGGTCCCCTTTGAGACGTGTGAGGTTGTCGGGTCGGGTGGTGCCGCCGTGTTCCCACGGTTGGAGGTGGTGGCCGTCGCACCAGTGGGCGTGCCGGTCACAGCCGGGGTACCGGCAGTGCCGGTCGCGGATCACGAGGGCGTTCCAGAGGGGGGCGGGGATGGTTCGGGGGCTCTTCGGATTTCAGCGGGGTGTGACGGTGGCGAGTAGGTCCCAGTTCGGCTTGCCGGCGTAGAGCAGGACGCGGGTGCGGTAGTGGGCGAAGCACCGGAACCCGAACCCGACGCGCTTGATCC
>JBFWQW010000017.1:0-36885 GCA_050249235.1 Acidimicrobiia bacterium | reverse complement strand
GCCCCGTGCACGCGCGAGCGCGCCGGATCAGGCGGTAGGTGGTCTTCGACCGTGGCGGGCGTGGTCACTGAGACGGATGGTTCGTCGGTCGCGGCTCCGGTCGATGCGGCACGGCTGCGCGTGGTCGAGAAGGCCGTCGAGGCGTGGAAGGGCCAACTCGTCGACGTCGGCGGCCGCAACACGCTCCTCTACTACAAGGACCTCAAGCAGGGGACGCTCGACCTGCGCGCCAACGGCGCGAGCCCGGCGACGGTGGACCTGCTCCTCGGGTCGCACACGGTGCGCATCAGCAACCTGTTCCCGGGCGGCGAAGACGAGGACCAGGCGGCCGGCCAGAGGCTGACGCCGCTCGCGGCTGCGGCCAAGCGGGCTCGCACCGTGCGAGCGAAGGCGACGGAGAACTTTGAGGAGCGCGGCATCGAGACGCTGTTCCTCGCCTGGGGGATGGCGACCTGGACGAACCAGATCGGAACCGCCACACCCGCAGCGCCGGTGCTGCTGCGCCAAGCGTCACTCATCCCGCGGGGCACCGCCGGGGAGGACTACGAGCTGAGCCTCCCGGGCGAGTGGGAGGTCAACCCGACGCTACTGCACTTCCTCGCGACCGAGCACCAGGTGAAGGTCACCGCAATGGAGCTCCTCGACCTGCTTGCAGACGACGACGCCGGGCTCCCTGACGACCAGCCCGTGTTCGAGCGGCTGTGCAAGCTCGCGCACGACGTCCCGGCGTTCTCCGTGGCGGACCGTGTCGTGCTCGGCAACTTCTCCTACGCCAAGTTGCCCATGGTCAACGACCTCGAGGTCGCGCTCGCCGGCGGCCAGCTCGCGAGCAACGAGCTCCTTGCCGCCATCGCCGGCGACGGTGCCGCAGCGGAGATCGTGCGAGGGCGACATCCCGGGGTGCAGTCCGACGAGCCGGACATGACCCCGCCCGCCGATGAGTTCCTCGTCCTCGACGCGGACGCGTCGCAGTCCTTCGCCATCAACACCGCTGTACGCGGTGGCGACCTCGTCGTCGAAGGGCCGCCCGGCACCGGCAAGAGCCAGACGATCGCCAACCTCATCTCGAGCCTGTCGGCGCGCGGCAAGAAGGTGCTGTTCGTAGCCGAGAAGCGCGCCGCCATCGACGCCGTCCTGGAACGCCTGAACGGAGTCGGCCTCGGAGACCTCGTCCTCGACCTCCACGACGGTGCCGGGTCCCGGAAGAAGGTCGCGCAGGACCTCGCCCGTGCGCTCGCCGCAGCCGAGAGCATTCCGCTCACCGATCACAGCGAATCGCACCAGCGTCTCGAACGTCGACGCGAGAGCCTGCGGAAGTGGCGAGACGCGCTACATGCGCGCAGGGAGCCGTGGGGCATCTCGGTCTACGAACTCCAGGCCGAGCTCATCGGCCTCCGCCGGACCGAGACCGTCACGAGCCGCCTGGACCGCGATGTCATCGGCCGCCTCGGTGGCGACGCCTACCGGCTGGCCGCCCCCCAGCTCGAGGACTTCGCCGAGCTCGGCGGGCTCGCCGTGGCCGTCGGATCGAGCCCGTGGCGAGCAGCGTTCGACGCGCATCTCGTCACGAGTGCCGACCAGGTGACCGAGGCGAGGGACGCCGTCGCTGCGCTCGCGACGCGGACGCTCCCTCAGACCCGGGCGCAGCTTCATCGCGTGGCGGACGCCTGCGGCTTCCACCGTCCCGGCACGTTGTCGGCCTGGGTCGACCTCATCGGCCTAGTCGAAGAGGTCGCCGTCACCCTCGACGGCTTCGACGCCGCCATCTTCGACGAAGCCGACGCCCTCGCCGCCGACCTCGCGCCAGCAGCACGCGGCGCAGCCGGCCGGGTAGCCGCAGCGATCGGCAATGGCTCCTACCGCCGGGCTCGCAAGCGCGTCGCCGAGCTCGCTGGTGGTCGTAAGGACGCAGCGGCCGACATGTACGCAGCGGTCACCGCCGCGACCGACCAGAAGTCCCGCTGGGCAGCGCACGCCGCTGACGCCGGAATGCCGCGCACACCCGAGGACCTCGCAGCCGTACGTGGCCTGCTCACCCAACTGCACGACGAGCTGCGCATCGTCGTCGAGCGCACCGGTGACGCGACGCTGGGCAGCGCCGGCGACAACGAGCTGCAGGAGCGGCTCGACGCGCTCCTCGCGGACCAGGCCACGCTCGTGAAGCTGCCCGAGCTGCACCGGCTCAAGGTCTCTCTCGCCGAGCTCGGCCTCTGGCCGGCGGTGCTTGAGATGGCGTCCCGCGGGTTCGACCCGGCCGCAGCCGTGCGCGCGCTGCGCTTCGTCTGGCTCGAGAGCATCCTCGCCACCGTCACCCTCACCGACCCGGTCGTCGGCGGGTTCGACCGGTCCCAGCACGACCGCAACGTCACCGAGTTCCGAGACGCCGACGTCACCCACCTCGGTCGCACGCCCGATCGCGTGAAGCGCGCCGCCGCCGAGCGGCTCATGCGAGCCCGCGACGAGCACCCACAGCAGTCCCAGCTCATCCGCGCCGAGGCATCGAAGAAGCAGAAGCACCTGCCGCTGCGCCAGCTCGTCCAGCAGGCCCCCGAGGTCCTCACAGCGTTGAAGCCCTGCTGGGCGATGAGCCCCCTCGTCGTCGCACAGATGCTCCCACCCGAGCGCCTGTTCGACATCGTGATCTTCGACGAAGCGTCCCAAGTCACCCCGGCGGACGCCGTCGGAGCGCTGCTACGAGCAGAGCGGGCCGTCGTCGCCGGCGACTCCAAGCAGCTGCCGCCGACGAACTTCTTCTCCGCCTCCTTCGGCGGTGGCGCTGACGACGAAGTCGTCGAAGAGGAGCTACAGGCCGCAGCCGATGCGGGCATCGCGCTGACGAAGGACATCGAGTCCGTCCTCGAGGTGATGCGTGCACTCCTGCCGCCGCCGCTCGGCACCAAGACCCTCGGCTGGCACTACCGGTCCCGTGACGAGCGGCTCATCGCGTTCTCCAACGCTCAGGAGTCGCTCTACGACTGGTCCCTCACCACGTTCCCTGGCACAGGTGTCGATGCTTGCATCAGCCATGAGCTCATCCCGTGGGAGTTCGGCCGTGTCGGCCAGGAGGATTCGGTCTCCGCCGAGGTCGACCGCGTGGTCGAGCTCATCGCCGCCCATTCCGAGCAGCGACCCGACGAGAGCATCGGTGTCATCGCCATGGGCATCAAGCACGCCAACCGCATCACCGAACGGCTGCGCCAGGTACGCCTCGCCCGACCCGACCTCGACCGGCTCTTCGAGCAGGGCCCGCCCGGCCGTCCCCGTCCGGAGCCGCTGTTCATCAAGAACCTCGAGCGGGTCCAGGGCGACGAGCGCGACGCCGTCATCCTCACCATCGGCTACGGCAAGAACGCCAACGGCCGGATGATGTACCGCTTCGGTCCGCTCAACCAGGAGGGCGGTGAGCGGCGCCTCAACGTCGCCATCACCCGGGCCCGCAGCCGGATGATCGTGGTCAGCTCGTTCTCGTCAACGGACCTCGACCCGAACAAGTTGAACGCCGAGGGCGCGCGCATGCTCTGCCGCTACCTGCAGTACGCGGAGAGCGCCGGCGCTGACCTCGGCAACCAGGCGAAGGTCAAGCCCGACCTGAACCCCTTCGAGCGCGACGTGCGCGACGCGCTCCAAGCGAAGGGTCTGCAGGTCGTGCCGCAGTACGGCTGCTCCGGCTACTGGATCGACTTCGCCGTCCAGCACCCGACCCGGCCCGGCCAGATGATCCTCGCCGTCGAAGCCGACGGCGCCACCTACCACGCCGCCGAAACCGCACGCGACCGGGACCGCCTCCGCCAGGACCACCTCGAGCGCCTCGGCTGGCGCTTCCATCGCATCTGGTCGACCGACTGGTTCCATCACCGGGAGGCCGAGATCGAACGGGCCGTCGCTGCCTACCGCGCTGCTCTCCGTGCCGCTGACGGGAAGGCCGATGTGCTCGTCGCAGAAGGAAGCGAAGCGCCGAGTCCGGCACCGGCCACGGCGCCACCTCCGTCGGTCGGGACCCCGGTGCGAACTGCTCGCAAGCCGGCCCTCCGTTCAGGTCTGCCGATCCAGGAGTACAAGGAGTCGACGTTGCAGGCGCTCGCCACCTGGGTCGAGTCCGACACCCTGCTGCGCACCGAGGACCAGGTGCTCGCCGAGATGATGAACGAGCTCGGCTTCAAGCGCCGCGGGAAGAACGTCGTCGCGGCACTCGAAGCCGCCATCCGGGTGTCGCGCCGTTCCAGCCGCTGATGTCGGCGGCGCCCCGCCTTACTTCGGTCGTCGGTCAGAGGGTGGCGTTCACCGGGACGCTGTCGGCCGCACGACGCCACTTCGCCGCTCGCGTGCGGCGTGCTCGAGGCATTCCGGTCGACGACGTCACGTCTGCGACCGACATCGTCGTGCAGGGCACACCGAGCCCGGCCCACAAGTGAGGCGACATCGGTGTGAAGCTCGCGAGCGGCGGCGACGCGATCCACCACGTCAGCTGCGGTGCGGCGCTCCGACCAGCACCTGCGCACTACAGCTCGTACGTGCCGTCGATCAGGTGGGCCTCCACGAGCCGAGAGTCTGCACCGGCAGCGGTGGCGGGGACATGGCGGTGGGGACATGGCGGTGGGATCCGGGCGCCCGGAATCCGTCCCTCTCATCTGGTCACACGGAGGAAACAGACAGGACCCTGACGCGACACGGGCCATGCGTACGTTCCGCCCTTCGTACACATCCGTACGGGATCGAAAGGGAGTGTGAATGTCCATGAAGCCCCAGCTCCGACCAGTCCTGGTCGTCCTGGCCGCCCTGTCGCTCTTCGCTGCAGCGTGCGGCGGCGACGACGACGACACATCCAGCGGGGGCGACGCCTCGGGCACCTGCGTCAGCGGTGACACCGTGAAGCTCGGCTTCCTGAACTCGACGTCCGGCGCCATGGCGATCAGCGAGCAGACCGTCCGTGACTCGTTGATGCTGGCCGCCAAGGAGATCAATGCCGACGGCGGCATCCTCGACAAGGAGATCGAGTTCATCGAGGAGGACGGCCAGAGCGAGCCCACCGTCTTCGCCGAGAAGATCAACAAGCTCCTCACCGAGGACGAGGTGGCGGCGGTGTTCGGCGGTTGGACCTCCGCGTCGCGCAAGGCGATGCTGCCGGTCGTCGAAGGCGCCAACGGGCTGCTCTTCTACCCCGTGCAGTACGAGGGCCTCGAGGCCTCGAAGAACATCTACTACACCGGCGCGACGACCAACCAGCAGATCATCCCGGCCATGGACTTCCTCGCGTCGGAAGGCGTCAAGACGCTGTTCCTCGCCGGCTCCGACTACGTGTTCCCACGAACTGCGAACAAGATCATCAAGCAGTACGCCAAGGAGCTCGGCATCCAGATCGTGGGTGAGGAGTACGTCCCGCTCGACAAGGACGACTGGACCACCCAGGTCGCCAAGATCGCCGCGGCCAAGCCCGACTTCGTGTTCAACACGATCAACGGCTCGTCGAACGTGGGCTTCATCAAGGCCTACGACGAGGCCGGCCTCGGCCCGGACAACTCGCCGATCATCTCCGTGTCGATCGCCGAGGAGGAGGCCCCGGCCATGGGCGTCGATCTCACCGGTCAGTACGCGGCCTGGAACTACTTCCAGAGCGTCGAGAGCCCGGTGAACTCGGCGTTCATCAAGGCCTTCCAGGACGAGTACGGCAAGAGCAGGCCGACGTCGGACCCGATGGAGGCGGCCTACACCTCGCTGTACCTCTACAAGGGAATGGTCGAGAAGGCCGAGTCCTTCTGCGTCGACGCGGTCAACGACGCGGCCGACGGTGTGACCTTCGAAGCACCGGAGGGCATGGTCACCGTCAACGGCGAGAACCACCACATTGCCAAGGTCGGCCTGATCGGCCGGATCAACGCCGACAACCAGTTCGACGTGGTGTGGACCTCGGAGGACCCGATCGAGCCCGATCCCTTCCTCGAGGGCTACGACTGGTGGGACCCGAGCCAGGGGTGACGCCCGGGCGGGCCACCGGCTCGCCCGAACCCCTCAGCCGCAGCCGGGGGTGCCGCGCAGCCAGCGCGGCACCCCCGCGGCGGGCGGTGCCCTCCTGACGCCGCGGCTGAGCCAAACCTCAACGCCCGATTCCCGAAGGCCCGACTCCCGAAGGCCCGACTCCCGAAGGCACCCGCGACATGGACGCACTCACCACTCCCTTCCTCACCGGCACCGCGACCGGGGCGATCCTCTTCCTCGCCGCTCTCGGCCTGACGCTCACCTTCGGCCAGATGGGCGTGATCAACATGGCCAACGGCGAGTTCCTCATGGCCGGCGCCTACGCGACCTACGTGACCCAGCAGGTGATCAGCAGCACCGGCGTCTCCATCGTGGTCGCCATCCCCGTGGCCTTCGTGGTCGCCGGACTCCTCGGGCTGCTGCTCGAGGTCTCGATCATCCAGTGGATGTACCGCCGCCCGCTCGACACCCTCCTGGTGACCGTCGGCGTGGCCATGGTCCTGCGCCAGCTCGCCAGGGACGTCTTCGGTGCCCAGGGCGACCCGGTGCGCCCGCCGAGCTGGATGCGGGGCAGCATCGCCGTGTTCGGCTACGACTGGCCCCACCGCCAGCTCTTCACGATCGTGTTGGCACTCGCGGCCCTGGCCGCGCTCGGCGCGGTGCTGAAGTACAGCTCCTTCGGCCGGCGGATCCGGGCGACGGTGCAGAACCGTGAGCTGGCCGAGACGATGGGCGTCGCGACCCGGAACGTCGACCGCCTCACGTTCTTCCTGGGATCGGGCCTGGCCGGCATCGGCGGTGTCGCCGTCGCCTTGATCTCGGGCACCAACCCGACACTCGGCACCAGCTACATCATCCCGGCGTTCCTGGTCGTCGTCGCCGGTGGTGTCGGCCAGCTCAGGGGCACGGTGATCGCGGCATGGGCCGTCGGCCTGCTCACCGCCTTCCTGACCGACTGGTTCAGCGGCAGCATGGCGCAGGTCTTCACCTTCGCGGTCGTGGTGGTGTTCCTCCAGGTCCGCCCCCAGGGCCTCTTCACCGTCCGCACCCGGGGCCTGGCATGACCGGGCGCCGCAAGGTCGACGAGCAGGGTGACCAGCGCCGCGAACCGGCGGGCGGTCACCGCTGCGCCCGAAGGAGGCACCGGTGACCACCACCACCGACGTGCCCGACCTGCCCCGCACCGAGCCGGAGGCCGCCATGCCCACCGCCACCCCGCCGACGCGCTCCTCCCGCGCCGATCTCGCCCGCGCCTACGGCCCGTTGCTCGGCATCGGGGTCCTGGCCCTGGTTCTGCTGGTGTGGGCGCCCGGCTCCCTCACGCCGTTCCGGCTCGGCAACCTCGGCAAGTACCTCTGCTGGGCCCTGGCCGCGGTCGGGATCGGCCTCGCCTGGGGTCGGGGCGGCATGCTCGTCATGGGCCAGGGCGTCTTCTTCGGGCTGGGTGGCTACGCCATGGCCATGCACATGAAGCTCGAGGCCGCCGGACCGGGCAACGTGCCCGACTTCATGCAGCTGTACGGCGACGGGACGATGCCGGGCTGGTGGGAGCCGTTCCGCAGCGGGCCCTTCACGCTGTTCGCCATCGTGGCCGGGCCGGCGCTCGTGTCGTTCGTCCTCGGCTACGCCATCCTCAAGCGCCGGGTGAAGGGCGCCTACTTCGCCATCCTCACCCAGGCCCTGGCGGTGGCCTTCTCGACGCTGCTGATCGCCACGATCAAGCAGACCGGCGGGTTCAACGGCCTCAACACCTTCACGACGTTCTTCGGCCACAACCTCTACGACCCGGCCGTCAAGAGGAACATCTACATGATCGTGGCCGGGCTGCTCATCGTCTGCCTGGTGATCGTCTGGCAGCTCTACCGGAGCCGCTACGGCGAGCTGCTCGTCGCCACCCGCGACGCCGAGGAACGCATCCGCTTCCTCGGCTACGACCCCGCCAACATCAAGCTGGTGGCGTTCGTGGTCGCCGCGGTCATGGCGAGCATCGGCGGCGCCATGTTCGTCCCGATCGCCGGGATCATCTCGCCCTCGAACGTCGACGCGACCGCATCCATCATGCTGATCGCCGGCGTGGCGCTCGGAGGCCGGGCGTCCCTGCTCGGGCCGGCGCTGGGCGCGATCGCCGTCGGCTACGGCCAGTCGACGCTCTCGGAGCAGTTCCCGACCCAGTGGACCTACTTCCAGGGCGGGCTGTTCATCGTCGTCCTTCTCTTCCTCCCGCTCGGCATCGCCTCCCTCGGCCCGAAGCTGAAGACGCTGGTGTCGCGACGGCGACGCGACGTGGACGCGCCTCTGCCGGCCGCCGTCCCGGAGCCGGTCACGTGACGGTCTCGTTCCGCGGCGAGGACTACCTCGAGGTCCGCGACCTGACCGTCGACTTCGACGGCTTCAAGGCGATCCAGGGCGTCGACGTCACGTTCATGCAGGGGCGGCTGCACTTCCTCATCGGTCCCAACGGCGCCGGCAAGACCACGCTGGTCGACGCCCTCACCGGCCTGTCGCGCGGCACCGGCGCCGCCCGGTTCCGCGAGCACGACCTGCTCACCATGACGTCGCACAAGATCGTGCACCTCGGCGTCGGAAGGACCTTCCAGACCGCGAGCGTCTTCGAGCAGATCAGCGTCCTGCAGAACCTCGACATCGCGGCGGGCCTGCACCGCAGGGCCCCGGGGCTGCTGCTCCCCCGGCGGAAGGTGCCCGAGAGCGTCGAGCAGGTGCTCGAGACGATCGGCCTGTCCGGGGTGGCGCACCGCCCCGCCGGCATCCTCGCCCACGGGCAGAAGCAGTGGCTCGAGATCGGCATGTTGCTGGTGCAGGACGCCAAGGTGATGTTCCTCGACGAGACGGTGGCCGGGATGAGCACCGACGAGCGCGACGAGACCGGGGAGCTGCTCCGGCGGATCGTGGGCGACCGGACCATCGTCGTCATCGAGCACGACATGGACTTCATGCGCACGTACGCCGACTTCGTCACGGTCATGCACGCCGGCCGGGTGCTCGCCGAAGGGACGGTGTCGGAGATCCAGGCGAACCCCCGGGTCCAGGAGGTCTACCTGGGCACGGTGGCGGAGGTGGTCAGCAATGGCTGAGCCCATGCTCGAGATCGTCGGCGTCACCGCCGGATACGGGCGCACGATGGTCCTGTTCGACGTGGACCTGTCGATCCCCGCCGGCGGCGCGGCCGCCGTCATGGGCCACAACGGCGCCGGGAAGACGACGTTGCTCCGCGTGGCGGTCGGACAGATCCCGGTGCGGTCGGGCCGGATCCTCCTCGACGGCGAGGACGTCACGAAGCTGGCCCCCAACCGGCGGGTCAGGCGCGGCCTCGGCTACGTCCCGCAGGGCCAGCTGTGCTTCCCCCAGATGACCACGATGGAGAACCTCCAGCTGGTCTCGACGACCAGGTCCGAGATCGACGAGGTGCTCGACACCTTCCCAGCGCTGGCCGACCTGCTGGATCGACCCGCCGGCCTGCTCTCCGGCGGTCAGCGCCAGCAGCTGGCCATCGCCCGGAC
This sequence comes from Acidimicrobiia bacterium, assembly GCA_050249235.1. Lineage (GTDB taxonomy): Bacteria > Actinomycetota > Acidimicrobiia > Acidimicrobiales > CADCSY01 > JAEKLB01. The sequence continues at coordinate 27,394 of JBFWQW010000017.1, read as the reverse complement.
CCTCCTCACCCACCCCCGGCTGCTGATCCTGGACGAGCCCACGGAAGGGATCCAGCCCAACGTCGTCGCCGAGATCGAGCAGGTCATCGTGGCGCTGACCCGGCGGGGCGACCTCACCGTGCTGCTCGTCGAGCAGCACGTCGGGTTCGCGCTGCGGTCGACGGACCGCTACCACGTCCTCGAATCGGGCCGCATCACCGGCAGCGGCGAGGGCGGCACCGGCGCCCTCGACGAGGTCCGGGCGGCGCTGGCGGTCTGATGCGCCTCTCGATGCACGAGCAGGAGCGCCTGCTCATCAGCCTGGCGGCGATCGTCGCCCGCGACCGGCGGGGCCGAGGTCTCGTGCTCAACCACCCCGAGGCCGTCGCCATCCTGTGCTCCTTCGTCCTCGAAGGGGCGCGCGACGGCCGCACGGTCGCCGACCTGATGGACGCGGGCCGCCGCGTGCTCACCCGCGCCGACGTGATGGAGGGAGTGCCGGAGATGATCCCCGAGGTGCAGATCGAGGCCACGTTCCCCGACGGCACCAAGCTCGTCACGATCCACGAGCCCATCGGATGATCCCCGGCGAGGTCATCGTCGGGGACGGCGACATCGTCGTGTTCGACGACGCGGACGTGATCACGGTGCCGGTGATGAACACCGGCGACCGTCCCATCCAGGTCGGGTCGCACTTCCACTTCGCCGAGACCAACCCGGCGCTCGACGTCGACCGCGCCGCCGCCCGCGGCCGCCGTCTCGCCATCCCCGCCGGCACGTCCGTCCGCTTCGAGCCCGGCATCGGCACGGAGGTCGACCTCGTGCCGCTGGCCGGCCGGCGGGTCGTGGCCGGGCTCCGCGGCGAGGTCGCCGGGCGGCTCGACCCGTGAGGATCGAACGGGAGCGCTACGCCCGGCTCTACGGACCCACCGCCGGCGACCGGATCCGCCTGGCCGACACCGACCTGCTGATCGAGGTCGAGCGCGACCTCGCCGGGGGCGCCGGCGACGAGGCGGTCTTCGGCGGCGGCAAGGTCATCCGCGAGTCGATGGGCCAGTCGACCGCCACCCGTGCGGACGGCGCGCCCGACCTCGTCATCACGGGCGCCGTGATCCTCGACCACTGGGGGGTGGTGAAGGCCGACGTCGGCGTGCTCGACGGTCGCATCGTCGGGATCGGCAAGGCCGGCAACCCCGACACGATGGACGGGGTCGACCCCGCGCTCGTCATCGGCCCGTCGACCGAGGTCATCGCCGGCAACGGGAAGGTCCTCACGGCCGGCGCGGTCGACAGCCACGTGCACCTCATCACGCCGACGCTCGTCGACGAGGCCCTCAGCGCCGGCACCACCACGATCATCGGCGGCGGCACCGGCCCCGCCGAGGGGACCAGGGCCACCACCGTCACGCCGGGTGCGTGGAACACCGGCTTCATGCTGCGGGCGCTCGACGGGGTCCCCCTCAACGTGTCGCTCCTCGGCAAGGGCAACACGGTGTCGGGCGAGGGCCTCGACGAGCAGGTCCTCGGCGGCGTGTCGGGTTTCAAGCTCCACGAGGACTGGGGCACGACGCCGGCGGTGATCGACGCCTGCCTGCGGGCCAGCGACCGCTGGGGCATCCAGACGGCGATCCACACCGACACCCTCAACGAGGCCGGCTACGTGCAGTCGACGCTCGCGGCCATCGCCGGCCGGACGATCCACACGTACCACACCGAGGGCGCGGGTGGCGGCCACGCGCCCGACATCGTGACCGTGGTCTCGCAGCCGAACGTGCTGCCGTCCTCGACGAACCCGACCCGCCCGCACACCGTGAACACCGTCGACGAGCACCTCGACATGCTCATGGTGTGCCACCACCTCAAGCCCTCGATCCCCGAGGACCTGGCCTTCGCCGAGTCGCGCATCCGCCCGTCGACGATCGCGGCCGAGGACATCCTCCACGACCTCGGCGCCATCTCGATCATCGGGTCCGACAGCCAGGCCATGGGGCGGATCGGCGAGGTCGTGCTGCGCACCTGGCAGACGGCACACGTCATGAAGCGGCGGCGCGGCCCGCTGCCCGGCGACGGACCCGCCGACAACCATCGCGCCCGTCGCTACGTGGCGAAGTACACGATCTGCCCGGCCGTCGCCCACGGCCTCGACGCCGACATCGGCTCGGTGGCCGTGGGCAAGCTCGCCGACCTCGCGCTGTGGGAGCCGGCCTTCTTCGGCGTGCGCCCGGCGATGGTGCTGAAGGGCGGGATCATCGCCTGGGCGCAGATGGGCGACGCCAACGCGTCGATCCCCACGCCCCAGCCCGTGCTCCCCCGCCCCATGTTCGGCGCCGTGCCCCCCGTCGCTGCTGGCGCCAGCATCACCTACGTGGCGCCCGGCGCCCTCGAACGCGCCGATCTCGCCGACCGGCTCGGCCTCGACTCGACGCTGGTGGCGGTCCGCGACTGCCGATCGCTCACCAAGGACGACCTCCCGGAGAACACGGCCCGGCCGGACGTGCGGGTCGACGCCGACACCTTCGCGGTGAGGATCGACGGCGAGCTCGTCGAGGCCGCGCCCGCAGCCGAGCTCCCGATGGCCCAGCGCTACTTCCTGTTCTGATGGTCTCGCTCGCAAGCGTCGCTCGAGCACGCCTGCTCGCTGGCGCTCCCGACGGCGGGTTCTGATGGCCCCGCTCGCAAGCGTCGCTCGAGCACGCCTGCTCGCTGGCGCTCCCGACGGCGGGTCCTGATGGTCTCGCTCGCAAGCGTCGCTCGAGCACGCCTGCTCGCTGGCGCCCCCGACGGCGGGTCCTGATGGTCCCGCTCGCCGCCCTGCTGCTCGCCGACGGCCGGTTCCCGATGGGGGGCCACGTCCACTCCGGCGGCGTCGAGTCGGCGGTCGCCGACGGGCGGGTCGTCGACGTGCCGACGCTGGCCGCCTACCTGCTCGGCCGTCTGCACACGACGGGGCTCACGGACGCGGCGCTCGCAGCCGCGACGGTGCGGCACCTCGACCGGCTGGACGAGCTGGATGCGGAGGCGGACGCCCGCATCGCCGTGCCCGCCCTGCGGGTGGTGTCACGGCGGCTCGGCCGACAGCTCGTCCGGGTCGCGGGCCGGTGCTGGCCGTCGGCGACGCTGGCCTCACTGCCCGACGCGCCCCACCAGTGCATCGCCCTCGGCGTCGTCGGCGTCGCCGCCGGCCTGGAAGCCACCGACGTCGCCCGCCTGGCGGTGCACCACGCGGTGACGACGCCGGCCCAGGCCGCCGTCCGCCTCCTCGGGCTCGACCCGTTCGCGGTCGCCGCCCTCACCGCCGAGCTCGCCGCCGAGGGCGAAGGCGTCGTCGAGGTCGCGCTCGCCGCCGCCGCCGGCCCGATCGCCGACCTGCCGGCCCGCACCGGCCCGTTGGTCGAGATCGCCGCCGTCGAGCACGCCGCACTCCCCACCCGACTCTTCGCGTCGTAGTGCTCGGCCGTCGCCACCGTCCGACCGACTCGAAGACCGACCACCAGGAGGAACCGATGGGCGCGACCCACGACCACCACCATCCGCACGATCACCCGGAGGCCGCCCCCGCGCCACCCCGGCACCGGTCGGGCGCGCTGCGCGTCGGGATCGGCGGCCCGGTCGGCAGCGGAAAGACGGAGCTCGTCGCCTGCCTGTGCCGTGCCTTCGAGGCCCGCGGCGTCAGCGTCGCCGTCGTGACCAACGACATCTTCACCAAGGAGGATGCCGCCATCCTGGAGCGGCGGGCCGTCCTGCCCGTCGAGCGCATCGTCGGCGTCCAGACGGGCTGCTGCCCGCACACCGCCATCCGGGACGACATCAGCGAGAACCTCGACGCCCTCGACGGGCTGGAGGCGAGGTTCTCGCCGGACGTGCTCCTGCTCGAGAGCGGCGGCGACAACCTGACGGCCACGTTCTCCCGGGCCCTGGTGGACGTGCAGCTCTTCGTCATCGACGTCGCCGGCGGCGACAAGGTGCCGAGGAAGGGCGGCCCGGGCATCACCTCGTCCGACCTGCTCGTGGTCAACAAGATCGACCTGGCACCGATGGTGGGTGCCGACCTGGAGGTCATGCGGCGCGATGCCCTGGCCAAGAGGGGCGAGCGGCCGACCGCGTTCGTCTCCCTGCGAGACGATCCGACGGCGACTGTCGTCGCCGACTGGCTCGTGCGGGCGCTCACCGACGACCACCACCTCGCCGGGGCGTGAGGGCACGGGCATCGGTCGTCGTCGAACGCGTCGGCCACCGCGACCGGTGCACCACCCTGCTGTCGTCGCCGCCCCTCACGGTCCGGAACACGCCGGACGGGCTCTTCCTCGTCGCCAGCGGCGCCGGGCCCGTCGGCGGTGACGAGCTGGCGGTCGACCTGGCCGTCGAGCCGGGGGCCGGCGCGACGGTGCGGAGCGCGGCGGCCTCGCTCGTGCTCCCCGGCCCGGCCGGCCAGCCGTCGTCGATGCGCGTGCACGCCCGGGTCGGCGGCGACCTCCGCTGGCTCCCCGAGCCCACCGTCCTCGTGCAGGGCTGCGAGCACGCCACCGTCGCCCACGTCGACGTGGAAGCCGGCGGCTCGCTGCTGTGGCGCGAGGAGGTCGTGCTCGGCCGGCACGGCGAGCCGTCCGGCTCGCTGCTCCAGCGGCTCCGCGTCGACGTCGGCGGGCGGCCCCTGCTCCGCAACGAGCTCCGCGTCGGGCCCCGGTGGCCGGGCGCCGACGGTCCGGCCGGCCTCGACGGGGCGGGCGCCGTCGGCTCGCTCCTCGGCGTCGGCGTCGGGCCGCCGCCGGGCGTGCCGAACGCCGCCCCTTCGCGCGCCGCGGTCGCGACGCTGTCACCGACGGCGTGGCTGCTGACGGCCGTCGCCGAGGACGCCCTGGCCCTGCGACGATCGCTCGACGAGGCGACGTCCCACGTCGTCGCCCACGCATGAACCGGCGACGTCGGTGCCGGCCCGGAGGCTCCCTGTCCGTTTCCCGCTGATGCCCGCCCTCCGTGGCGGGCACGATGGGACGGATGAGCACGACCGCTCTCGACGACCGGGCCTGCTTCGCGGCCGTGCTGGCCCGGGATCCCCGCTTCGACGGCTGGTTCGTGACCGCGGTCCGCACCACCGGGATCTACTGCCGGCCCAGCTGCCCGGCCACCCCGCCCAAGCGGGCCAACGTCGCCTTCTACCCCTCGGCCGCGGCCGCCCAGCGGCACGGGTACCGGGCCTGCAAGCGGTGCCGGCCCGACGCCTCCCCCGGCTCACCGGCATGGAACGGTCGGGCCGACGTCGCGGCCCGCGCCATGCGGCTCATCGCCGACGGGGTGGTGGATCGGGAGGGCGTGTCCGGGTTGGCCCGCCAGCTCCACTACAGCGCCAGGCAGGTCGACCGCCTGCTGGTGGCCGAGGTCGGCGTCGGGCCCTTGGCCCTGGCCCGGGCCCAGCGGGCCCAGACGGCGCGCACCCTCATCGAGACCACGTCGATGCCGCTCACCGAGGTCGCCTTCGCGGCCGGCTTCTCGAGCGTCCGACAGTTCAACGACACCGTCCGCGCCGTCTTCGCCGACACCCCCACCGGGCTGCGGGCCCACGCCGGCGCCCGGTCGGCGCCGGGCGGCGGCGCCGGGCGGCTCAGGCTGCGCCTGCCCCTCCGGCGACCCTTCGACGGGCCGGCCCTCTTCCGCTTCCTCGGCGCCCTCGCCGTCCCGGGCGTCGAGCACGTGGCCGCCGTGGACGGGACGCCGACCTACACCCGAGTCCTCCGGCTCCCGAACGGGCCGGCGGTGGTCGAGCTCGTCGCCGTCCCGGGCGAGGCCCATGTGGGCTGCACGCTCCGGCTGACGGACTGGCGCGACCTCGCCGCCGCCGTCGCCCGCTGCCGTGGCCTGCTCGACCTCGACGCCGACCCGGTGGCCGTCGACGACGCCCTCGGCCGCGACCCCGACCTCGCCCCCCTCGTGGCCGCCCATCCCGGGCGCCGATCGCCCGGCTTCGCCGACGGCGCCGAGGGCCTGGTGCTGGCGGTCGTCGGCCAGCAGGTGTCCGTGGCCGGCGCCCGCACGATCGCCGGGCGGCTCGCGGCCCGGCACGGCGAGCCGCTGCCGGCCCCGCTGGTCGACGACGCCGCATCCCGCGCCGGGCTGAGGGTCGCCTTCCCCTCCCCCGCCGCCCTCGCCGAGGTCGACCCGGCCGAGCTGCCGATGCCCCGCCGTCGCGGCCGGGCCGTGGTCGAGCTGTGCGCCGACCTGGCCGGCGGCGAGCTGGTCGTCGACGTCGGGGCCGACCCGGACGAGCTCCGCCGCCAACTCGTGGCCCGGCCCGGCATCGGGCCGTGGACCGCCGACTACGTCACGATGCGGGCTCTCGGCCACCCCGACGTCCTGCTGCCCACCGACCTGGGCGTCCGCCGCGCCCTCGAGGCGACGGGGGCCGTCGCCACGCCCCGGGCGGTCGTCGAGCGGGCCGCGGCGTGGCGGCCGTGGCGCTCCTACGCCGTCCACCACCTCTGGGGTGCCCTCACCGCACCCGTCCCCCGCCCACCCGACGAACCGGAGCCGGCATGACCCACCCGAACCAGCCAACCGCCGAGCCCGAGCTGGCCCGCGCCCGGATGGACACCCCGCTCGGACCGCTGACGATCGTCGCCTCCCCTGCCGGCCTCCGGTCGATCCGCTGGGACCGGGGCGACGAGGCCGACGCGACAACGGCGAGCGCCGTGCTCCGGGATGCCGTGGAGCAGCTCGACGAGTACTTCGCCGGGCGGCGGCTCGAGTTCGACCTCCCCCTCGACGAGGTCGGCACCGAGTTCCAGCGGTCGACGTGGGCCGTGCTGCGCACGATCCCGTACGGCCGCACGATCAGCTACGGCGAGCAGGCCGGCCGGCTCGGCGACGCCCGAAAGGCCCGGGCCGTCGGCGGCGCCAACGGCCGCAACCCGCTCAGCATAGTGACGCCCTGCCACCGGGTGATCGGCGCCGACGGCACGCTCACCGGGTTCGCTTCCGGGACGGACCGCAAGCGCTGGCTCCTCGACCACGAGCTCGCCGTCCTCGGGCTGGGCACGGCGTCGCTCCCGGTACTCGCGGAGCGTGCATGATCTGACCCGTGCCGATCGACGCCCCGCCGACGGGCTCCGTGCCAGCGGTGGGCTCGGTCCCACCCGGTGAGGCGGCCGTCGCCCCGACCGAGGGGCTGGACGTCTGGGTGCTCGGCCTCGCCGGGCTGGCCGGGCTGGTGCTCCGGCTCGTCGCCCTCACCGGCCGGCTGGGCGCGCTCGACAGCGACGAGGCGGTCGTCGGCCTCATGGCCGGCGACATCCTCGACGGCCGACCGACCGCCTTCTTCTGGGGCCAGCACTACGCCGGCACCGCCGAGACCGCGCTCGTCGCCGCCGCCTTCGCCGTCGCCGGCACCGGTGTCATCGCCCTCAAAGGCGTCTCGCTCGGCCTGAGCGCCGTCGCCGCCGTGCTCGTGTGGCGGGTCGGCCGGCGGGCCGTCGACGAGCGCAGCGCCCAGGTCGCCGCCCTCCTGCTCTGGGTCGCCCCTGCCGCCTACCTGTGGCTCGCCACGAAGGCCCGGGGCTACTACTGGGTGGCACTGATCGTCGGCCTGCTCCTGGTGCTCGCGGCCCAGCGCATCGCCCAGGACGGCAGCCGGGGGCGCGACTGGGCGCTGCTGGGTGCGGCCGCCGGGCTCGGCTGGTGGACCTCCCCGACGATCGCCTACTTCGCGGTCCCGGCCGGCGCCTGGCTGCTGCTCGGGCGCCCGCCGCTGCGCCGGGCCTGGCTGGCCGTCCCGCCCGCGCTCGTCTGCGCCGCGCCCTGGCTCTGGCACAACGCCGAGACCCGCCTGTCGTCGCTGCACCAGCCCCCCCAGCCCGAGCAGGCCGGCTACCTCACCGGGGTGGGCCGCCTGGTCTGGCAGGGGATCCCGCTCGCCCTCGACCTCCGCCGGCCGGTCACCGTCTCGTGGTACCTGGGCGGTGCCATCGCCTACCTCGCCGTCTTGGCCGGCATCGGCTGGGCGTTGGCGCGACGCCGCGACCGGCCCGTCCTCGTCCTCGTCGGCGTGGCCGCCTACCCCTGGATCTACGCCGCCTTCCCGGGGCGGTGGTACGTCGGCGACGGCCGGTACGCGCTGTTCCTCGCGCCCTTCCTCTTCCTGCTCCTGGCGTGGGCCGCCCGCACCCGCCTGGCCCAGAGCCTCCTGCTCGTCGTCGCCACCGTGCTGTCCGTGGCCGGGCTGCAGGCCATCCCCCACGACCCGACCCGGGACTACGGCGAGGACATCGCGGTCCTCCGGGACGCCGGCATCGACCACCTCTGGTCGGACTACTGGGTCTCCTACCGGCTCATGTTCGAGAGCGACCTCGAGATCGTGTCGAGCTCGGGCCTGTACCAGCGCAGCGAGTCGATCCTCGACGAGGTGGCCGCGTCCGAGCGGCCGGCGTGGGCCTACTTCAAGGGCGACGGCCGGGTGGCCGGGCTCCGCGAGGCATTGGCCGGCCTGGGCGTCCGGACCGAGCTGGTCCCGACGACGCACTTCGACGTGGTCGTCGCCGATGGCCGGGTCGACCCGGAGGCGGTGCCGCCCGCCCTGCGGATCTGAGAGGGCGCCCCTCGGAGGGCGCGCCGGCGCGCAGGCGCGCCGCGCAGCAGGACGGACGGGACCGCTCGCGCCCGCCGGCGGGTGGGCGGCGACCTCACCCGGCCGGGTGCGTCTCCTCCACGGTGAGGTGCACGAGCTCGTCCTCGGCGGTGGCGAGGGGATCGCCGGAGAGCACGACGGTGCCGCAGGACGCGTCCGTCATGAGGGCATGGGCGCGGGCCAGGTCGAGCGTGGGCGCCCCGGCCCTGCGCCCGTCCTCGAAGTCGCCGGTGGCGAGGCGCTGGAGCCCGACGAGCGGCGAGAGCGACTCGATGGGGTGGTCGGAGCCGGCCAGGAGCCGGACGCCGGCGTCGAGCAGCACGTCCCAGCGGTAGGCCAGCTCGTAGCGGTCCCGCCCGAGGGCCTGGCGGGCGGTCGCCGCGTCGCTCACGCCGAAGCCCGGTTGCACGCAGGCGACGACGCCCAGGTCGGCCAGGCGCCGGACCAGCTCGGCGTCGAGCACCTGGGCGTGCTCGATGCGGGGGGCCGCCTCCCGGCAGTCGCTGCCGTACACCTTCTCGTAGGCGTCGAGCACCGACGCGATGGCCTGGTCGCCGATGGCGTGGGTGGCGACCGTCCAGCCCGCCTCGGCGAACGGGTCGCACCGCTTGGCCAGCGTGTCGGCGTCGAGGAACAGCACCCCGGGCTCGTCGGGCCGGTCGGTGAACGGCGCGCACAGCGCGCAGGTGCGGGTGCCGAGCCAGCCGTCGGCGTAGAACTTCACGCCTTCGATCTCGAGCCACGGGTCGCCCGTCCGGGTCATCGTCGCCGGATCGGCGATGCCGCTCGCCACGAGCAGGCGGACCCGCACGGGCAGGGGCTGGCGGGCCCGGAGGGCCAGCAGCGCCTCGAGGTAGGCCCAGTCGTCCATGCCGGCCTCGGTGAGCTGCACGATGCCGAGCGAGCGGGCGTGCACGAGGGCCCGCTCGAGCGCGCCGCGCAGCCCGTCGTGGACCTCGAGGGGCTCGACCGGCTCGTCCATCGGGGTCGAGTCGTGCTCGGCCACCAGCCGGTGCCACGCCGCCGTCCGGACCGGATCGGCCACGCCGTCCTCGCAGTAGGGCCGGGCCCGGCCGGCCGCCACCCGGAGCAGGTGGGCGTGGTGGTCGACGAAGCCCGGGCCCTCCCAGGCCACGGTCACCGCCCCCGATCGAGGGCGGCGGTGCCCGCCGTCATTCCTGGACGAGCTCGATCAGCGTGCCGAAGCTGCCCTTGGGGTGCACGAACGCGACGGTCGTGCCCCGGGAGCCGGGCTTCGGCACCTCGTCGATGAGGCGGCCGCCGGCGGCCCGGACGGCCTCGATGGCGGCGGCGCAGTCGTCCACCCGGTAGCCGACGTGGTGCACGCCCTCGCCCCGGGTGGCGAGGAACTTGCCGACCGGGCTGTCCTCCCGGGTGGCGGTGGTGAGCTGGATGTAGGAGTCGGCCACCTTGAGCAGCGCCTCCTCGACCCCCTCCCGCTCGACCACCTCGCGGTGGGCGACCTCGGCGCCGAACGCCGACCGGTAGTAGGCGATAGCCGCCTCCAGGTCGTGCACGGCGATGGCCACGTGGTCGATCTCGGTCAGCAACAGCCCGCTCACCGGCCCGACTCTACGGCCCACCGCCCCCGGGCGGGCCGGGGTGCTCCATCTCGTTCCTTGTCGACTCGGCCGGGACAACTCCCCCCGAGTCGACGGAGAAGGAGCACCGGGGGATGACGGGATGTGGGGCGGTGGGGTGGCGGTCGTAGGCTCTGGCTCCCGACCACCGCGGGTTCGACCGGACGGCCGATCCGCACGACGCCCTCGGGTGCGCGCCAGGCACCGAGGTGGAGGCCACCATGCCCGGATCCGTGATCGTCGCCGGTGCCCGCACGCCGATCGGCAAGCTCTCGGGCGCCCTGGCCTCGCTGTCGGCCGCCGACCTCGGGGGCATCGCCATCAAGGCCGCCCTCGAGCGGGCCGGCGTCACGGGCGAGCAGGTCGACGCCGTGCTGATGGGCCAGGTGATCCTGGCCGGGACGGGCCAGATGCCGGCCCGGCAGGCAGCGGTCAAGGGCGGGGTGCCGCTCTCGGTGCCGGCCACCACCGTCAACAAGGCCTGCCTCTCCGGGCTCGACACCATCGCCTGGGCCGACCAGCTGATCAGCCTGGGCCAGGCCGACATCGTCGTCGCCGGCGGCATGGAGTCGATGACCGGCGCCCCGCACCTCCTGCCCGGCGCCCGGGCCGGCTTCCGGGCCGGCGACGCCGCCCTGCACGACGCCCTCTTCCACGACGGCCTCGACTGCGGGCTCGAGCACTGCTCGATGGGCCTGTCCACCGAGCTGTCCCTGGCCAAGGTCGGGGGCATGGGCCGCGAGGTCCAGGACGCCTTCGCGGCCGCCTCCCACGAGCGGGCCGCCGCCGCCACCAAGGACGGTCGGCTCCGCGACGAGATCGTCAGCGTCGCCGTGCCGCAGCGCCGCGGCGAACCCGTGCTCGTCGAGGAGGACGAGGGCGTGCGCCCCGGCACCACGCCCGACACCCTCGCCGGCCTCCGCCCCGCCTTCGTCACCGACGGCACCGGCACCCTCACCGCCGGCAACGCCAGCCAGATCTCCGACGGCGGGGGCGCCGTCGTCGTGATGTCGGCCGAGCGGGCCGCCTCCCTCGGCGTGACCCCGCTCGCCGAGATCGTCTCGTACGCCACGGTCGCCGGCCCGGACGACACGTCGCTGCTGCACCAGCCGGCCAACTCGACCCGTCGGGCGCTCGAGCGGGCCGGGCTCGCCCTCGGCGACGTCGACCTCTTCGAGATGAACGAGGCCTTCGCCGCCGTCGTGGTGTGGTCGGCGAACGACCTCGGGATCCCGCTCGACGTCGTGAACGTCAACGGCGGCGCCATCGCCCTCGGTCACCCGATCGGCATGTCGGGCACCCGGGTCGCCCTCACCATGGCCCACGAGCTGCGCCGCCGCGGCGGCGGGCTCGGCGTCGCCTCGCTCTGCGGCGGCGGCGGCCAGGGCGAGGCCATGGTGCTCCGCTCGATCTCCTGACCCGGACGAGAACGGGCGGACGGGCACGTCCGCTGCTCTCGCTGCACTGGTGAGGACACCGGCCACCGTCGGGGACGGCACGGTCCGGGAGCGGCGTCGTCAGTCCACGTCGCGACGGCCCTCGAGGGCCCGCCCGAGGGTGAGCTCGTCGGCGTACTCGAGGTCGCCTCCGACGGGGAGGCCGCTGGCGATCCGGGTCACCCGCATGCCGAGCGGCTTGAGCAGGCGGGCCAGGTACATGGCCGTGGCCTCGCCCTCGATGTTCGGGTTGGTGCAGAGGATCACCTCGGTCACCTCCTCGGGGTCGAGCCGCAGGAGCAGCTCCTTCACCCGGAGCTGATCGGGCCCGATCCCCTCGATGGGGCTGATGGCCCCCTGGAGGACGTGGTAGCGACCTCGGAACTCGTGCGTCTTCTCGACCGCGACCACGTCCTTCGGCTCCTCGACGACGCAGAGCACGTGGCTGTCGCGGCGTTCGTCGGCGCAGATGCCACAGACGTCGCCTTCGGCCACGTTGAAGCAGCGTCCGCAGAAGGCCACCTTGTCCTTCACCTCGACGATGGCGTGCGACAGGCGCAGGGCGTCGTCCTTCGACAGCTTCAGGAGGTGGAAGGCGATGCGCTGGGCCGACTTCGGGCCGATGCCCGGCATGCGGCCGAGCTCGTCGATGAGGTCCTGGACGGGTCCGGCGTACACGGGCGGGAAGCGGGGCCGGTCAGCCCTGGTCGCCGCCGAGGAGGCCGCCGAGCATGGCGCCGAGGCCCTGCTGGGCGGCAGCCGAGGCCTGGGCGCTGGCATCCCGGACGGCGGCCAGGACGAGATCCTCGAGCATGGCGACGTCGTCGGGGTCGACGGCGTCGGGCCGGATCGTCACCTGCTGGAACTCGCCGGCGGCCGTGACGGTGACCTTGACCGCGCCGCCGCCGGCCACGCCCTCGAACGTCTGCCCGGCGCCGCCCCCGAGGAGCGACGCCTGGAGCTGCTGGGCCTGCTCGAAGAGGGCGCTGAGGTCGGGCTGCTCGGCCGGTGTGTCTGCCACCTCCCGAGCCTAAGCACCGCCACCGACACCGACCCGCCATGCCGTGCCCGTTCTCGGTCGACGGAGCCGGGACGATCCCGGCTCCGTCGACAAGAACGGAAGGGAGGGCGGGCTAGGTGGGGTCGTCGGGAGGGAGGAGCTCGGCGCCGGGGAAGGCGGAGCGGAGGTGGTCGATGGGCGAGCGGGCATCCGGTGGCGCGTCGGTGAGGTCGACCAGGTCGGCGACGTCGGGGAGCTCGTCCTCCGCCGGCGCATCGCCGGCCGAGGGGCCGACCGGGGCCACGACGATGCGGACCCGGACGGGTCGACCGAAGTGGGCGGTGAGGGCGGCTTCGACGTCGGGCCGGGCCTGGTCGGCCATCTCGCCGAGCGTGGCGCTCTCGAAGCCGAACACGGCGTGGCCGTCGTCGACCGCCACGAAGCGACCGCTGCCGTAGAGCCCCTTCACCCTCGCCTTCAGCGACCGCAGGACGGTGTCGCCCCACGCCAGGGCCAGCTCGTCCCGGCTCGGGAAGGCGGCGTCGCCCGGGGCGGCCGGTGCCGGGTCCCCGGCCGCCGGGCCCGGCGAGGGGGTCGGGGCGGCCGAGGGAGCAGCCGACGGAGCCGGAGCCGGCGCCGGGGTGGGCCCCGCGGCGGCCGCCGACGGTGGGCGGCGCAGGGCGCCGAGGGCGGGCCGGGACGCCGGAGGGGCGGCCGGGACGCCGGTGGCCACAGCCGTCCCGGCCGCCCCACCGTCCGCGGTCCCTCCACCGTCCGCCGCCCCAACCCGCTCGGCCGCCCCACCCCGCGCTGCCGCCGGCGGCGGGCCCGGCCGGCGAGGAAGCGCCGAGCCGGCCGCGCCCGGCTCCGCCGGCCGCGTCGGCGCGGCGGGAGCGGGAGCCTCGCCCGGCCGCTCGGGGGCCCCCGACACCGCCGCCGGTGCGGTGCGCTGGCCCCGCTCGAGGCGCTCGAGCCGCTCGACCAGCGCGGCCGGCGAGGTGTCGAGCTCGAGCCGGGTGACCCGCACCAGGGCGACCTCGAAGCTCACCCGGGGATCGGGCGCCTCCCGCATGTCGAGCAGGGCCTGGCCGACGGCATCGAGGGCACGGGTGATCGCCGGCGGGCCGAGCCGGCGACCCTGGTCGGACACCCGGGCCAGCGCGTCGTCGGGCAGGGCCACGACGTCGGGCGCGAGGACGGCCAGCAGGGCGTCGCGCAGGCTGGCCAGCAGCGACTCGGCCAGGCCCCGGATGTCCCGACCGCCGTTGGCGGCCATGGCCACCGCCGCCAGCGCACGGCCGGTGTCCCGCTCGCAGAGCGCCTCCACCAGCTCGTCGACCGGCGCGTCGTCGTCGGCCACGCTGCCGCCGGCCACGATCTGGTCGAGGGCGGAGAGCGTGTCGCGGGCCGAGCCCCGGCCCCGGCGGACGGCCTGCTCGACCGCCGCGTCGTCGAGCGCCAGCCCGGCGTCGGCGGCCACCCAGCGGACGTGGTCGGCCAGCACCGAGGCGGCCAAGAGGCGGAACTCGAAGTGCTGGGTGCGGCTCCGGATGGTGGGCAGCACCTTCTGCGGATCGGTGGTGGCCAGCACCCAGGTGACGTGGGCCGGTGGCTCCTCGAGCGGCTTCAGCAGCACGTTCGACGCCGCCGTCGAGAGCATGTGGACCTCGTCCACGATGTACACCTTGGCCCGGCCCCCCGTGCCGAGCGAGGCCCGGGCCACCAGGTCGCGCATGGCGTCGACGCCGTTGTTCGACGCCGCGTCGAGCTCGATCACGTCGAGCGACCGACCCGCCTCCACCGCCACGCACGACTCGCAGGTGCCGCACGGCTCGCCGCCCTCCGGCTGCTCGCAGTTCAGCGCCTTGGCCAGGATGCGGGCCGACGACGTCTTGCCCGTGCCCCGCGGGCCGCTCAGCAGGTAGGCGTGGGCGACGGTGCCGTCCCGCACCGCGTTGCGCAGGGCGGCGGTGACGTGGTCCTGGCCCCGGACCTCGCCGAATCGCTGCGGGCGGTAGCGCCGGTAGAGCGACTGGAACACGCCCGCACCCTACGACGGTGCGGGGCCACCGGAACCCGGGCCCGGGCACCGGGCCGCCCCGCCGCGCCCGCCTGCGAGTCGTGCATCCCTACAGTGGCTGCCGAGGCCTGGCCTCCCACCCCCGAACCCCCGGCGGCTCCCCCGCGCCTCCGGTCCCGCCGGCCCCGACCGTGGAGAACGAGGCCCCACTCGAAGGAGCCCCCATGCCCTCCCGTCGAACCCGCCAGCTCGCCGCCGTGCTCGTCGCCGGCGCGGTCGCCCTCGGTGTCGCACCCGTCCGGGCCGCCGCTCCCTCGGTCACTGCCACCCAGGACCGCGACCACGCCCGGGCGGCCTCGGAGACCATCACCGTCACGGGCACCTTCGAGGACGGCAGCGGCAACCCCGAGCCGGACGGCACCCTCGTCCACTTCGCCGACCGCACCGCCCCGGGCAACGGGGGCGTGGTCTTCCCCGGCCATCTCGTCACCGACGTCGGCGTGCACGGCACCGGGGCCGGCGACGGCTACTGGATGCTCGACGCCCTCGGCGAGGTCGTCGCCTTCGGGGCCGCGCCGTGGCTCGGCGACGCCGCCCACGAGGACGTGCAGGCCCCGTTCGTGGCGATGGCGACGGACCACAGCGTCTACCTCCTGGTCACGGCGGCCGGCGAGGTGTTCCCCTTCGGGCTGGGCTTCCACGGCGACACCGGCGCCATCCTGCTGAACCGCCCGATCATGACGGCGCTGCTCCAGCCCGACGGGTCGGGCTACCACGTCGTCGCCGAGGACGGCGGCGTGTTCGCGTTCGGTGCCGCCCAGTTCTGGGGCTCGACCGGCAACCTCGACGTCACGATCGTCGACGCCGCGCTGACCCCGTCGGGCGACGGCTACTGGATGCTCACCGACGAGGGCGACGTCCACGCCTTCGGCGACGCGGTCGATGCCGGGGGTCTGCCGGTGAGCGGCCCGGAGGCGGCCGCCATCGTCCCGATCGCGGCCGACGGCTACGTGATCGTCGACGCCGACGGCGGCGTGCACCCCTTCGGCACGGCCACGCCGCTCACCGGCACCGACGGCTTCGACGAGCTGTCGGCCCTTCCCGTGGTGGCGGCCGCGCCGACGCCCGACGGCGGCGGCGTCCTCGCCGTCGACCCGTTCGGCCGGCTGGTGGCGGCCGGGACCGTCGCCGCCGCCGGGTCGCTCTGGACCATCCCCACCGCCGGCGGGCGGGCCGCCTTCTCGTTCACGTCGCTGGCCGCGGGCCGCACCACGGTCGCCGCCGTCTCCGCCGACGGCAGCGCCTCGGCCGAGCTCGGCCAGGTGTGGTCCGGCGTGAACGGGTACCGGCTGGTGGCCGGCGACGGTGGCGTCTTCGGCTTCGGCGACTCGCCGTTCCAGGGGTCGACGGGGGCCATCCGGCTCAACCAGCCCATCGTCGGCATGGCCACCACGCCGTCGGGACGGGGCTACTGGCTGGTGGCCGCCGACGGCGGCATCTTCGCCTTCGGCGACGCCACCTACCACGGGTCCACCGGCTCGATCGCGCTCAACCAGCCCATCGTCGGCATGGCGTCCACCTCGACCGGCGGGGGCTACTGGCTCGTCGCCCGGGACGGCGGCATCTTCGCGTTCGGCGACGCCGCCTTCCACGGCTCGACCGGCGCCATGCAGCTCAACCAGCCCATCGTCGGCATGGCCCCGACCCCGACCGGTGCCGGCTACCGGTTCGTCGCCGCCGACGGCGGGGTGTTCGCGTTCGGCGACGCCACCTTCCTCGGGTCGATGGGCGGCACCACGCTGGCCCAGCCGGTGGTCGGCCTGGCCGCCCCTCCCTTCGGCGACGGCTACTGGCTGGTGGCACGGGACGGCGGCATCTTCAGCTTCGGCGACGCCGCCTTCCACGGCTCGACCGGGGCCGTCCGGCTCAACCAGCCCATCGTCGGCATGGCCGCCACCGCCACCGGCGAGGGCTACTGGTTCGTGGCCGCCGACGGCGGGGTGTTCGCCTACGGCGACGCCCCGTTCCTCGGCTCGGTGGTCGAGCCCGGCCTGGCCCGGCCCATCGTCGGCATGGTGGCCCACTGAGGACCACGGGGTGCGCCGCAGGCGCCCGGTGGCCCGAATCGTCCGTGCGCAAGGGGCCTCTCGGCGACGGAGGAGCAGGGGACCAGCCCGGACGTGATGGACGTGACCGATCGGCGGAGGGGCTGAAGTGCGTAGCAGCCAGGCGATCTGCGGCACACGGTTCGACCCGCTGAGAGCTGCTGCGTTCCCGCCCTGACTCGGTTCACGGGGATCCGTTGCACAGGACCCGGCTGCTACGCGGGCACGACCCTACCGGGCGCTAGCCTGTGCCGCCCCTCGGAGGGGTGCGAGAGCGGCCGAATCGGCACGCTTGGAAAGCGTGTGTGGGGCAACCCACCGTGGGTTCGAATCCCACCCCCTCCGCCATGCCGGGGACTCCGTCCCCGCCGCCCCACCCTGGTGCACGTCCCGCGACCGCAAGGGGTCGTCACGGTCGCAGGGACCGCGGCACGACGGGCCCGGTTCAGTCCATTCGTCGGGATCGGAGCAGGACGATCCCGAGGACGGCGGCCGTCGTGACGAGCAGGTAGCCCCAGGCGTTGGCGAGCGAGAGGGTGACCAGCTGGGCCCGGTCGGAGGTGCTCGACCCGAAGTACTCGTCGTCCCACCGCGACCAGACGCTCACGACCACGCTCAGGAGCCAGATCGCCGCCGACCCTCCGGCGATCGTCGCCAGCAAGGACTCGAGCCGGCCACGGGCCAGCTCCGCCGGGTCAGGCTCCGGGGCGCGATCGTCCGTCGCACGGGCTTCCTCGTTCATGACGTGCAGCATGGCGTGTCCGGGACGCGGCCGCCCGCATCGTTCGGGGAGCTCACATCCGGCGTTGTCAGGTGTCGTTCGGGGAGCCGTCGGGATCGCCACCACGGTCGACCGCGCTGTCGGTGACCACGAGGTCGGGCTGCGGCGAGGTCGTGGCGTGGTGGTCGCGGGCGTCGGCCCGCATGGATGCGACGACGGCGACGGTGATGACGGCGGCGATGAAGCCGAGGGACACGAAGGTCGGGAGGTGGACCTCGAAGGGCTCACCGATGAGGAGCATCTTCACCCCGACGAACGCGAGGATGACGCCGAGTCCGACGTTGAGGTAGCGGAACCTGCCCTGCATGCCACCGAGCAGGAAGTACAAGGAGCGAAGCCCGAGGATGGCGAAGGCGTTGGCCGCGAAGACGATGAACGGCTCGCGGCTGACGGCGAGGATCGCGGGCACCGAGTCCACGGCGAACACGACGTCGGTCGCCTCGATGAGCACGAGCACCGCGAAGAGCGGGGTGGCGAACCGCTTGCCGTTCTGGCGCGTGAACAGCTTCTGTCCGTCGTAGTTGGGCGTGGTCGGCACCACGCGGCGCACGAGCCGCATGGCGATGTTGGCGTTGTAGTCGACCTGTCGGCTCTCGTCGTGATGGACGATCTTCCATGCCGTGTAGAGCAGGAAGGCGCCGAAGACGTAGAGGATCCACTCGAAGCGCGTGATGAGGGAGACGCCGGCGAAGATGAAGATGCCGCGCAGCACGAGCGCGCCGAAGATGCCCCAGAACAGCACGCGGAACTGGTACTCCCGAGGGACGGCGAAGAACCCGAAGATCACCGCCCACACGAACACGTTGTCGATCGAGAGGCTCTTCTCGATCAGGAAGCCGGCGTAGTACTCACCCCCGGCCTGGCCTCCCTGCCAGACCAGGAGGACGAGGCCGAAGGCGAGCCCGATCGAGATCCAGACGGCGGACTCGATGGCGGCTTCCTTGATGGTGATGACGTGCGCGGTGCGGTGGACCAGCAGGAGGTCGACGACCAGCATCGTAGTGATGGCACCGATGAGGGCGATCCAAACCCACGTCGGCACGTCGAAGCTGGCGAAGTCGCTGGTCGCCCCGGTCGTGGTGGCTGACATCACCATTGCGGTTGGCGCGGGCATCGGGATCTCCGTTCGGGGAGGGGCCGGCGATCGAACGGCGGCGCTGTTGTCATGGAAGGTGGCTCTAGCGGAGGGGCCGCGACCGGCGGCCGGGAACCGGCGGGTCGGACCTCTCCGGACGGCGCCGGCGACCGGAGCCGACGGGCCGACCGTCTTGCCGCGACGGCCGAGGTGTCGTGGCCTGGTTCGTGCCCGGCGGCGACGGCGACCGGACCGAGGACGTCGGGACGATGGCGCACCGGCCGGGTCACCTCCACCGCGGAGGGTCGCTGCGATCGAGCGCCTCCCGGTGGGGTCGGACGACACGTGATCCGTGGCTCGGCCGGCCGTCCCCGTTCGGTTCGGCGACGTGGCGAACGAGCCAGAGTCGGCCGGCGGTGATGACGATCGCGACCATCGTGCCGCCGATGGCGCCCAACAGGACCTGAAGGCCGGTCACCGTCTGCGCCTCCGCACGGCCGGCGCGGTCGGCGTGGTCGCCGGGCCCGGGCTGCAACCGGGGTCGGGGTCGGGGTCGGGGTCGGCAGGGTTCGCGCCATCCATGGGTCCTCCTCCGCGCGCGATCGTGAGTCGACCGCGCGGCCGGGGACGCGCGGTGGCGCGCCGTGCACCGGCGCTGGCTCAGGCCGCGGGAGGTGGGGGTCCTCGCCTGGGCGCGGACCGGGTCGCCAGGACCGACCCCGGCCGCAGACCGGGCGCCGGCGACGAGATGCGACCCTTCCGACGGGGGCGGGGCCGCGGCGATGCCAGGCGTAGAAAGCGCCGGCCTCGGGTGCGCTGACGGCCGGCGGCGACGGCCTCGGTGGTCGCCTCCTCGGTCGCGCCTCCGGGAGGGCCACCCGGAGAGCCCGTGGCGGTTGCGACGGCGGCGAGCCCCGCGCAGGCGAGCAGGAGAGCCAGGCAGATCCCCACCGCGCCCGCTGCTCTCGACGTCCGACCGGTGCCCCGATCCGTCGTGGACGGCGCTGCCGACGAGCGACCGCTGCGCAAGACTGGTCCTCCGGATTTCTCGATGTCGCCGACCAGGCCTTCCCGGCACGCCTCGGGGAGGATAGGCCACGGTCCGGGCGTGGTCACCGCGAGCTGGACGTCGCGCTTGGCCTAGCGGACATCGTCCTCGCCCCGTTCGTCCATGAGGGCCGCGAGGTCGTCCCGGGCGGCCAGGTCGATCTCGACGCCTTCGGCGCGGTACGCGGCGCGGCCGACGAGATGGGCGGCGCTGGGCGCGGTGAGGAAGATGAACACGACCGCGATGAGGGCCTTGGGGCGACCATCGTCGAGCGCGACGGTCGTGGCCGTTCCGATGAGGGCCATGCCGAGGGTGCTGGCCTTCGTGGCGGCGTGCATGCGGGCGTAGACGTCGGGGAAGCGCAGGACCCCCACACCGGCGAGCAGCACGAAGGTCGCCCCGGTGACGGCGAGGGCGGCGGCGACGGTGTCGCCCACGTCAGCCTCCCCGCCGTTCGACGAAGCGCGCACCCGCGGTCGTCGCGAGGAAGCCGACCAGGGCCACGACCACGCCGGTGTCGAGGAACCTGGCCGTGTCGGTGCGGACGGAGTGGAGGAGGACGGCGGCGACGATCGAGACGACGAGGCCGTCGATGGCGACGATCCGATCAGCCAGTGAAGGGCCCTTGACGGCGCGCACGACGAAGCATGCGCCCCCCGCGACGAGCAGGACGGTGGCAACGGTGATCATCTCGTCCTCCCTCTCCAGGAGGTCGTGTCGTCCACGGCGAGCTCGTCGACGGCAGCTCTCGGGCCGAATGCCTGCACGGCGAGGACCTCGAGCCTGCGCACGTCGGCCTGGACCTGCTCGACGTTGCGCACGTCGAGGGCGTGGATGAACAGCGTGAGCGGGTCGTGTCGCACCTCCAGGGTGAGCGTGCCGGGGGTGAGGCTGATCGCGTCGGCGACGAGCGTCGCGACCGCATCGGAGCAACCCCTGAGGGGGACGGCGACGATGCCGGTGTTGATCCGGTGCTGTGGGGTCACGATCGTCCGGGCCACCACCAGGCTCGCCTGGACGAGCTTGAAGAGGAAGTGCAGCCCGAACCTCAGGACGCGCAGAGGGCGGACGACGATCGTGCCGTCGTGCCAGGTGTCGAAGAGGACGACGATCCCTCCGGCCAGGGCCACGCCGCCGAGGACGTTGGCCGGCGATGCGTCCGACCAGAGAGCCAGCCAGAGGACGACCATGTTGGCGATTCGGACGATCTTCACGGCACCAGGACGGCGTCGACGTAGGTGCTCGGGTCGATCAACTCCAGCGCGGCCCGCTCCGAGAGGCTGTAGAGCGGCCCCGAGCCGGCGGCGATGGCGAGGCTGAGCACGACGAGGCTGGCGGTCGAGCCGACCATGAGGGTTCGCCGGGACGTGGTCAGCCTGGGGGTGTCACCGTTCTCCCGACCGGGACCCCAGAACGCGTTGGCCCAGATCTTCGTCATCGAGAACAGGGTGAGCAGGCTGACCGCGAGGCTCACGGCCACGATGAGGTGCTCGCCCGTCGAGAGACCGGCTTGGACCAGTGCCAGCTTGGCGACGAACCCGGAGAACGGGGGGATCCCGGCGAGGCTGAGCGCGGGGAGGATGAACAGGACGGCCAGCGCCGGCTCGAGCCGGCGCAGCCCGTCGAGGTCGTCGAGATGCGCCGTGCCCGTCCGCTGCTCGATGAGTCCGGCGACGAGGAACAGCGTCGTCTTCACCACGATGTGATGGACGATGTAGAGGACAGCGGCGGCCATGCCGGCGACGGTGAACAGCCCGAGGCCCATGACCATGTAGCCGATCTGGCTCACGATGTGGAACGACAGGATCCGCTTCACGTCGTTCTGGGTGATGGCGCCGAAGACCCCGACGACCATCGTGAGGCCTGCCACGACGAGCAGCAGCGTCCCGGGTTGCGTGTCCGGCGGGAACAGCAGGGTCTGGGTCCGGAGGAGCGCGTAGACGCCGACCTTGGTGAGCAGTCCGGCGAAGACGGCGGTCACCGGCGTCGGGGCGGTCGGATAGCTGTCGGGCAGCCAGAAGAACAGGGGAAAGATGGCCGACTTGATGCCGAACACCACGATCAGGAGCAGGGCGAGACCGCTACGCACGCCGCTGGGAAGGTCGGCGACCTTGGTGCTCAGGTCGGCAAGGTTGACCGTCCCGGTCGACGCGTACACGAACGCGAGGGTGAGGAGGAAGAGCGTCGACGCGAGGAGGCTGATGACGACGTACGTCATGCCACTGCGCACCTGCTCGGCGCGTCCCCCGAGCGTGATGAGGACATAGCTCGCCATGAGCATCACCTCGAAGGCGACGAACAGGTTGAACAGATCGCCGGTGAGGAACGCGGCGGCCACGCCGGCCGCCAGGATGAGGTACACGGGATGGAAGCCGACGTGATCCTCCTCGGCGCCCGGCTGGCCGATTGCGTAGATCAGCACCACCAGCAGCATCAGGACGGCGATGACCAGCATGATCGCGGCCAGCCGATCGGCCACGAGCGTGATGCCGATCGGCGCCTCCCAGCCACCCGCCTGCACGGACGCGGTGCCATCGGTGTCGACTCGGACGAGGAGCACGACGCTGGAGGCGGCGACGAAGCCGAGCGTGACCACGCCGATCAGCCGCTGGGCGACCCTCGACCGCCCGAGGCCGATGGAGACGGCCGCGCCGAGGAGGGGCAACAGGATCGGGCCGGCGAGCAGCACCGTCATGTCTCGGCCCCGTCCTCGGCGAGGTGCGCCTCGTGCGCGATCCGCCGGTCCTCGATGTCGTCCTCGACCTCGTCGTCGGCCGTGACCCGCCAGCTCCGGAAGGCGAGGGACAGCAGGAACGCGATGGCGCCGAAGGTGATCACGATGGCCGTCAGGACGAACGCCTGCGGCAGCGGGTCGGAGAAGTCCTCGACGCTCCCGCCGACGAACGGGGGATCGCCTCCGTCGCCCCCGGAGAGCACCAGGAGGACGTTCACACCGTGACCGATGAGGCCGATGCCGATGACGACCCTGCTGAGCTGGCGGCCGAGGACCAGGTTGGTCCCGGCCGCGCAGAGGAACCCGGCGGTGAGGGCGAGCAGGACGGTCATGCGACGTCCTCGCCGGACGAGCCGTCGCGCCAGTCCTCACCCAGGCCTTCGAAGATCATGAACACGAGCCCGATCACGATCAGGTACACACCGCCATCGAAGACGGTGGCCGTCGTGAGCTTGAGGTCCCCGAGCACGGCGAGCTGCCCTTCGAAGGCACGCTGGTCGAGCGGCGCCCGTCCGAAGGCGACGGGCACGAGCGCGGCACCCGCGGCGAGGGCCAGCCCGACGGACAGGAAGGTCCATGGCCGCATGGGGGCCGTGGCGTGAATCTCTTGGAGGCCACCGGCGATGTAGCGCAGGGCGACGGCGGAACCGGCGACGAGGCCTCCTACGAACCCGCCACCGGGCTGGTTGTGCCCGGCGAAGAGGAGGTACACGGACAGCACCAGCGCGGCGTCGGTGACCAAGCGCAGCGTGGTGTCGAGGACCAGGGAGCGACGGGGTGTCACGGGCGCGGGACCTCCCGGCGACGCGGAGCCGAGCGAGAGGTCGGGCGAGGCCGTGGCCGCTCCCCGGCGCGGGCGAGCGCCACGATGCCGAGCCCGGCCGCGACCAGCACGGTGATCTCGCCCAAGGTGTCCAGGCCTCGGATGTCGACGAGGATGACGTTGACGACGTTCCTGCCATCGCCTTCGGGCAGTGCGAGCTCGGACATCTCACGCGAGACGGACGGCTCCGTCCGCGAACCGGACGCTGCGATGGCCATCAGCACGACGAACGCGCCGACGGTGCCCGACACGGCCAGCCGGGCGAGCCGCCCTACGGCCGGCGTGCGCCGTTCGAAGCGATCCGGCAGCCGGCGCAGCACGAGCAGGAAGACGACGACCGACAGGGTCTCGACCGCGAACTGCGTGAGCGCGAGATCGGGAGCGCCCTGCACGACGAACAAGATGGCCATCCCGTAGCCCACGACGCCGAGGAAGAGGGCGGCGGCGAAGCGGCGCTCGGCCAGCGTGGCGGCGGTGGCGGCCGCCACCAGCAGGGCGGCGATGGGGATGTGGGCCGGACGGCTGACCAGGTCGGGCCATCCCGGCCACCAGCTGCCCGAGACCAGGGCGACGCCGGGCACGACGGCGGCCGTCGCCAGGATGACCGCCGAGTAGATGGGCAGCGAGCCCGATTGGGCGATGCTCGTGACCCGTGCCGAACCCCGCAGCACAGCCCGGACGGCCCCGTCGTAGGCGTGGGCGGCTGTCACCGCCGGAGCGAGACGGGCCTGGGCCACGGCGACCGGCCGCCTCCACGAGAAGACCAACAGTCCCGCCGCGAGGGTCAGCAGCGACAGGGTGAGCGGTGCCGTGAAGCCATGCCAGAGCTCGAGGTGCGTGCCCGACGAGGGGTCGAGGGAACCGGCCGCGCGGTCGACGAGGCCGGACCACACGCCCGGCGCGACGCCCAGCAGCACCGTCCCGGCGGCCAGCAGGGCGGCAGGCAGCACGAAGCCGGCGCCTGGACCGTGCGTCGACACCGACCGCCCCTCGGAGGGGCCGGTGATCAGGTCCGGGCGGACGAGTGCGGCGGCGAAGCGGATGCTGTAGGCGACGGTCAGCACGGAACCGGCCACGATCCCTCCCAGCACCAGCCGGTCGCCGGAGCCGCCGTGCACCAGCGCGCCGTAGGCCTCTTCCTTGGCGACGAACCCTGCCAGGGGCGGGATCGCCGCCATCGATGCGGCGCTGACCAGCGCCACCACACGGGTCGGGGCCCAACCAGCACCGAGGACGGGGATGTCTCGGACGTCGCGGGTGTGCGCCTCGTGATCGACGATCCCGACGACCATGAAGAGCGCCGCCTTGAACAGGCCGTGGGCGAGCAGCAGGGCGCACCCGGCAGCCGTCGCCTCCGGACGGCCGATGCCGAGCAGGACCACCATGAAGCCGAGCTGGCTGATCGTCCCGAAGGCGAGCAGTTGCTTCAAGTCATGGGGCCGCAGGGCACGAAGACCTGCAGCCACCATCGTCACCAGCCCGACGGTGAGGACGAGCGGCCGCCAGATGCCGACGGCCGCGAACGCCGGGGCGAGGCGAGCCACGAGGTACACGCCCGCCTTCACCATCGCAGCCGAGTGCAGGTAGGCGCTGATCGGTGTCGGCGCCACCATCGCCGCCGGCAGCCAGCTGTGGAAGGGGTACTGGGCCGACTTGGTGAACGCCCCGAGCAGGACGAGGACGAGGGCCACCGCCGTCGTCGTACCGGTCGGTGGAGCGGTCAGGATGCTCGAGATCTGATAGGTGCCAGCCTCCTGGCCGATCAGCACGAACCCGCCGAGCATGGCAAGGCCACCCAACCCCGTCACCAGCAGCGCGTGCAGCGCGGCTGCCCGAGCCTCGGGGTCGGCGTCGTCGATCCCGATCAGCAGGTAGGACGTGATCGAGGTCAGCTCCCAGCACACGTACAGCAGCAGCAGGTTGTCGGCGAGGACGACACCGAGCATCGAGCCGGCGAACAGCGTGAGCAGGCCGGCGGCGCGACCCGCCCTCTCCGACGGGCCGAAGTAGTGCCACCCGTAGACGAAGACGAGCGTGCCGATGCCCGACACGAGAACGGTCATCAGCAAGGCGAACGAGTCGAGACGCACGTCGAGGCCCAGGCCGAGCTGCCGCACCCAGTCGGCGCTGCCGGTGACGGCGTCGCCGTCGAGGACGCCAGCGCCGTTCGCCGCCGCCCAGACGATCGTGGCGGCGGGCGCGGCCCCGCCGACGAGAAGCCCCCGCCGGCCGAGACGCCGGCCGGCGCTCAGCACACCCACGCCGGCGAGGGCGTGGAACGCCAGCAGCCCGAGGAGCACCGCTAGCCGCGGTTCGAGGCGGCGGTGGCGTCGTCGACGGCGAAGAGCGCCAGCGTGCGGCGGCGCGACTCGGCGAACCGGCGAACTGCCATGTCCGCGCTCCCCGGGAACACGACGAGTCTCGGGCTCGTGATCGGGACCAGCTCGCGGGCCGCGACCAACGCCGACCTGGCAGATGACACGACGTCGTTGTCGTCGGGACCGTCGGGATCGTCCTCGAGCCATTCGTAGGCGACCGCTCGGGCGAGGGTGAGCGTCCCGACGTCGGGCGCCACCGCCTCGATCGTCGGCAGCAGGGAGCGGACGTGGTCGGGGTCGTGCTGGACGAGGACCAGCACGTCGAGGTCGCCGCCACGGTCGATGCCGGGGGACAGCACCAGCGGGACCGCCCGCCCCTCACGGCGACGCGCTTCGGAGCCCACCACCAGCATCAGCGGCCCGAGCCCCGCGCCGAGCGCCGTCATCAGCTGCCGGTCATGGCCCCGCCGGCCGAGGCCGCGACCGACGGCCATGCCGAAGCCGATCCACCCGAGGAAGAAGGCGGGCACCGCGAGCGGCGAGGAGGCGAGACCGCTGGCGAGAACCGGGCCGTCGGCTGCGAGCAACGACCATCCCTCGAGATGGTCGGCCACCTGGGCCTTGTGCTGGTGCGGCACGGAAGGACTCCTGTTCGGTCGCGACGACGAAGTTCGCCGACCAGGCTTCCCGGCACGCCAGGAAGGGACCGTACCGGGAGGGAAGCACCGGCGGACGTCGCCCCGGGCACGGGACGGTCACAAGTCAGGGCTTCGAAGCCTCGCCGTCCACGGACCCGGAGGGCTCCCCGCCTTCAGCACCTCGCCCGGCGGCCATGGGGCGCGAGCGTCAGCGAGCGGGGACGGAGTCCCCGGCATGGCGGAGAGGGAGGGATTCGAACCCTCGGAGGACTTGCGCCCTCAACGGTTTTCGAGACCGTCCCATTCGTCCGCTCTGGCACCTCTCCCGGACAGCCGGGGAAGACTACCGGCCCCGCCGGGCGGCGAAGAAGGCGCTGAGCAGCCGGCCGCAGTCGTCGGCCCGCAGGCCGGGCACCACCTCGACCGCGTGGTTGAGGCGGGGATCGGCGCAGAGGTTGTACAGCGTGCCGCAGGCACCGGCCTTCGGATCGGTGGCCCCGAACACCACCCTCGCCACCCGGGCCGCGACGAGGGCGCCGGCGCACATCGGGCAGGGCTCGAGGGTGACGACGACCGTCGTGCCGGTGAGGCGCCAGTCGCCGACGGCCCGGGCCGCGTCGGCGATGGCCAGCAGCTCGGCATGGGCGAGCGGGTCCCGGTGCTGCTCCCGCTCGTTGTGGCGGCGGGCCAGGACCCGCCCGTCGGCGCCGAGGACGACGGCGCCGACGGGCACCTCGCCGTCGGCGCCGGCCCGCTCGGCCTCCTCGATGGCGATCGCCATCGCCTCCTCGGGCGTCACCGGCCGAAGGCTAGAGCCGCGTCTCAGCCGGGCAGGCGGAGCTCGGCGACCACCGGCCAGTGGTCGGACGGCAGGCGGCCGCCCGGCCGGGGGTGGGCCACCCTGGCGGCGGCCACCTCCACTGCACCGCTCACGAAGATGTGGTCGATGCGACGGCCGTCGAGCCGACCGGAGAAGTCGTGGTTGGTGCCGCCGGCGCCGGCCGGGAGGGCGTCGCGCAGGCCGGCTGCGACCAGCGGGGCCAACTCGTGGTCGCCGGGCTCGGCGTTCAGGTCGCCGAGCACCACCCGGGGAAGGGCCGGGTCGAGCCAGCCCGCTAGCTGCTCGAGGCTGCGGCGGCGCCGGTCGGCCGACCGGGCGTCGAGGTGGGTGCAGGCCACCTGGAAGGCCGCGCCCGACGGCGTGGCGAGCACCGCCAGCGTG